>CAZHCN010000406.1:0-1502 GCA_964530895.1 uncultured Methyloceanibacter sp. | reverse complement strand
GCAGAAGAAGCTGGACGTCGCCCGCTGGGTCACCGAGCTTGGCCTGCCGCTGACGGTCAACGCGCCGATCCACCGCCACAACATCCACAACGTGCCGCGCTTTATCGATATGGCCGTCGAGCTCGGCGCCCAACGCATCGAGATCGCGCACGCGCAATATTACGGCTGGGCGTTCCTCAATCGTGCGGCCCTGATCCCGACCTATGAGGAGACGCTGGCCTCCATCGAGTATGTCGAGGCCGCGCGCGAGCGCTTGAAGGGCGTGCTCACCATCGACATGGTCGTGCCCGACTATTACGCGAAGCGCCCGAAGCCCTGCATGGGCGGTTGGGGCAAGGGCTTCATGAACATCACGCCGGCGGGCAAGGTGCTGCCCTGCCACGCCGCGGAGACCATTCCCGGCCTCAAGTTCGACAACGTGCGCGACAAGAAGCTGCTCGACATCTGGATGGACGGCGAAGCGTTCAACGCCTTCCGCGGCACCGACTGGATGAAGGAGCCGTGCCGATCCTGCGCCTTCAAGGAAATCGACTTCGGCGGCTGCCGCTGCCAGGCCATGGCGATCACCCGCGATCCGCGCAACACCGACCCCGCTTGCGCGCTCTCGCCCTATCACGCCGAGATGGTGAAGCTCGCCAAGGAAGAGGCCGCCAAACCCGCGCCGGCATTCGTCTACCGAAATCCGCGCAACGCCGCCGAGGCGGCAAAGACGCAAGACGAGCCTCTCGTTCCCGCCGAGTAGGCGCGCTGTCCCTATCCCTCCCGCACGCCTGAGCTGCCCACGGTCTCGACCGGGGGCGGTCCCGCCTTGCTCAAGAGCACGCGGTAGGCGTGGACGAGCGAAATCATCACGACGGGAAGCGCCACGAGAACGCCGACCCCGAGCGCAAGGACGCCCGCCACGCCGATGGCAATCTGCGCGGCGGCCAAGCCCAAGAGCGGCCACCGGTAGCCCCTTGTGATGCGCATGCTCTCGCTCATCGCGTCGATCGGCCCGAGATCCTGATCGATGACGATGATCATGGCGAACATGAAGACCACGATGGCGATGATGCCCGGCACGATGAGAAGCAGGAGCCCAAAGCCGACCACGCAATAGACCAGGAAGGACGTGGCGAGATATTTCAGGTAGGGCCGAGGATGCCACAGCTGCGACATCTCTACGGTTTCCGGATCGGCATGGGCGGCGAGGTAGAACGCGATCATGCCCATGTCGACAAGCGAGCTGAGGGCAAAGTCGACCGCCTGCCCCAGCAACGAGGGATCCTCGAACGTACCGCGGACATCGACGACGGCGCTGAGCATACTGGACAGAGCATTGGCAAGAACGATGATCGCGCTCGCGCCGATGAAGAACCACGGGCGCGTCTTGAACGTCTCCCAGCCGAGACGAATGGCCGATCCGACTGTGAACTCCATGGCCGTGCTCTCACGCCGATCCGCACACCGCAACCGCCGCTCTGATGTATGGAAAAGGGCCCGCTAGGCGGCGAGCCGCGCAT
>CAZHCN010000405.1:0-1509 GCA_964530895.1 uncultured Methyloceanibacter sp. | reverse complement strand
AATGTTTCATCGGATGCTTGCTCGCCTATCAAGGAATGCTGGGATGTCGGGCATTTCCACTCTTGCTGTGGCCTTGGCTGCCGGCCGGGAGCGTGCGGCATCGTTCGCGTCAATTCGCTCCACCCCAGGCTCAGAGGCGCCCTCCGCTTGGAAAAACTTTGCGCGTCGGCCGCAATTCCAGCCGCGAAAAATACCGAGTCCGCCGCCGTCGGGTCGCGCGTTTGCCGCGAGGCGCTCCTAGCTTTCTGCTCGGCCGGTTTCCGGTGTCACTAATAGAAAGTCTACCTAGATGAAGACTCTGTTCGCGGTGCTCGTTGCGTTCGGCCTCATGGGTCCGCTCGCCACGGCTGCGTTTGCCGGTCCCGACGACTGTGGGGACGGTCAGGTGTGGGATGAGGATCAGCAGGCCTGCGTCGACAATCCCGACTAGCGGCCCTTGATCTAACGTCGAAAAGCCCCGGCGCGGTTCACCTGCCGGGGCTTTTTGATTCCGCGCGCCGAAGTCGCCGCCGCGCGGCCTCCTGATCGCGAAAGCCCCGGACGGTCGGTCCGGGGCTTCTGCTGTCTCGGCGGGGCCTATGCTCCAATCAGGCAATGTCGGCGGGGACCCGGAGAGGTCCAGTCACGGTGATGTCGGCGGGGAGCTTGGAGCCGCTGTATGCCTATAGAACTGCGCTACCCACTCTCGGGTTCCGCACTGCACAATGAGCTGGCCCCTTTCGCCGCGGGCATCCTGAAAGCCGTCTCAACCATATAAGCCGATTTAGGCCGGACGCGCACTTTCTTGCCACAAAGTGGGGGAAACCTAGGCCGGATCACGGCGTTATTGTCATACGGGGGGACACTCGCGCGGAGGAGTCCCATGCCGAACGATCGATCCCACTATCGCGGATACGAGATTCACCTGCGGCACGAATGGTCGAATTGGTGCGCGAGCATCCATCCGACCCGGGCCGACCTTCCCATCTTGGCGCAGTCGCCCTTGCGAACGCTGTCCTTAACCAAACAGGACGCGCTCGCCGCGGCCAAGCACACTATAGACGAGACGCTGGGCGTGCTTGAGAAGGACGTGGCGTAAGACGGCTATTTGTAGAGCAGCGCGTAGGCCGCGTAGCACAGGGTGAGCGCAAGGAGCGGCCTGAGCAGCCATTCGGGCGCGACGCCGGCGAGCCGCGTGCCGAATAAGATGCCGGGGATGGAGCCGCAGAGCAGCGCCACCAAGATCCACGGATCGACATGGCCGAGGCCGAGATGGCCGGCGCCCGCCACGAGGGTGAGCGGCACGGCATGCGCGATGTCCGTACCGACGATGCGCTTCGCCGGCAGCAAGGGAAACAGTATCGCCAACACGACGACGCCGATCGCGCCCGCGCCGACCGAGGTCAGCGTGACGAGGAAGCCGAGCGCCGCGCCGAACAGGACGGTGAGGAGCGCGCGCTGTGGCGGGCCGTCACTCGCAGCCCCGTTGGTGTGACCCTTCATCATGATGGGATAGAGCACGATGGCCAC
>CAZHCN010000404.1:0-1516 GCA_964530895.1 uncultured Methyloceanibacter sp. | reverse complement strand
CGCCGAAGGACGAGACGGTGCTCGCCGGCTATTACTGCATCGACACGTTCACGCCGCTGAACGAGAGCGCCTATCTCGCGGCGCGCTCGGCGGTGGATTGCGCGCTGACCGCGGCGGAGAAGGTGCTGGAAGGGACGGGGCTAGCGTATGCCCTGGTGCGGCCGCCCGGCCACCATGCCGAGACGAGCACGTTTGGCGGCTTCTGCTATTTCAACAACGCGGCCATCGCGGCGCAGATGCTGTCCCGCTACGGCAAGATCGCCATCCTCGACATCGACTATCACCACGGCAACGGCCAGCAAGAGATCTTCTATCACCGCTCCGACGTGCTGACCGTGTCGGTGCACGGCCATCCGAGCTTTGCCTATCCGTATTTCACGGGGTTCCGCGACGAGACGGGGATGGGGCCCGGCGCGGGTTACAATCTCAACATTCCGCTGGCCGAGCACATCACGCCGGAGCAGCACCGCAACGCCGTGGCCGAAGCCTTGCGCCGCATCAAGCGATTCGCGCCCGCTTACCTCGTCGTCTCGCTCGGCCTCGACACGGCGCGGGGCGACCCCACCGGCACGTGGTCGAACCGCGCCCGCGATTTCGAGCAGCTCGGCCGCATGATCGGCGAGCAGGGCTATTCCACGGTCGTAATCCAGGAAGGCGGGTACCGGGTCCGTACGCTCGGCATCAACGCGCGGAACTTCTTCGTCGGGCTCGCGGCGGGACATGGGGCGGCGAGGGAAGCGGTTCCGGCGGTGACGGCCGGAACGCCGAAGCCGGCACGCCCGGCGCTCGAATGGCGGAGCGCGGTGATGGCCGACGATGTGGGCCGCGTGCGCTCGCTGGTGACCTCGACGGGGTTTTTCAGCGCGGCGGAGGTCGACATCGCCGGCGACCTCGTCACCGAGCGGCTCACCAAGGGCATCCGCTCCGGCTATCACTTTGTGCTGGCCGAGCGCGGGTCGGGGCTCGTGGCCTATGCCTGCTACGGCCCGATCGACGGCACGCAGGATTCGTTCGATCTGTATTGGATTGCCGTGGCGCCGGAGGAGCAGGGGCGGGGGCTCGGTACCCATGTCTATGCACGCGCGGAAGCGGCCATGCGCAAGGCGGGGGCCAAGCGCATCTACGCAGACACGTCCTCCTCCGACCGCTATGCGCCGACGCGCGGCTTTTACAAGCGCATGGGTTTCGCCGAGCAGGCGCGGCTGCCGGACTTCTACGGGCCCGGCGACGGCAAGGTCATCTACGTGAAGGCGCTCTCCGCGGAGCCGGTTGATCGTGCTCCTGCTCCCAAGTCCAAATAGCCGGGAAGCGGCGCTCTAGCGCCACGGACGGCCTTCCGTCCTGCCGTGGGCCAGGAAGTGATGGTAGGGGTCGACCTCGTTCTCGAAGAGATCGGGATAGGCGAGAACATACAGGACCGGATCGAAGTCGGACGGGAGGTTGGGATCTCTCCGTAACGGCGAGGCGTCGATCTTCGCCTTGATCCGCGCGAATTGGGCTGCCGGCCCTTCCTCTC
>CAZHCN010000403.1:0-1520 GCA_964530895.1 uncultured Methyloceanibacter sp. | reverse complement strand
GGACTTGCCTTAGTTCGGCGGCAAGACCGGCTTCTCATGCGGCAGGCCTCCATCGTCGATGTCGAAATCGGGGTCGAAAATCGTCTTGCCCTGCGCACCGAGGAAGGCCGGCTGGGCCTTGATCCACTCGCTCGGCTTCTTCTCCTTGGCATAGGCCAAAAGACGGGACTCCAGATCGGCCACGATGTCAGGATTCTGATCGGCCACGTTGTGCTCTTCGCCTGGATCCTTCGACAGGTCGAAGAGCTCGGTCTTGCCGGGCAGCAGGGCGATCTTCACCAGCTTCCAGTTGCCTTTGCGGATCGCCCCGCGAAACGCCTCGACGTTGATCAGGACATCCTCATGCGGCGAGGGCTCGCCCTGCGCTAGCGTCGGCCATATGTCCTTACCGTCGAACGGATGGTCGGGGCTTCCCTCGCCGCCCGCAAGCGCGAGAACAGTCGGCATCACGTCGACCATGGACAACGGCTCGTTCACGACGCCCGGCTTTAGCTTGGCAGGCCAGTAGAAGATGGTCGGCACACGCACGCCGCCCTCGTAGAGCGAGCCCTTCCCTCCCCGGAATGGGGCGTTCGAGGCCGGCGTCTTCTGCTCGAGCCCAACGCCGCCGCTCTCCTCGCGCTCTTCCGGCGAGCGCGCGCCGGTCGCGAACAGCGCGCTGGTGGCGCCGCCGTTGTCGCTTGAGAAAATAATGAGAGTGTTGTCGAGCATCTTTTTCTGCTTGAGCGCATCGACGATGCGCCCGACCAATTTGTCGAGATCGGTAATCATCGCAGCATAAGTCTGCCGGTGTATGTCTCCGGCCAAATCCTTGTAGGCCGCGATGTCTTCCTCGGGCGCTTGGTACGGCGCGTGTGGCGCGAGCGAGGCGACATAAAGGAGCAGCGGGTTTGCGGTGTCGTGGCTCTCGATGATATCTACGGCCTCGTTCCCAATCAGCGTGGTGAAGTAGCCGTCCTCCTTTAGGAACGTCCCGTCGCGCTGCCAATCGACGATCCCGCCCCGCTCCTTAGTGAAGTAGTCGACCTCGCCGACGAGGTTGCCGTAGAAACGATCGAAGCCGCGGTTCTGCGGCCAATACTTTTTGTCCGCATGTCCCAGATGCCACTTCCCGACCATAGCTGTGTCGTAGCCGGCATCCTTGAGCCCCTGGGCCAGCGTGCGCTCATCGGTGGGGAGCCCATAAGTATGGCTAGGAAAGATCACCAGCGTCTCTAGGCCGTAGCGCATCGCGTACCGCCCAGTCATGAGCTCCGCGCGCGCCGGCGTGCACACCGGCATGCCGTAGAAGGACTCGAGGCGCACGCCACCCTCTGCGAGCTTGTCGATATTGGGCGTCCTGATGTCGCTGCCGCGATAACCGAGGTCGGCGTTGCCGAGATCATCAGCAAGAATAATCACGACGTTTGGTTTTTCAGACTGCGCGACGGCGACAGCCATCGTGAGTATTAGGCCCGCGATCGAGATTAACACGCTGCGGATGAAGGCCATATCTCGTCTACCTGAAGATCGAGAGCTTA
>CAZHCN010000402.1:0-1521 GCA_964530895.1 uncultured Methyloceanibacter sp. | reverse complement strand
GGCCTGCCCTATCTCTACTTCAAGACCAAGGAAGAGCTGTTCAAGGCGGTGGTGCGCGGCGTCATCACCTCGCATTTCGACGTGATGCGCGGGCAGATCGAAACGACCACGCTCTCGGTCGAGGATTTCCTCAAGGGGCCGTTCCTCGGCTTCATCCAGGAGCTCGTGTGCTCGAAGCGCGTGTTCATCGTGCGGCTTCTCATCGCCGAAGGGCACAAGCATCCCGAGCTGACGAAGTTCTACTTCGACACCGTCGTGGCGCGCGGGCTCGAGACGCTGAGGGGGCTGATCGACCGCGGCGTTGCGCGCGGCGAGTTCCGCGAGACCGAGTTGCGCGAATTCCCGCAATTGCTGGTCGCGCCGATGCTCATGGCGGTCATCTGGCGCGCGCTGTTCGAGCGGCATCATCACCTCGATACCGACGCGATGCTCAAGACCCATATCGATCTCATCGTCGACGCCATCAAAGTGAAGGACGAGGCGTAATGAGCCGCACAGCGTTCCTCGTCATCGGCCTCATCGTCACGGCCGTGGTCGCGTTGGTCTGGTTCACCTATCCGGCCAACCACGGCGCGGAAGTGCCGGGCTATATGGAGGCCGACCTCGTGCTGGTGGGCTCGGAGCAGGGGGGCCGCATCGCCACGCTCGACGTGCAGGAAGGCGATCACGTCAAGACGGGGGATCCGATCTTCACGCTGGAAAGCTCCGAGCAGGAAGCGGCGGTCGAAGCGGCGAAGGCCCGGGTGTCGGAGGCGCAAGCCCGGCTCGCGGACGCGCAAGCCGAGATGCAAAGGCCGCAGGAGATCGATGTGCTGAAGTCCGCGCTTGTCCGGGCGCAAGCCATGCTCAAGCAGTCGCAGCTGAACTTGGACCGCGTGCAGGCGCTCTACGACAAAGGCTGGGTGGCCAAGGCGCAGCTCGACGATGCGGTGGCCCAGCACGACAGCAATCAGGCGGCGGTGGCCGAGGCGCAGCGGCGCATCGAGGCGGCGCAGATACCCAACCGGTCGGGCATTATCGAGGCTGCGGCCGCCTCCGTCACCGAGGCGAAGCACTCCCTCGACGAAGCCGAGAAGAACCTGGCCAAGCGCCAGGTCTATGCGCCGGCGAACGGGTCGATCGAGGAGGTCTATTTCCGCCCCGGCGAGGTGGTGAATGCCGGCCAGGGCGTGGTGGCGCTGTTGCCGCCGGGCAATCTCAAGGCCCGCTTCTTCGTCTCCGAGCCGGACCGGGCCAAGCTCCATGTCGGCGAGATCGTCAAAGTCTCCTGCGACGGCTGTCCGCCGGGCTTGACGGCCAAGATCAACTTCATCGCCCGCGACGCGGAGTTCACGCCGCCCGTCATCTTCTCCCAGGAGCAGCGCAAGAAGCTCGTGTACCTGGTCGAGGCGCGGCCGCAAGAGGCCGCCGCCGAGCTCACCGCCGGTCAGCCGATCACGGTCACGCTCGGATCGAGCGAGCAAATGGTGCAGCGATGAAAGAGATCGCCATCGACGTGCACGGCCTCACCAAGAGCTTCGA
>CAZHCN010000401.1:0-1529 GCA_964530895.1 uncultured Methyloceanibacter sp. | reverse complement strand
GAGCCTTGCACGAGAAGGTGCGCCTGCTCGGCGGCATAGCGCATCGGAATGATCGTGCCGGTGCCGCCGAAGTTGACGTCGCCGCTCGTGGTCCACATCGACCAGTAGCGCCCGCCGACCCCAACGCTGAAGGCGTCGGTTAGTGCGTAGGATAGCGTCGCCTCGAGTTGCACGCCGACGCCCCTTCCGTGTTCGGGCGACACAAGGTTGCGCAGGATATGGTCGTCCGTGCCCTTGAATTTCACATAAGGGAGGTAGGCCGCATCGCCCGCGAGGCTGATCCGCGGCGCGAGCATCACGTCGATCGCGACGCCGAGCCGCAGAGCTTGCCATGTGTCGTCCTCGGTGATGCCACGGACGTTTGCGGCAATAGGCGGGTCGCAGTCGGAGAAGCGATTGGCAATCTGCCGGCAGCCCAAGCCGGTCATGTCTTGCTTGAACTGGGTGTAGCCGACAAACGGTGCGACCGAGTGTCGGGCTCCGCGCCACACGGCGTAACCCAAATCGACGAACCCGTATCGGATATCGTTGTCAACCGATGACAGCGTGTTCGAGTAGGCGACGTCGGCCATGGGGAAAGCAAGGTCCCAGTCCTCATCGTTCAACTTTCCACCGCCGCTTGCACCGCCGATAAGGCCTTTGACCATGATCCCGAACGGCGTGTCGAGGCGCGCAAAGCCTTCCCCGCCGCTCGTCTGAGAATTCTCGTAGGTCAGCCGCGAGGCGAGCGATCCGAGGCCTTCGCCCTGAATGCCGAGGTCCTTGTGGAACTGACCCCAGCCATAGACGTAGCGTGCGCCCACCGTCAGCGTGTAGCCCTTCGGGAGGGTCGGGCCGTGAGCGTCGAGGGGCATGTCAGGTCCGCGCGCCGCGCCGAACAGGTAGTTCACGCCGACCTTGAACTGGTGGATGTCCCGATCGCGATCGGTCGGGGCCCCGCTCACATCCGTGTCTGGCGGGCCCGGTGGCGCGCTCTGGAAGATGCTGTGAGGCGCAGCGAAACCTTGATTGAAGGACAGGAAGTCGTATTCGGCCTTCACCGTCCAGCGCGAGGCGATCGCCCGCTCGACTCCGCCGCCGACAGTCCAGCCCCAGTCCACGCCGCTTTCGGTGGTTCTCTCAAATCCGAGACCGCCATTCGGCGTTGCCTCGATCTCCGTATGCGCCCAGGCGAGGCCCGCTTTTCCGAAGACGAGCGTTCTACCATCCCGTGGCAGCACCCAACCGAGACGGCCCGTGAAGGTTCCGAGCGCGTTCACGTCCGCGCGGCAATTCGCGCTGATATAGTAGCCGCTATAGGCGAAGCAGGTGTTGGTGCCGCCGAGATCCGCCCAACTGACATCGGCCTCGACGCCCAAAAGCGTTGAGCCCTGCTGCCAGTTGTATCCCGCCTGGCCGCCGGCGAGCGGTCCCGATTTGCGAATGGTGTCGCCGAAGATCGAAGGCCCGAACGGATCGTAGATGTCCGCGAGGTCGAGCGCGCCGCCCAGATGAAACCCGAGATAGGCACCGCTCCAGTCGAAAGGCAC
>CAZHCN010000400.1:0-1531 GCA_964530895.1 uncultured Methyloceanibacter sp. | reverse complement strand
TGCCGTCCCACACCGTCACCCGATGCATACTGCCTGTATTTGGTGGCCCGGACATCAGCGCGTAACCGAGCCAGTTGTCGGGCTCATCCGGACAGCTCAGCTCGAAGGAGAACTCGCCGATCGAGAAGACCTCCCGGCGCGCGGGAGATTTCGACAAGACCGCGTGGGCACGTCGCGCGACAGCCTCAGCATACGCCTCTATCGCCGTCATACCTTCGGGGCAGGAGCAAATGGCCATCCGGCTTCGCCGACGTCATGAATGGGATCGAGCTGAATCAAGTCCCACATGTCCATGCATTCATCGAAATTGGGCATCGTCCACGCGCTTCGCGCGCCCTTGGGAAGCGCCAGATCGGCCGTTGGCCGGCTGGGCGTCTCGTCGCCCCGGATGATTTCGCGCTCGATCATGGTTGCGACGCACTGCTCGACGTCCTTCCTCACCATCTCCGCGTCGTGAGCATAGGCGGCACTGAGCAGGGCCGTGGCCTCTTCCACTGATGCTCCTTGGGATATGAGAGTCCAGACGTCGGCCGCAGGCCCCGAGCCGGAATAATACGCTCCGCGCGCCAAGTTGATGATGATGACCTCATCTTCCAATCGTTCATGCGAGATGTTCGTCGCATCGATGGAATAACGCATTGGAACCCCCGCACGGCCTGCTCAAACGGGGCATCATATAACGCGCAATAGGGCCGTCTACGCGAATCTGGGGCTGGCCGAGGGCCGCGCCGGAGGCCCGCCGAGCCTCCAATCGTTACATATCGACGAGGAGCTTGAAGCCGCCATAGATCATGCGCTTGGGATCGAAGGGTATGTCCTTGGTCTCCATCATCTTGTGGAGGCGGGGGTCCTTCATCACCTTGGCGTTGACGCGGTCGCGATGGGCGCGCGACTTGTAGACGATCCAGGAGAAGGCCACCGTCTCGGTCGGCTTGAGCTTTACCGCTTGCGGAAACGACGTGACCTTGCCCTTCTTCACGTCGTCGGCGATGCCTTCGCGGAATTCCAGGGCGCCAAATTCCCGCCAGATCTTGCCCGCCTTGCGTGCCATGCGGCGGTAGGCATCGACCTTCTTCTTCGGCACCGGCACGACAAATCCATCGACGTAGGGCATACGAGTTTTCCTTTACGCCGCGCTACTTGCCTGGGCTTGCTGCGGCTTCTCGCAGTTGATCATCCACGGCGTGCCGAAGCGGTCCTTGAGCATGGCGAATTTGCGAGCCCAGGAGGTCTCGGCAAGCGGCATCACCACCGTGCCGCCTTCGGTGAGCGCGTTGTAGACGCGCTCGGCTTCGGCGGGATCTTTGATATTGAGCGTGACGTAAAAGCCTTGTGGCTTCTCGAAACGGTCCGCAGGGGCGTCCGACGCCATCAGCACTTCGTCGCCGATCGCCAGGCGGGCATGCGCGACGAGATCGCGAACGTCCGGCGATGCAGGCGGATCCAACGGCATGTCGGCAAAGGTCATCATCATCAGGATCTTGCCGCCGAGGACCTTGGCATAAAATTCCATGGCTTCCCGGCACGTGCC
>CAZHCN010000399.1:0-1570 GCA_964530895.1 uncultured Methyloceanibacter sp. | reverse complement strand
GAACCAGGTCTTCTGGAGGCGGCCGGGCACCGCGTCGAGCTTGACGCCGAACGAGGGCATCGCCCAGTCGTGAATCACGTCGTTCGACTTCAGTCCGACGATAACGTTCTTGTTCACCGGCACCACGACCTCGTTGTTCACGGTGAGGAGACGGGGCTGGCCCGGCTTCAGATCGGCATCCTGCACCATGATCGAATCGAAGCTGATGCCCTCGTCGGGATATTCGTAGGACCAGTACCATTGATTGCCGGTCGCCGTGATCGTGACGTCGGCCTTGGGAAAATCGTACTGGGCGAAGAGCAGCCGAAACGACGGAATGGCGATGGCCACGAGGATGAAGATCGGTACGACCGTCCAGATGACTTCGATCGGGGTGTTGTGCGAGGTGCGGGACGGCTCGGGATTACGCTTCTCGTTGAAGCGCACCATCACGTAGATGAGCAGGCCCAGAACGAACAGGGCGATGAGCGTGATGATGATGGTGACGTAGGTATGGAATTCGGTGATTTGCCTCATGATCGGCGAGGCAGCGTCCTGAAAGCCCAATTCCCAGGGCGTTGCCATGCCCACCACGGGCTTGGCCGCGTCTTCGGCCCAGGCAGGAGCACTCACGAAAAGCCCTGCAAGCGCAGTAAAAACCGTCAGCGTACGGTGGAAGATCGCCATCCCTTCACTCCTAAGCCTGCTCCCCGCCGTCCCCTTCTGCGCGAAGGTTCGGGCCATTATTCATTGGGCATGGGCGCCCTCGCCCACGCCGCTCTGCAACCAGGGCCAGCGCGAAGATCGTCAGCGCGAAATTAATGGCGTCGCCCCCCGCTACAAGTATCTTCTTCCCGTTCCCCGGTCACGCGCTGGGACCTGGTGGTTCTTTTGCGTTTTTTAAAATCATAAAGGATATAGATTGGCAACACTCATGATTCAGAGGTTTCTGCGGCAAATGCACGCTTGACATTGGCTTTCAGCCAATTGCCTCAGGGCCTTGCGGGCGGAGGAAAGTTTTCTGGCGGGGGTGCCGCCGAAATTTAGCCCTATTACTCGGCGATGGCGGTTTTCCATGCCGCTCATCGCCTCTTCACACCGCCTGCTTCCGCGCGCTAAGACGCCGGAGTTCCTTACGCGGTCCTGTTGGCGCTTGAAACGGCGGACCGGACGGTCCCTCTGATCCCATGGCTCACATGCCCCTCTTGCAGTTCTTCGCGCCGAGATCCCGCCCCCTGGCTACGCTCAGCGTGGCGCTGGCCCTCGCGATCGGGCTTGGCAGCCATGTGGCGGCGCAAGGCGCATCTCCTGACGCGGCGACGAGCGCCACGGGACCGGGAAGCGTGGTGCGTGAGACCCACGGCGCCTGGCAGGTGAGCTGCCGTACGCCGCCCGGCGCGAAGGAAGAGAAATGCGCGCTGGTGCAGAGCGTGACCGCCGAGGACCGGCCTAATGTCGGTCTGACGGTCGTGTTCTATAAGGCGATCGGCGAGAACAAGAAGCTTCTGCGCGTGGTGGTGCCGCTCGGCGTCCTTCTCCCCACGGGGCTCGGACTCAAGATCGACAATCAGGACGTGGGCAACGCGCCCTT
>CAZHCN010000398.1:0-1588 GCA_964530895.1 uncultured Methyloceanibacter sp. | reverse complement strand
TGGAGGAGGGGCCGCTCAAGGCGGCGATGCTGAACTACGGGCTCGACATTCTCGGCCTGTCGATCCTCATCTCGATCATCACCGCGGCCCTTGTCTATCTCGCGCTCAATGCGCTCCTGGTGAAGCCGATGACGAGGCTCACCTGGAACATGGTGCGCTTCGCCGAAAAGCCCGAGGATCCGACGCGCATCATCACGCCGTCGTCGCGGCGCGACGAGATCGGCACCGCCGAGCGCGAGCTCGCCACCATGCAGCACGAGCTGTCCGAAACACTGTCGCAGAAAACGCGCCTCGCGGCCCTCGGCTTGGCCGTGAGCAAGATCAGCCATGACTTGCGCAATATGCTGTCGAGCGCCCAGCTTCTGTCGGACCGCTTGCGCGCTGTGGAGGACCCCACCGTGCAGCGGCTCGTGCCGAAGCTGATCGCATCGCTCGATCGGGCCATCAGGCTTTGCGTCCACACCCTCGACTTCGGCCAGGCACAGGAGGCGCCACCGCGCAGAAGGCGCTTTGCGCTCGCACCCCTGGTGAGAGAGGTGGGCGACAGCCTCGGCCTGCCGCGCGAAGGGATCGCCTGGACCCTCGATATCGAGGAGGGGCTCGAGGTCGACGCCGACCGCGATCAGATCTATCGCGTGCTCGCCAATCTGTGCCGCAACGCCGTACAGGCGCTCGAGAGCGATAGCGGCCGTGCCGGCGAAATTATCGTGGCCGCGCGCCGCGAGGGGACCGTGGCGATCATCGATGTCGCCGACACCGGTCCCGGCGTGCCGGAACGGGCGCGGTCGCGTCTGTTCCAGGCGTTCCAGACTGTGGCGCGCAAAGGCGGATCAGGCCTGGGTCTCGCCATCTCCGCGGAGCTCGTCCAGGCTCATGGCGGTCAAATATCCCTGGTGAGCAATGAAGGCGGCGCCACCTTCCGCGTTACCATTCCCGACGTGGTGGTCGAGTTGGAGCGGGCGAGGCAGCGCCGCGCTTAAGGCGAGCGTCGCTATTCGACCTTCTCGGCGCTGACGGGCTCGCCGTCCTGCTTCCCGTCCTTGTAGGCGGTCTTCATATATTTATCGCCTTCCTTGGAAATTTTGGTCGACCAGGTCTCGTCCCAAGTGACCATTGCGGCGCCGCCGTCTTCCTTCCAGGTGCCCTTCAGGCTCTCGCCTTCGCGCTCGCCCATCGCGGAGCCGTCCTTCACGAGCGTGATGGTCATCTCCTTGCCCTGGGTGTCGGCGGTCTTGTACTTGCCGGCATATGCACTGTCGGAGGAACCCGAGCAGCTTGCGACGGCGATGGCTAGGATGGCTGCGGCAACGATGGCCGCTACCTTGCTGGAAATTCGGATCAATTGCATGGGTGTTTCTCCCTGGTGATTCTGTGGCCAGACCATACCTGAAAACGGCTGGGATTTGGCCCTTGTTCCCGAAGTCTTGCCTTCGGTCGCCCAAACCATTACGTAGGCTGAAATCGAGCCGCCTCGGACTCCGACGTGCCTCGTTTCCGCCAATCTCGCCCCGTCTATCGGCGAGGTTTCGGCCAAAGCGCCCGTAGCTCAGCTGGATAGAGCACCAGACTACGAATCTGGGGGTCAGGA
>CAZHCN010000397.1:0-1597 GCA_964530895.1 uncultured Methyloceanibacter sp. | reverse complement strand
ATCGGCCTCAAGGGTCTCGACCGCGACGCGGTCGTCAAATCGCTCGCGGGGTAACGCGCATGCATCTGCTGCAAACAAGCGCCACGACCCTCGACGACATCGTCGAGCCCGTCGATCTCGGTCAAACGCCGGGCGACATCGTGGCGCTGTCGTTTGCCGACAGCGACCTCGCGGGGCTTGCCGCGGCTTGCGCCGCGGAGCGCGACGCCTTGCCATCCGTGCGGCTCGCGCACTTGCGCGACCTGCGCCATCCCATGTCCATCGATCTGTGGATCGATCAAGTTGCGCGGCACGCCAAGGTCATCGTGGTGCGGCTTCTGGGTGGGCTCGACTGGTGGCGCTATGGCGTCGAGGCCTTGTCGGCGCTCGCACGCGAACACGGCATCGCGCTCGCCGTCTTGCCGGGCGAGGACCGCAACGAAGCGCGGCTGTCCGAGGCGTCGACGCTCCCGCCCGAAGAATTGCAGACGCTGCTGCGTTACTTCCGCGAAGGTGGACCAGACAACTTGCGCGGCTTGCTGCGGCATCTCGCGGGCCATGCGGGCGTTGCGCTCGAGGCACCCGCACCGCAGCGGCTGCCGCGCATGGCGGCCTATGTGCCGGGCAAAGGGCCCGTGCCGCTCCATGCCTTGCGCGCCGAGATCGCGACGGGACTGCCTCTGGTTCCGGTGATCTTCTACCGCTCGGCGCTGCTCGCCGCCGATACCGCACCCATCGACGCGCTGTGCGCAGCGCTCACGGATCGCGGCCTGACGCCCGCGCCGCTCTTCGTGCCGAGCTTGAAGGATCCGGAAGCCAGCGCCTTCGTGCGCGAGATGCTGGAAGCGCTGTCGCCTGCCGTCGTCGTCACGACCACGGCGTTCGCGGCAAGCGATGGCGAGACCTCGCCGCTCGACGGCACGGATGCACCGGTGTTGCAGGCGGTGATCGCCACCACGCGGCGCGAGGCCTGGGCTTCGAACCCGCGCGGTCTCGGCCCCGCCGACCTCGCCATGCATGTGGTGCTGCCCGAGCTCGACGGACGCGTGCTCGCAGGCGCGCTCGCCTTCAAGGATGCGCTTACGAAGGACGAAGCGCTCGGCTTCACGGCCTATACGAGCCGGCCGGAGCCTGACCGCGTGGATGCGGTCGCCGACAAGGTCGCCGCACTCGTACGCCTGCAACAGACGCCGCGGAGCGAGCGGCGCATCGCCGTGGTGCTGCCGGACTATCCGGGCGCCGGCGGCCGCACCGGCTATGCGGTGGGTCTCGACGTGCCGGCCAGCGTGGTCGCTCTTCTCGCCGATCTCGAAGAGGCGGGCTACGCCGTCACGAATATACCGGCCAACTCGCCAGCATTGCTGCAACGCCTGGAGGATGGCGCCGAGGCGCCCGCATTTTCGCTCGCAGACTACACCGCGCTCCTCGCCAAGCTGCCCGCTAACGTCGCCGACGCGATCGACGCCGCCTGGGGCGCACCCGAAGACGATCCCGATGTCCGCGACGGCGCGTTCCGCTTCCGCGCCTGCGCATTCGGCAGCATCACGGTGGCGCTGCCGCCCGACCGCGGCAACAGTCACAACCGCCGCGCCGACTATCACGATCCGACGCTACCGCC
>CAZHCN010000396.1:0-1611 GCA_964530895.1 uncultured Methyloceanibacter sp. | reverse complement strand
GACATCGCCGAGGAGATCGAGGCGGTCGGCGGCGAGCTCAACGCCGCCACCAGCGTCGATTCCACCGCCTATTACGCCCGGGTGATGCGCAACGACATGCCACTCGCCCTCGACATCCTGAGCGACATCCTTCTTGAGCCGCGCTTCGATCTCGTCGAGCTTGCCCGCGAGCGCGACGTGATTCTGCAAGAGATCGCGGCGTCGATGGATTCTCCCGAAGACATCGTGTTCGACCTTGTGTCCGAGGCGGCGTTTCCGGATCAGCCGGCCGGCAGGCCGATCCTCGGCACGGCGGAGAGCGTGAGCGGCTTCGGCCAGACCCATCTCGGCACGTACCTCGCCACCCACTACCATGCGCCCAATATGGTGCTGGCCGCCGCCGGCGCCGTCGATCATGCGGCCCTGGTCGCGGAGGCCGAGCGCCGGCTTGCCGCCCTGCCTGAGAAGACGCCGCCGCAGCCGCAGAGCGCGGTGTATGCCGGCGGCTCCAGACGGTCGGCTAAGCCCTTCGAGCAGACCCATCTCGTGCTCGCTTTCGAGGCGCCGCCTTATCGCCACCCCGACTATTTCGCCGCCCAGATCCTCGCCGGCGCGCTCGGCGGGGGCATGTCCTCCCGGCTATTTCAAGAGGTTCGCGAGCGACGCGGCCTCTGCTACGCCATCTATGCTTTCTCTATGGGGCTGACCGACAGCGGCATGTTCGTGGTCCATGCGGCCGGCGCTCCGGACCGCGCGGACGAGCTGTTCTCGGTGATTCGCGACGAGCTGGAGCGTGCCGCCGCCCGGGGCTTCGACGACGCTGAGGTTGCCCGGGTGAAGGCGCAACTCAAGATGGGGCTCCTCGCCGGGCTCGAGAGCTCGAGCGCCCGCGCCGAGCAGCTCGCGCGGCAGATCCTGATCCATGGCCGGGTGCTGCCGACCGAGGAGATGATCGAGCGGGTCGAGACCGTGGAGACGGCCGACCTGCAAGCGATGGTTGAGCGGCTGCTTGGCTCCCCGCTGAGCCTTGCCACGGTCGGGCCCATTGTTAATGTTGCAAGATTCGATGCCGTGGCGGCAAAATTCACCGTTCCGGCAAGCAAGGCCGCCTGAAGAGGGTTCTAGTCGATGGCATTGCTGCGAGCCGCCTCCCCGAGTGACTTTGGCCCGGTCATTGAGTCCGAGCGCGTCATTCTGCGAACCCCCCAAATGTCCGACTATCCCGCTTGGGCCGAGCTCCGCGCCTCGAGCCGCGAGTTTCTCATACCGTGGGAGCCGCTCTGGGCGGCGGACGAGCTGTCCCGCGCCTCATTCCGGCGGCGGGTACGTCACTATCTGCGCGATCTGCGCGAGGACGTCGGCTACGCCCTCTTCGTCCATGCGGCCACGACCGGCGAGTTGGTCGGGGGGCTGACGCTCTGCAACGTGCGCCGTGGCGTGACCCAGTCTTGCACGCTCGGCTACTGGATCGGCGCCCAATATGCCCAGCGGGGCTACATGACGGCCGCCGTCCGCGCCGTCGTGCCTTTTGTATTCGATTCCCTTGAGTTGCATCGGCTGGAGGCGGCATGCCTGCCGACCAATGCCGCCTCGATGCGGCTCTTGGAGAAGACAGGTTTCAAGCGCGAGGGC
>CAZHCN010000395.1:0-1630 GCA_964530895.1 uncultured Methyloceanibacter sp. | reverse complement strand
ATGGAGCTCTCCACCTATTTCCGCATCAACGCCGAGAAGACCGGCCAGTTCGAGCGCACGCTCATCATCGCCGACAAGGGCGCCTATGTGAGCTACCTCGAAGGCTGCACGGCGCCGATGCGCGACGAGAACCAGCTTCATGCCGCCGTGGTCGAGCTCGTCGCGCTCGAGGACGCCGAGATCAAGTACTCGACGGTGCAAAATTGGTATCCCGGCGACGCGAAGGGCAAGGGCGGCGTCTACAACTTCGTCACCAAGCGTGGCGATTGCCGAGGGCACCGCTCCAAGATCTCCTGGACGCAAGTCGAGACCGGCTCCGCCATCACCTGGAAATATCCGAGCTGCATCCTGCGGGGCAACGGCTCACGCGGCGAGTTCTACTCGATCGCCATCTCCAACGGCTATCAGCAGGTCGACAGCGGTACCAAGATGATCCACCTCGGCAAGGATACGTCGAGCCGCATCATCTCCAAGGGCATTGCCGCCGGCTTTTCCAACAACACCTATCGCGGGCTTGTTTCGGCGCATCGCAAGGCCACGAACGCGCGGAACTTCACCTGCTGTGACTCGCTCCTGATCGGCGACAAATGCGGCGCGCACACCGTGCCCTATATCGAGGCCAAGAACGCGAGCGCGACCTTCGAGCACGAGGCGACCACCTCGAAGATCTCCGACGACCAGCTGTTCTATTGCCTGAGCCGCGGGCTGTCGGAGGAAGAGGCCGTGGCGCTCATCGTCAACGGCTTCGTCCGCGACGTGCTCCAGCAACTGCCCATGGAGTTCATGGCCGAGACGCAGAAGCTCATCGGCATCAGCCTTGAAGGCTCGGTGGGCTAATCGGACTCAAATACCAGAGAGTTGGAAAGACGGATTCATGCTTGAGATCAAGAACCTCCACGCCAATGTCGACGGCCGCGAGATCCTGAAAGGCCTCGACCTGACGCTACCCGCAGGCGAGGTGCACGCCATCATGGGCCCGAACGGCTCCGGCAAGTCGACGCTCGCCAATGTGCTCGCGGGCAAGGAGGACTATGAGGTCACCGAGGGCACGGTCACCTGGAAAGGTAAGGACCTGCTCGCCTTGACCCCGTCCGAGCGCGCCGCGGCCGGCGTGTTCCTCGCCTTCCAATACCCCATGGAGATCCCGGGCGTCGCCACCATGACCTTCCTGCGCAGCGCCGTGAACGCCGTGCGCAAGGCGCGCGGCCAGGAGGAGCTGTCGACTCCGGATTTCTTGCGCGTGGTGAAGGAGAAGGCGAAAGAGCTCAAGATCGACGTGGAAATGTTGCGCCGCCCGCTCAATGTCGGCTTCTCCGGCGGCGAGAAGAAGCGAAACGAGATCCTGCAAATGTCTCTGCTCGAGCCCGGCCTGTGCGTGCTCGATGAAACCGATTCCGGCCTCGACATCGATGCCGTGCGCATCGTCGCCGACGGCGTGAACGCGCTGCGCAGCAAAGAGCGCGCCATGCTCGTCATCACGCACTATCAGCGGCTTCTGAATTACATCGTGCCGGACCGGGTGCACGTGCTCTCCGGCGGCCGCGTGGCGCGCTCCGGCGGCCCCGAACTCGCACTCGAGCTTGAGAAGTCGGGCTACGCCGAGTACGGCGAAGCCTCGGCCGCGTAGGGG
>CAZHCN010000394.1:0-1634 GCA_964530895.1 uncultured Methyloceanibacter sp. | reverse complement strand
TTACGACATGGAGGTGGGGGCCGCGACCTTCCACCCGGCGACCACTTTGCGCTCGCTGGGGCCGAAGCCCTGGCGCGCCGCCTATGTCCAGCCCTCCCGGCGCCCGAAGGACGGCCGCTATGGCGAGAACCCGAACCGCCTCCAGCACTATTACCAATTCCAGGTGATCCTGAAGCCGTCGCCGCCCGACATCCAGGACCTCTATCTGGAGAGCCTGTACGCCATCGGCATCGACCCCAAGAACCACGACATCCGCTTCGTCGAGGACGACTGGGAGAGCCCGACGCTCGGCGCCTGGGGGCTCGGCTGGGAGGTGTGGTGCGACGGCATGGAGGTGTCGCAATTCACCTACTTCCAGCAGGTCGGCGGCTTCGACTGCGATCCCGTCTCCGGCGAGCTGACCTACGGGCTCGAGCGCCTCGCCATGTACGTGCAGGGCGTCGACAACGTCTACGACCTCAACTTCAATGGCGGCACGGGCAAGGACAAGGTCACCTATGGCGATGTGTTCCTGCAGAGCGAGCAGGAATATTCCCGCTACAATTTCGAGGCCGCCGACACCGCGAAGCTGTTCGAGCACTTCCGTGACGCCGAGGCCGAGTGCAAGGCACTTCTCGCCAAAGGCGAGAACGGCGAGCGCCATCTCATGGTGCTGCCCGCGTACGACCAGGCCATCAAGGCCTCGCACATTTTCAATCTGCTCGATGCGCGCGGCGTGATCTCCGTGCCCGAGCGCCAGTCATACATCTTGCGGGTACGCGATCTCGCCAAGGCGTGCTGCACCGCATGGCTCAAGACCGAAGCAGGCGGGCGCGCCAATGATTGAAGTCTATCGCGAGACCGAGGCGCCGCCACAAGCTCGGACGCCGATGCTAAAGCCGAAGCTCAGATCGTGGACCGGCCGCGTATGGCGCTCCGCGCCTGAGAGCTTCATGCTCATGCTGAAGCTCGATACGAGCGTCAGTCTTTCCGAGGTGGAGGATAATGATTTACGCGCGTTGCTTTCTCCCTTCGCCGCGGAGCTTGCGAGCTTTCCGCTCTATCTCGACTACACGAACGATAACCATCTCCCGCTGCCTTGGGCGGTAGGCGCCTTCAACGTCGAGCATGGCAAGCACACCTTCATGCGCTTCTATAATTTCCTGGAGACGGTCCCCGCGCATGTGCTGGTGACGCTGTTGCCGCAGGCCGGAGCGCAGTCCGACCTCGTGATGAGCCTCGTCCCCTACAACGTCGAGAAAGATCGGTTGGTCTTCGCCATCGCCGATTACGATCTCGGCTTCCACAACCGCATCGGCTAGGACATGGCTGAACTTCTTCTTGAACTGTTCTCCGAGGAAATTCCGGCGCGCATGCAAGCCCGCGCGCAAGCGGACCTGGCGCGCCTGCTCGGCGACAAGCTGAAGGCCGCGGGCCTCGAGGTCGGCGAGATCAAGACCTTCGCCACGCCGCGCCGCCTGACCGCCGTCGTCGACGGCCTGCCCAAGCGCTCGCCCGACATTTGCGAGGAGAAGAAAGGCCCCAGAGTCGACGCGCCGGAGGCGGCGATCGGCGGCTTCCTCAAGGCGGCAGGGTTGAAATCGGTCGATCAGGCGGAAGTCCGCGAGGACAAGAAGGGCAGCTTCTACGTCGCC
>CAZHCN010000393.1:0-1646 GCA_964530895.1 uncultured Methyloceanibacter sp. | reverse complement strand
AGATAGGCGTTGCGCGAGGAGAGCGCGAGCCCGTCGTCCTCGCGCACGATCGGGCCGCCCATGATCTCGACCGGGATGTTGAGATCGCGGACGAGGCGTCTGATAACGAGAAGCTGCTGGTAGTCCTTCTCGCCGAAGATCGCCTTGTCCGGGGCGCATTGGAGCAGGAGCTTGGTGACCACCGTGGCGACGCCTTCGAAATGGTTGGGCCGGGACGCGCCGCAGAGGTCCTCGGTGAGGTCGCCGACGCTCACCTTGGTCGAGAAGTGCGGCGGGTACATCTCGCTCGCCTCGGGCGCATAAAGAAGCTCGCTGCCGGCGGTGGCGAGCACGGTCGCGTCGCGGGCCTCGTCGCGGGGGTAGGCGTGGAAGTCTTCCCGCGGGCCGAATTGCAGCGGATTGACGAACAGCGAGGTGACGACGCGGTCGGCTTGGGTCTTGGCGAGGGTAACCAAAGATAAATGGCCGGCATGGATAGCGCCCATGGTGGGCACGAGCGCGACCGTCTCGCCGGCTTTCCGCCAAGCGGCCACACGGGTCCGCAAGTCGCGGACAGTCCTCACAATGTCGATGGCAGCTGTCATGGCGGTCTCCGGCGGGCCGCGACCATAGCGTCTCGAAGGATACGGCCGGAAGGTCTAAATTGACGCCATGGGCGCGCTTCGAGCAGACATCGCCGCCACGGTCCGACTGCCAAGCCGCGAGGCAATCGGCGAAGCCTTGCTCGCCGACGAAGACGCTCTGGTCGCGGCCCTCATCGACAAGACCCGATTCAGCGACGCCGCGCGGGAGCGCATCGAGGCGGTCGCCGTGCGCCTGGTCGCGGCGGCCCGGGCCGGACGCCGGGAGTCCGGCGGTGTCGATTCCTTCCTCGCCGAATACGGGCTGTCGAGCGAGGAGGGTGTCCTCCTGCTCTGCCTGGCCGAGGCGCTGCTGCGCATCCCCGATGCGGCCACGGCCGACCGCCTGATCGCGGGCACGATCGGCACGGGCGACTGGGAGCGCCATGTCGGCCATTCGGATTCTGTGCTGGTCAACGCCTCCACCTGGGGGCTGATGCTGACCGGGCATATTCTCGATTGGGGCCTCGGCAAGGTTCGGGACCTCGGCAGCCTGATCCAACGGTTGATTGCGCGGAGCGGCGAGCCGGTGATCCGCCAGGCGCTGCGCCAGGCCATGCGCATCCTTGGCAACCAGTTCGTCCTGGGCGAGACCATCGAGGATGCGCTTGCCAACGCTGAGGACGAGGCGCGGGAAGGCTATCGCTTCTCCTTCGACATGCTGGGGGAGGCGGCCCGCACGGCGGACGACGCCGCGCGCTACACGGCCCGCTACGAAGAGGCGGTGGCGGCTATCGCCGCGTGGGCCGGCGATCCCGAGGCGCGGACCGAAGAGGAGTTGCACACGCGGCCCGGACTGTCCGTGAAGCTGTCGGCGCTGCATCCCCGCTATGAGCCCTCGCAAGAAGCGCGGCTGCACAAAGAGCTCATGCCGAGGCTCACGGCGCTCGCGCACGTCATGCGGGACGCCTGGTTGCCGCTCACCATCGACGCGGAGGAGGCGGAGCGGCTCGATCTCTCTCTCGCCATGCTGGAGAAGCTGTTCACCGATCCGGCGCTTGCCGGCTGGAACGGGCTCGGGCTCGC
>CAZHCN010000392.1:0-1655 GCA_964530895.1 uncultured Methyloceanibacter sp. | reverse complement strand
ATGATCGGCCAGAACGTCAAGGAGATCCTCGAATGCGATCTCAAGGCCGAGTACGGCGCCCGTGCGCTCTACATGGAAGCGCGCGCCGCGTGCCGGAAGGAAGAGGACTATGTGAGCATGGATCTGTTCGAAGAGCTGCTCGCCGACGAGGAAGGTCACATCGACTTCATCGAGACCCAGCTCGGCCTCCTCAACGATATCGGCGCGCAGATGTACGGCCAGCTCAACGCCCATTCGGCGAATGAAGTCCCCGAGGACTAGGCGTGGCCTTCAAGTTTCCGCCTAGATGACCGTGCCTCAACTCGACGGCCCGCGCCTCGGCCCTGCCGCCGGCGGAGCGCCACGCCAGCTCGTGGTGTTCCTCCACGGCTATGGCGCCGACGGCAACGACCTGATCGGCCTGGGGCGCGAGTGGGCGCGAGAGCTGCCGCACGCGGCTTTCGTCTCGCCCAACGCGCCGGAGCCCTGCGGCATGAACCCCATGGGGCGCCAGTGGTTCGACCTCTCCATGGGCGACATGAGCATCATCGCCGAAGGCGTGAAGCGCGCGGCGCCGGCGCTCGAATCCTTTCTCGATGCCGAGCTTGCGCGCCATAACCTGCCTGGCACCGCGCTCGCCCTCGTCGGCTTCAGCCAAGGCACGATGATGGCGCTCGCTGTCGGTCTTGCCCGGAAACCCGCACCTGCGGCCATCGTCGGCTATTCCGGCGCGCTCACCACGGTCGAGGCGCTGCCCGAGCCGGGCGCCGGACCCGCCATTCTTCTGGTCCACGGGGACATGGACGAGGTGATCCCGGTCGACGCCATGTACATGGCCCGCGAGATCCTGGCCCAAGCCGGCCTGCCCGTGGAATGGCATGTCGCCCAAGGCATCGGCCACGGCATCGACGGGGAAGGCTTGCGCCTGGGCGGTGCCTTCCTCCGCCAAGCCTTCGCAGCGGCTGCGTCGCTCGCGCCCTAGGGGGCGCGCAAGGGTCCAACCACAGCATGTGGGGCCCTTCACATTCGTGACACGTCCTTATAGTATCCCGCCCAACAATCAGGATGGGCCCGAGTGCGACGGGCAAGTTAGAGGACCTTGTGGCCTTGAACGTCGCAACCGCATCGGCCGCCCCCGGGACTTACCCGGCGCTCGTGCTGAATGCCGACTATCGGCCGCTGTCCTACTATCCACTTTCGCTCTGGGGCTGGCAGGACGCCGTGAAGGCGGTGTTCCTCGACCGCGTCAACATCGTCTCCGAATACGATCACGCGGTTCACTCGCCGTCCTTCGAGATGAAGCTGCCGAGCGTGGTGTCGCTCAAGAATTATGTGCGGCCGGCGCTCTACCCGGCCTTCACGCGATTCAATGTGTTCCTGCGCGATCGCTTCACCTGCCAATATTGCGGCGACAACCAGGATCTCACCTTCGATCATCTGATCCCGCGCTCCCGCGGCGGCCTGACCCGCTGGGAGAACGTCGTCGCTGCGTGCGCGCCTTGCAACCTGATGAAGGGCGGCAAGATGCCGGAGCACGCCAAGATGTGGCCGGCGCAGAAGCCATACCGGCCCACGGTGTTCGAGCTGCACCGCAACGGCCGGCTGTTCCCGCCGAACTACCTGCATGAGAGCTGGCTCGACTATCTCTACTGGGATACCGAGCTCGAGCCGTAAGC
>CAZHCN010000391.1:0-1656 GCA_964530895.1 uncultured Methyloceanibacter sp. | reverse complement strand
GGATTGGCGAAGCCGGCGATGGTGGAACGCAGCTTCAAATGCTCGATCAGGGGCACGAGGTAGACGCAGCCGGCTTCGAGCACCGCGCCCTTGGTGAGGTCGATCTCGTGGAAGGTGACGCCCGCGAGCTTGTCGCGCACCGTCGCCTTGACGCCGGGCAGGAAGCTCGCGCGGATGCGATAGGCGACCTTGCCGAGGCGGAGGTCGAGGCTCGCAGGCTGGATCTGCCCATCCTCGATCGCGGGTGCACCAGCGATCTCGCCCGCGGCGATCAGCGCGCGGATGGCTTGGCTCGGCAGAATGCCCGTGCGGCCAAGCGCACTTCTCCTCGCCTCCCCCGGCACGGCCGGCGGATCCTCGGGCAAGGTCTCGAACAGCTGGTCGCGGTTGGGCTCCATGGACGATGGTCTTGGCATTTGCCGGGGCTTCGGTCACCCTAAGCTCGGCCTTCTCCCCCGGATTCACAAGGGGTCACGGGCCCGAAACCCAGCCAGTATCCCCCGAAAAGCGGCCCCCATGATCCCGGAAAACCAGCCCCTGCAGATCGGCTCGCTTCTGTTCGACGGGCTCGATCAGATCGACCTCACCGGTCCGTTCGAAGTGTTGTCCCGCATCCCGAACGCCACCTACCGTATCTACGGCAAATCAGCCGCGCCCGTGCGGGATGTGAAGGGCTTGCGGCTCGCGCCCGACGCGACGCTGGCCGATGCGCCGCAACTCGACGTGCTGCACGTCCCCGGCGGCCCCGGCCAGGAAGCGTGCATGGACGACGAGGAGGTCCTGGACTGGGTCAAGTGCCAAGCGGCGGGTGCCAAGATCATCTTCTCGGTCTGCACCGGCGCGCTGATCTGCGGCGCGGCGGGGCTGCTCAAGGGGCGCAGGGCCACGACCTACTGGGCAGCGCTGCACCTTCTCCCCTATTTCGGCGCCATTCCGGTCGAGGAGCGCGTCGTCGTGGACGGCACTCTGGTGTGCGCGGCCGGCGTCACGGCCGGGATCGACGG
The DNA here is from genome assembly GCA_964530895.1 of uncultured Methyloceanibacter sp. GTDB lineage: Bacteria > Pseudomonadota > Alphaproteobacteria > Rhizobiales > Methyloligellaceae > Methyloceanibacter. The sequence goes on along the minus strand of CAZHCN010000391.1, from coordinate 652 downwards.
AGCGCTCAAGGTCGCCGCGATGCTGCGGGGAGACAAGGCCGCCGAGACCATCCAGCTCTATATGCAATATGCGCCCGAGCCCCCGTTTGAGGCCGGCTCACCGGACACCGCGCCGCCAGAGGTGACCGCCGCCGTGCGAAATGCCGCCGCCGAGATCATGGCCCGGCGGGAGAAGACCGCCCGGCGCGTGGCCGAACGCCTCGGCGTCAAGCTTCCCCAGGGCGTCTAACCCTTTTGGTGGGTTGACGGCAGCGCGTCCGGGGGACATTAATCAGCCTCCGTGGTGATTTGGCCGGCCGGCTTGCAGCCACGTAAAACAAGTCGCTAAAAGGCCGCGGACACGATTATCCCGGCTTTTGGCGGCAGCCAAAGTTCGGGTTTTTTTATGCGGCCGGCCATGCGAGCGGTTTGAAGGAGTAACTTGGCCATGGCCGCAAAAGACCGAAAGGCGCGCCGCGCCGCGTGGGCCCCCGCCACGCAGCTCGTGCATGAGGGAACGCTTCGGAGCCCGTTCGGCGAGACGTCGGAAGCGATCTTCCTCAACTCGGGCTACGTCTATGAGAGCGCCGAGCAGGCGGAAGCCCGGTTCAAGGGCGACGAGGACGGCTATGTCTATAGCCGCTACGCCAACCCGACCGTCTCCATGTTCGAG
>CAZHCN010000390.1:0-1659 GCA_964530895.1 uncultured Methyloceanibacter sp. | reverse complement strand
ATGCGGCCGACCAGACGCTCCACCTCGTCGCGGATCTCCTGATAGACGGGAAGCGTCTCGCGCGTGGGCGGGGCGATCTGCACGAGCCGCACGCGCCCGCGATGCTCGGGAAACTCCTCGAGCAGCAGCTCGAAGGCGCGGAGCCGCTCGGGCAGCCCCTTCGTGTAATCGAGCCGGTCGACGCCGATGATCGTCTTCATGTCCTCGCCGAGAACAGGGAGGATGGGCCCCTTGGCACTTTCGCTCTCGGCGAGCTTGCGGAAGGCGGCCGCGTCGATGCCGATGGGGAACACGGAGGCGAGTGTCGTCTCGCCTTGCGCCGCGATGCGGTCGCCGCGCAGCTGCTCGCCGTCGAGGGACGCCGCGACGTAGCGGCGGAAATTGTCGCGGTCGGAGCACGTCTGGAAACCGACGACGTCGTAGACCATGAGCGCATTGCCAAGGCGCTTCTGTCCGGGAACCGCGGAGAAGATCTCGGGCGAGGGGAAGGGCGTGTGCAGGAAGAAACCGATACGGGAGGTGCAGCCCCGGCCTCTCAGCTCCTCGGCGAGGGGAATCAGGTGGTAGTCATGGACCCAGATCAGATCGTCCGGGCCGATCAGCGGCATCAGCGCATCGGCAAACCGGGCGCTGACGTTAAAATAGATCTCGCTGTGCTCCTCGTTGCACTGGGCAAGGTCGAGGCGATAGTGGAGGGCCGGCCACAGGCAGCGGTTGGCGTAACCGTAATAGTAGCCCTCGGCTTCCTCGGGCGTGAGGTCGATGGTGGCGACGGTCAGGCCGGAAACGGTCTCGACCTTCGGCTCGGTGCTGCCTGCGTCCTTCGCCGTTTCGCCGCTCCAGCCGAACCAGAGCCCGTGGGATGCCTCCAGGGCATCGCCGAGGGCGACGGCCAAGCCGCCGGTCTGGAATTTTGCGGTGAAATCCGCGACGCGATTAGAGACAACAACAAGTCTCCGCGCCTTGGCGGTCATCTCAAGCCTCCCGGCATTGGCAGGTGGCGCTGGTTTGGCGGGCATACCGATATGCACGCTTGAGACCTTCGACTCCATGTCTCATAGCCTCTTTCGGTGACGCTTCCATGTCCCAGCCTCCGCTCGAAGCGTCGGAGTTTAAACCGAAAACGTCACAATGGGTTCCTAACATGGGCTGATTCCGTGCCCGGTCAGCAGAGTGCAACTTCCAGTCCACTGGCGCCCCCGACGTGAGACATGCGACGTAAGATGTTGGAATCTGGGTGCGAATGTCGGCTGGCGATATCGAAGGTGAATGAGGATCAATGCCTACGTCTCTGCCCCCCATTTCAGCGAATGCTGCCTTTTTCATCGACTTCGATGGAACGCTCGTGGCCATCGCGCCGCGGCCGGACCAGGTCCATGTCGAATCACGGGTGCGCCACGTGCTCGAACGTCTGACCGAGCGATTCGACCGTGCGGTCGCCGTGATCACGGGACGGCCCTTGGACGCGGTCGACGGGTTCCTCGCGCCTCTCACCCTGCCGGTCGGCGCCGAGCACGGGTCGGTCCGGCGCGATGCCGACGGCCACATCCATTTCGACACGCGCAGCGTCGAGGCGGTCGAGACCGTGGCGGCGCGGCTTGCGCCTCTGATCGAGGCCAATCCCGGCCTGATACTCGAGCGCAAGCAGACCTCGGTGGC
>CAZHCN010000389.1:0-1675 GCA_964530895.1 uncultured Methyloceanibacter sp. | reverse complement strand
AGGGCAAGGGCAAAGGCGGCCGCAACACCGAGTTCCTGTTGGCTTTGGCAATCGCACTCGACGGCATGCCGGACATCTATGCGCTGGCCGGCGACACCGACGGCGTCGACGGCTCGGAGGATAATGCCGGCGCGCTCATCTATCCCGACACGCTAGCGCGCGCGGAAGACGCGGGGCTGAACCCCAAGGCCATGCTCGCCGACAACGACCCTTACACGTTCTTCAAAGGGATCGGCGATCTCCTGGAGACCGGCCCCACCCTGACCAACGTCAACGACCTTCGCGCCATCCTCATCGAGAAGAGCTAAGCTCCTTATTCCCACATGGTTGGAGACACGAGATGTCGGGTCGGGGCCTGCCCATCATCGCGGTTTCGCTCATACTGGGTGGCTTTGCCGGCGCGCTGCATGCGGCTGAGCAAAGTGCCGTCGCCTATGTCGAATCCATCTACGCCGACCGGGAAAGTCCCGGCGGCACGGCGCGCTATTCGCCCCGCCTCGACAAGCTCTGGGCTGAATGCGAGGAGCGGGCGAAGGCAGCCGGCGACGCCTGCATGGATTACTCCATGATCGTCATGGGCAACGACGCCCTGCTCACCGACGTCAAGATCGAGCAGAAACAGAGTGGCCCGGGCACGGCCGTGGTCGAAGCGCATTTCAAAAATCTCGGCACCGCCACGACGGTGACCTACGACCTCGTCCATGACAGCGAAGGCTGGGCGATCGACGAGATGACCTCGGGCTGCACCACGCTCTCCGGCGTGCTCAAGGACGAGCCGCCGAAATGCTGAGCACGTTTGGCGTCTGCGCGAGATAGACGGTCTGCGTGAATGGCCGGTCCTGCTGCGGATTGTCGAACGTCACAGGTTCGGCTCGCGCCGCGGCGAAGACGCTTGCGAGCCGCACCGTAAAGGCCTCGTCGGGACGGGCGTCCGACCAGAGGCCGAACACGCCGCCGGGACGAAGATGTGCGGCCAAACGGCGAAGACCGTCGGGCTGATAGAAGGAAGCGTTGCGCGCATCGAGCAGGGCATCCGGCGAATGATCGATGTCGACCAGGATAGCGTCGAACTGGCGGCCCGGTGCGTCCGCGTCGAAGCCCGCTTCAGAGGCCGCGAGCGCGAAGAAATCGCCATGAAGCAACCGGCAGCGTGGATCGTCGACAAGCGCGCGGCCGAGCGGCAGCAGCCCCTTCTGGTGCCACTCGATGACAGGCTGAAGCGCCTCGACCACGATGAGCGAGCGCACGTCCGCAGTCTCCAGGACCGCATTGGCCGTGTAGCCAAGGCCGAGCCCACCGACCACCACATCGAACGGCCCACCCCCGCCCAATTCGGCGAGTCCTAGCCGCGCCAGCGCGATCTCCGACGCGGTGAACAGGCTCGACATCAAAGACTCGTCGCCGAGCCTGATCTCGAAGACATCGACGTTGAGCTTCAGATCGCGCCGGCGGCGCAGGCTCAAGCCCCCGATCGGCGTCGGGCAATAGTCGATCTCTTCGAAAGCGGCACTCATGGTCCTCGACCAAAGATACCAAAGTGGAGGTAGTTGCAACGGCAGCGCTTGATCCGTGGACTGTCTGCGCGCACGCTTACATATGATCCGCGGTGTGCTCCTCGACCTTGGCGGCGTCATCTATGAGGGCGATCACGCTTTGCCCGGCGCCATCGACGCTG
>CAZHCN010000388.1:0-1683 GCA_964530895.1 uncultured Methyloceanibacter sp. | reverse complement strand
CGGGGAACGTGATGAGGCCCTCGTTGGAGTGCTCGATGCCGTAAAGCGGCTTGCCTGGCTGCGACAGCTTGCCGAGCTGGCCGGTGGCCATGCCGAAGAAGCAGGCGGTCTTCGCCTTCTTGATGGCGATGTCGATGGAGCCGACCCAGGCGTCGTCCATGCGCATGAACGCCTTCAGGTTGGCGCCGGAGTCGACCACGGCGATGCACATCTGCGTATTCAGCTCGAGGGCCTTCTTCCGCGCGGCTTCGATGGCTTTCTCGGCATGCTCAAGATTGACGTGCATGGAATGGTCTCCTCGTTGGGGGCGAATGGGGCCGTCTGATTAGCCGGTTATATGGGAACAAGGTGTTAAACGCGCGAGGGTCCGATCGGTCGCGCGACATTTGGGGCATTATGGGCGCGCGGCCTTGATAAAGGTCACAAGCAATTCACAATGGGCCCAATAGGGTTCCATACCTGTGCCCCTAGCGCCTCGCCACACTCAGTGAGTGCATGACGGACGACAGCCAGCAATCCGTGTTCGCAAGCCTTGCCGCCGCCGCCACGCCGGGCCGGGTGCGGGCCGCGCTGGCGGTGATGCTGATCGGCGTCTTTCTGGTTCTCCAGTTGAAGCCCGCACCGGCTCCACAGCCCGAGGATCTGCTTGCCTGGCAGGACGACGGTCGCCTCCACGTCTTCGTTCATCCGGATTGCCCCCACTGCCACAAGGCGCAGGCCTTCTTGCGCACACGGCCGAACATCGACGTCGTCCTGCACGACGTCTCGAAGCCGGCAAGCGAGCACCTGTTCCGCATGGTCGCGGACGAGCTCGGCATTCCCGAGCGCGCGCTCGGCGTGCCGCTGTTCGTGTTCGGCCATCGGCACATCATCGGCTTCGACAGCGCGGAGACGACCGGCGCCCAGATTCTCGCGCTCGTGGGGGAGGGCGGTGTGGCATCCCATGCCCCGCCGCGCATCGAGCTCCCGGTTTTTGGCGCGATCGATCCGACGCATTATTCCCTGTTCGCGCTCACGGCGTTGATGGGGCTCGCCGACGGCTTCAATCCATGCGCCATGTGGGTGCTGATCTATCTGATCTCGCTGATCGCAGGACTGAAGGATCGCAGCAAGATCTGGTGGCTGGTCGGTACCTTCATCGTCACCTCAGGCGTCCTCTATTTCCTGCTGATGACGGCCTGGCTCAACATGTTCCTGGTGGTGGGCTACGTGCGCCCGCTCACCGAGCTCATCGCGCTCGCGGCCATCGGCTTCGGCTTCAGTCATCTCTACGATCTCGTTTGGACGCGGGGCGCCATCGAATGCGAGGTCGGCGATGTTGAGCAGCGCCAGCGGACCATGGCGCGCATTCGCGACGTCGTGGCCGCGCCGGTCGGTCTTGTCAGCCTCGCCCTGGTGACGGGGCTCGCCTTCGCCGTCAACTCCATCGAGTTCATCTGTTCGGCGGCGCTGCCGGCCATCTACACGCATGTGCTGGCGCTGAGCGACGTCTCCGTTGCAGCCTACTACGCGTATATCGCGCTCTATGTCTTCTTCTTCATGCTGGACGACCTGATCATCTTCGGACTGGCGGCGTTCGCCATCCAGAGGATCATCAACACGCGCTATGCGGTGCTGAGCCGGCTGGTGGGCGGCCTCGTCCTGATCGGTCTTGGCTTGTGGATGCTGATGCGGTGAGGCCTA
>CAZHCN010000387.1:0-1693 GCA_964530895.1 uncultured Methyloceanibacter sp. | reverse complement strand
GCGAGCCGCTGCTTCAACCTTAGCCCCATTTGCGCGACACGTTCGAGAAAGCCCGGTTCCAAAACGACATCGAGCACGGCATTGCCGACGGCCATGGCGAGGGGGTTGCCGCCGAAGGTCGAGCCGTGGCTGCCTGGCGTCATGGCTTGGCCCACAGCCTCGGTGGTGAGGCAGGCACCGACGGGAAACCCGCCGCCGAGCCCCTTGGCGGAGGCCATGATGTCTGGCGTGACGCCCGCCCACTCGTGGGCGTAGAAGCGCCCGGTGCGGCCGACGCCGGTCTGCACCTCGTCGAGCACGAGCAGGATGCCCTTGTCGTCGCACAGCGCGCGCAAGTCCTGTAGGAAGCGATACGGCACCTCGCGCATGCCGCCCTCGCCCATGATCGGCTCGAGCAGGACGCCGGCGGTCTCCTCACCGATGGCCGCCTCGACAGCCTCGATGTCGAAGCCCGAGACCTGATCGAAGCCGTCGACCGGCGGCCCGAAGCCTTCCAAATGCTTGGCCTGGCCGCCTGCGGCGATAGTGGCCAGCGTGCGGCCGTGAAAGGCGCCTTCGAAGGTTATGAGCCGGTAGCGCTCGGGCGCATCGTTCTTGAAGTGGTAGCGCCGTGCAGCCTTGATGGCGGCCTCGACGGCCTCGGCGCCCGAGTTGGCGAAGAACACACGGTCGGCAAAGGTGGCGTCGCACAGCCGCTCACCGAGCCGCTCCTGCTCGGCGATGTGATGGAGGTTGGAGACGTGCCAAACCTTCTTCGCCTGGCCGGCGAGCGCCTCGATAAGATGCGGATGCGCGTGGCCGAGCGCGGTGACGGCGATGCCACTCGAGAAGTCGAGATAGCGGTCACCGGTCTCCGTGAAGAGAAAGGCGCCCTCACCGCGCGCGAAGGACAAACCGCTGCGTGCGTATGTCGGAAGGAGAGCCGACATGAAAGTTGCGTATCCCTGAAACAAAATTGCCGCCGAAGGGCGGCAGCAAGGAAACTCAGAGTGTTAGGTCTCGCACGACGCGCTGTCAATCGACGCTGCTGACCGCTTATCCAAGGTTTCTCCACGCTTCCATCAACGTGCGCGTTTGTGTTCTCGCAAGAGAAGTGGCAGAATCCGTTTGTTCCGGTGGAAAACGGGGCACCCAAGCGTGGCGGACGCTTGTCGGATTCTACCGGCTCTAGTAGGGTAATAATCGCTCGGCTACCAGATGTCGTGGGTGCTGTAGGCCCCGGGCGATCATTCTCAGCAGTAATTCCGAGTATTTCGAAAACCGTCTCCAGCGGGACGGGGGGAATCTGAGTCCAAACGAGGAGGCCAACCATGGCTTGGACTGATGAAAGGGTCGAACTGCTGAAGAAACTCTGGGCGGAAGGACTGAGCGCGAGCCAAATCGCGGGTCGCTTAGGCGGCGTGACCCGCAATGCGGTGATCGGCAAGGTTCATCGGCTCGGACTTTCGGGCCGGGCGACGAGCTCGCGGTCGAGCGCGCCACGGCCGCGACGCGCGCACACGCCGCGCCAGCACCGTACGCCGTCGCTGACTTTCGGGACGCGCGGCAACGTTGCGCTCAAGCCCTCTTACGAGGCCGAATACGATCCGGCGCCGGCGCCGGTCGCGGAGCTCGTCATCCCGCTCCATGAGCGGGCGAGCATCCTGACGCTGAAGGAGTCGATGTGCCGCTGGCCCATCGGCGATCCGAGCGA
>CAZHCN010000386.1:0-1704 GCA_964530895.1 uncultured Methyloceanibacter sp. | reverse complement strand
GTCTGGGTCAGCACGCCCTGCCGCGCATCGACCAGCAGCACGGCGAAATCGCAATTGGAGGCGCCCGTCGCCATGTTGCGCGTGTACTGCACATGGCCCGGCGTATCGGCCACGATGAACTTCCGCTGCGGCGTCGAGAAATAACGATAGGCCACGTCGATGGTGATGCCCTGCTCCCGCTCGGCCTGAAGGCCATCCACGAGAAGGGAAAGATCGATCTCGCCCGCACTGTTCGCGCTGGGGCGTTTGGAGTCGCGCTGGACGCTTTGCAGCTGGTCCTCGAAGACGAGCGCAGAATCGAAAAGCAGGCGGCCGATCAGCGTGCTCTTGCCGTCATCGACGCTGCCGCAGGTGAGAAAGCGCAACAGCCCGCGGTTCTCCTCGGCGACGATGCGTGCGGCAAGCCTCTCGCTTGCGCTGTCCTTCTCGCCGCCGACAACCCTCAACTGCGGCATCAGAAGTACCCCTCCTGCTTCTTCTTCTCCATCGACCCCGACTGATCGTGGTCGATCACCCGGCCCTGACGCTCCGAGTGCCGGGAGGTGATGAGCTCCTCGATGATCTCCGGCACTGTCTTGGCCTCAGACCTGATGGCGCCGGTGAGCGGATAGCAGCCGAGCGTCCGGAAACGCACCCTCATCTTCTCGGGTTTCTCGCCCGGATCGAGCGGCAGCCGGTCGTCATCGACCATGATGAGCGTTCCGTCACGCTCGACCACCGGCCGCTCCGCTGCGAAATAGAGCGGCACCACGGGGATATCTTCGAGATAGATATATGTCCACACATCGAGCTCGGTCCAATTGGACAGCGGGAAGACCCGCATGCTCTCACCGGGCTTCACCTTGGTGTTGGCGAGATGCCAGAGCTCGGGCCGCTGACGTTTCGGGTCCCAGTTGTGGGCGGCATTGCGGAACGAGAACACGCGCTCCTTGGCGCGCGATTTCTCCTCGTCGCGGCGCGCGCCGCCGAACGCCGCGTCATAGCCATGGGCGGAAAGCGCCTGCTTGAGCGCCTCCGTCTTCATGATGTCGGTATAGAGCGCGCTGCCGTGGGTGATCGGCGAAATGCCGTCACGCACGCCTTGCTGGTTGATATGCTCGATGAGCTCGACGCCGAGCCGCTTCGCTTCACGGTCGCGAAACTCGATCATCTCGCGGAACTTCCACGTGGTGTTCACGTGCAGGAGCGGGAATGGCGGCTTAGCGGGATAGAACGCCTTCATGGCAAGGTGCAGCATCACCGAGGAGTCCTTGCCGATGGAATACAGCATCACCGGATTGCGGAACTCGGCCGCGACCTCGCGCATGATGTGGATGCTCTCGGCCTCGAGCTGCCGGAGATAGGTAGACAGGCGTTGCTTCATGGTCTGGTGCTCGGCCGCGTCGACTCGGCTCCCTCCTTCGCGGGCTTGCTTTTCCCGGCCCCCTTGCCGTTTTGGGCCTTGGCGTGCTCCTCGGCCTTCCGCTTCACCGCGAGGTAACGATAGGCGCTGACGGGGATCAAGCCGAGGTAGATCACTGATCCGGCGCCAAGAGTGAGGGATGGATAGGTCAAAAGCAGGGCGATGAAAAGCGCGGCGGCCACAAAAACCGGGGGCACGTATTCCCGGGGAATCCGCTGCCCGATCATCTTTATGGAGAATGTCGGAACGTTGCTGACCATGAGCAGCGCCACGCCGAGCGTATAGATCAGGACGAGCGGGGT
>CAZHCN010000385.1:0-1705 GCA_964530895.1 uncultured Methyloceanibacter sp. | reverse complement strand
CTTCATCGTCGGCTTTCCGGGCGAGACCGAGGAGGATTTCGCTGCCCTGCTCGATTGGCTGAGCGAAGCGCGTCTCGCCCGGGTCGGCTGCTTCAAGTATGAAAATGTCGACGGCGCCAAGGCCAACGCCCTTCCCGGTCATGTGCCTGAGGAGGTCAAGGAGGAGCGCCATGCCAGGCTGATGCTGCATCAGCAGGCGATCAGCGCCGAGCTGCTCGCAGGTCGCATCGGCACCGAGATCGAGATCATCGTCGATGAGGTTGACGAGGAGGGCGCCATCGCCCGCTCGGGGTGGGATGCGCCCGAGATCGACGGCAATGTCTATCTCAACGGCGAGACCCGCGCCCGGCCCGGCGCCCGGCTGCGCGTCGGAATCGAGCACGCCGACGAGTACGATCTCTGGGGCAGCGTCGTAGCGCCCTCCGACGCTGATCGGAGAGCAGAGTTATCCGGGGCCTAGAAACGCCCCGCGATTTGCTTCCCGGCAACGCTTTTCGCCTAAGCTTCCCGGCTCGCAAGCAGCATTCAAGCCCTCACGTCAAATGCTCGGTGCGGTGCATGGCCTGTTCGCCCGGCAGAATGTCGAAACCGAGGTCCAGTGCCAATTTCAGGACCTTCTCCAGAGCGGCAACGCGGTCCGGGTCGATCCCAGTGACATCGGCATGATTGATGATGGTCAGGAGGCCATTCTTGTCCGCCACGTTGCGTATGACTTTGCTCCAAAATGCGGCGAGGTCATCGGGATTGCGCAGGCCATTCGGCGATATCAAGTAGTGCATCACGTCGATCATGAACCATTGCCAGGGAATGCCGATCAGGCCGGTCGACGATCGTGTCAGCCCATCCCCGGCGTAATCATCGACATCGAGCGGAAGTTCCGTGGGCACCGCCGGGGCGTCTATGGTGCTGTCGAAGGAAAATCCAGCTTCCGCTTCGATCTGGCGCCCGTAGGGACCGATCCTGCCGCCGGGGGCACGAAACCCGGCAGGCCGGATGCCGCGCAGCTTCATCACCTGCAAGCCGTCATTGACATATTGCCGGGCGGTCCGCTCGGGCAGCTCGGCGAACTCTTCATGGATCCACCCGTGCAACCCGATGTGGTGACCACCACGCAAGACCGACTCTACGACATCCCCGTAGTGGAGAGCGCTCCAGCCCTCGACGAAAAAGGTGGCGCGCAAGTCATAGGTCTTGAGAAGACGCAAGAGACTCGGGAAGCCGACCGTGATGCCCGGCGCCGTCATGTCCGGCACGGAAGCCTTTCCACGGCGGACGTTGAGCGCCCTCGCCCATGTTGTCGAAGGTCAGACAGAGAACGGGCTTCTTCTGCTGCATCATGGCGTGTCGTCCGGTAAACGCTGTCGCGCGATACGGACGTAAACGATTTCGCGACGGCGACGAAAGCCGGCTAAGCCGGTTCAACGAGATGTTCGGTCCGGTGCATGGCCTGTTCGCACGGCAAAATGTCGAAGCCGAGCTCCAGCGCCAATTTCAGCACCTTCTCCAAAGCGGCCACGCGCTCAGGATCAACACCCGTGATGTGGGCATGGTTGATGATGGTCACGAGGCCGTTCTTGTCCGCCACGTTGCGAATGACCTTGCTCCAGTACGCGGCGAGGTCATCGGGATTGCGCAGGCCATTCGACGTATATTCGTAGTGCATCGCGTCGATCATGAACCATTGCCAGGGGAACCAAATCAGCCC
>CAZHCN010000384.1:0-1706 GCA_964530895.1 uncultured Methyloceanibacter sp. | reverse complement strand
GAACCGCGCCGGAGCTCTATCGCGCACCGAAGGACATCTTCGCCGCGCGCACCTTTTCCGATCTCAACGAGGTGCGAGCGCGCATCGAGCGCGGCGCCGCTTCGACGCCGCTCGGAACCTTCGCCGCAACAAACCTTGCCGACGGCACCGAGGCCATCGTCTGCGTGCGCCAAGGGGGCGTGCGCCTGATGACGGCGGGGGAGGGTACGCCCGGCCGCATCCTCGACAGCCGCTTCCTCGGCGATGTCGGCCTGGTCGAGGTCGCGGTGCAGGGGCTCGATGCGCCCATCCTGGCGCGGGTCCGCGAGAGCGACGTGCCGCCGCAGGGGACCGAAGTGGGCGTCACCGTGGATGCGGGCGCCGTCCTCGTTTTCGAGGCTCCGAACGGCGCGGCCGAGCCCTCGCCCTAGAGGGGGCCCGCTTGCGGCCCACGCGTCTTTACTGTCATAGTGCCGCCGAACACGGGATACACGTGGGCTGAACGCCTGCGTTGGAGGCGTTTATGGGACCGAGCTGGTGGCAAATTCTGGTCGTGCTGGTGCTGTTCGTGCTGCTGTTCGGCCGCGGCAAAATCTCCGACCTGATGGGCGACGTCGCCAAGGGCATCAAGAGCTTCAAGGCGGGAATGGCCGACGAGCCCGAGCCCCAAGCGCAGCCGGAGCCCAAGGTGATCGAGCACGAGAAGCCGAAGCCGCGAGCCCGTGCCAAGTCGACAGCCAAGACGCCGCGCAAACAGAAATCGAGTTAGCCGCTCCCGGCTCCTGACGCGGCCCTTTCGCGGCACGCGTCGCGCACCTCTGAACCAAGCTCATGCTCGACATCGGATGGTCCGAGATTTTGGTGATCGCCATCGTGGCGATCATCGTGGTGGGTCCGAAGGATCTGCCGAAGATGATGCGGACGATCGGCTTTTATGCCGGCAAGCTGAGACGCGCGGCCGCCGACTTTCAGCGCCAGTTCGAGGAGGCCATGGCAGAGAGCGAGGCCGACGAGGTGCGCAAGAATATCGAGAGCATTCGCTCGGGCTTCGGCGACGTCAAGGCCGAGGCCGACAAGCCGGTGATGATGCCGACGCCCACGGCGGAGACGATCGAGCGCGCCATCGAGGCGCCCGAGACTCCTGCGCCGAAGAAGAGGCCTGCCCCGCGCAAGGCCGCACCGAAGAAGGCGCCGGCGCCCAAGCGTAAGCCTGCAGCCAAGACCGCGAGCCCAAAGCAGGCCAAACCGAAGGCCAAGGCGAAGACCAAAGCGGAGCCGAAGCCGTGAGCGAAGACGACGACGCCGTGAGCGACGAGGACGACATCGACTCGACCAAGGCGCCGCTCATGGAGCACTTGATCGAGCTCCGCCGCCGTCTGATGTGGGCCATCGCCGCGATCTTCGCCGCCTTCGTGGTCTGCTTCTGGTTCGCCAAGCCGATCTACAATCTTTTGCTGTGGCCGTATCGCTGGGCCGCCGGCGTCGATGCGCCCATCGAGCTGATCTACACCGCGCCCCAGGAGTTCTTCTTCACCGAGGTGAAGCTCGCGCTGTTCGGCGCCATCTTCATCGCCTTCCCGGTCATCGCCGCCCAACTTTATATGTTCGTGGCGCCCGGGCTTTACCGGGCCGAGCGCAAGGCCTTCCTGCCCTTCCTCGTCGCTACGCCGATCCTCTTCTTGATCGGCGCCGCACTCGTCTATTTCGTGGCCATGCCGCTCGCCATG
>CAZHCN010000383.1:0-1707 GCA_964530895.1 uncultured Methyloceanibacter sp. | reverse complement strand
AGAGTTCGCTGGCGCGGTTTGCGATCACCTCGTTGAGGTTCATATTGGTCTGGGTACCGGAACCGGTCTGCCAAACCACCAGGGGAAAATGACCGTCGAGTTTGCCGTCCACGATCTCATCCGCCGCCGTGGCGATGGCTTCCGCCAGGTTCTTGTCGATCCGGCCAAGCTCGAGATTGGTCAGCGCCGCGGCCTTCTTCACGAGGGCCATGGCGCGGATCAGGGACTTCGGCATCCGCTCGTCGCCGATTTTGAAGTTCTGCCGCGAGCGCTCGGTTTGCGCGCCCCAGTAGCGGTCGGCCGGAACCTCGATCGGGCCAAACGCGTCGGTTTCGGTGCGGGTTGAAGCAGAAGACTGGGGGCCGTCGGCTAGAGGCATGTTTGCAATTCCTTTTTTGGCAGTCATTACGGCCAAGCGGCCCTTGGATCGCAGGGCTTCCGCCGAACGGCTATCCGGTGTTTCTGGCCTACGCTATAACATCGCGCAGGAGGGTGGGAGAACCGGGCTCGTAGTGAAGATCCTTCTAGCGGCCTTCCACCGAGGAGCGCCCAGGCCGGTTTCCGCAGGTTTTATCGGGACACGGGGCGAGGAAGGCGAGTGACGGCAACCTCAGCACACATTGCGCTGCCGGCCCCGCGGGGTGCGGGCCTGTCCGTGGCCTTCGCGCGCCTTGCGGCCGTACTCGTTTGCGTCATCGGCGAGATCGTGCTGGCCATGTGGCTGCACATCATCCCTGGGCTGGAGCGGGCGCTCCCGAGTACCGCCGGCATGACGCCGAATGCGGCCCTGGGGGTCATCGCCGCGGGGCTTGGGCTCCTGTGTTTCACGTTCAGGCGCCTTCGGCTGCTCGCCCGGATCATCGGCTTCGTTCTTGTCGCTGTAGGCCTTGTCGTGTTCGGCCAGCAACTGTCGGGTATCGATCTCGGCCTTGGGCACGCTTTGCTGTCCGTCGAGGACGTTGCGCCGGGCGCCGACACCGCCGAAGCAGGTCGCACAGCGCTCGGTGTCACCGGCTCGCTTGTCCTGTTCGGCCTGGCTCTGATGTATGCGAAGCGCGGCAAGGCCTTGTCCGCCTTCAGCCAGGCCATAGCGCTGGTCATGCTGGCGCAGGTCCTGATCGTGCTTGCCGGCCACGCTTACGGCGTCGCCACCCACTACTACCCGTTCCCGTTCACCGCCATGTCGGTCTATGGCGCACTGAGCGCGGCGCTCTTGGCTATTGGGCTCCTTGCCGCTTCGCCCGAGTCCGGCGTTGCCGCCGCCATCGTGGAGCGCTCTCCGGCAGGCGAGATGCTGCGCCGGCTTTTGCCCGGCATCCTCGTGCTGCCTCTCGTGATCGGTTGGTTCGCGCGCCAGGCCGAGGTCCAGAGCTTCTATGACAGCGCGGCCACACTCGCGATCTTCTCCGTGGCGAGCATCATCGTGCTCGCCGTATTCGCCTGGACCACGATCGGCGCGGTGCGGCGCGCCGACTACGACCGCAACGCGGCCCTCATGGAACTGCGCGGCCAGCGCGAATGGCTGTCGACAACGCTCGGCTCCATCGGCGACGGGGTCATCGCCACCGACCCCAATGGCAGCGTGCTGCTCCTCAACAAGGTCGCCGAGCATCTGACCGGATGGACGGCCGCCGAGGCGAGGGGACGTCCCATCTGGGAGGTGTTCCGCGTCATTGACGAGGCCACGCGGAAATCCGTCGACGATCC
>CAZHCN010000382.1:0-1713 GCA_964530895.1 uncultured Methyloceanibacter sp. | reverse complement strand
AAAGAAAAAGGCCGCCCGATGGGGCGGCCAGCGTAACTTCGAGCTCTTTGAGCCGGATTAGTGGCAGCGGGCGCACCAGCACCGCCACAGGCGGCACACGCGCGTATAGCCGACCGGACAGGTCGGGCCGGCGAACCGGCAGGCCACTTGATCCATCTCCGAATAGTTCTTCGCCGGCATGGGCAGGCCATGCGTGCTGATTCCAACCGTCGCATCGGCCTGGAAGCCGTACACCCCGGCGAGCAGCAGACCGCCGGCGGCGGCAAGCGTGATCACGACTTTCCGCATTGTTCCCTCCTTACGGGCAGGGAACCCCACCTCCCCCACTGGATTGCGGGGTCCTGCAACAGAAGAAGCATAGCGCAGAATCACCCTCTTGGCTTCGGGCTCGTGGACATACGCACGGGTTCGTCCCTTGCAGCCGGAGGGCACAAACCGTCTCGCCCGAATCGAGCGAACCGCTATGATCGGGGCCGGCCGAAACGAGGACCACGAAGAGCATGAGCGGCGACGCACGCGACAGCACACTCAGGGACAAGGCGTTCCTCGTCCTCCTCGTGGTGGTGACGCTCGCGTTTGGGTGGATCCTGTTGCCCTTCTACGGGGCGATCCTGTGGGCCGCGGTTCTCGCCACGGTCTTCGCGCCGACACATCGGTGGCTGCGCGGCGCCATGCCCGGGCGCCCGAGCCTCGCCGCGCTCGTCACCCTCCTCATCATCGTGACGATCGTGCTCCTGCCGCTCGCGCTCACCGCCGGGTCCCTCGTCGCCGAAGCCACCAGCCTCTATGAGCGGGTCCAGTCGGGACAGCTCGATCTCGGGCGCATCTTTCAGAATTTCCTCGATGCGCTGCCGTCATGGGCTTCTAGCTTCCTCGGCCGGCTCGGCGTGACCGACGCGGGCGACGTCCAGAGCCGTCTCGTCGCCATCCTGAAGGAAGGCGGCCAGTTCTTCGCCACCCAGGCCGTCCTCGTCGGCCAGGGCACGGCAAACTTCATCATCAGCCTGGGCATCATGCTCTATTTGCTGTTCTTCCTCTTGCGCGACGGCGAGGCGATCGCAAAAGGCATCAGGCGTGCGATCCCGCTCAGGCCCGAGCAAAAGGGGGCACTCTATGAGCGATACACGGTCGTCGTCCGCGCCATGATCAAAGGCACGGTACTCGTGGCCATCGTTCAGGGCGCGCTCGGCGGTTTCATCTTCTGGCTGCTCGGCATCCATGCGCCGGTCCTGTGGGGCGTGGTGATGGCCTTCATGTCACTCCTGCCTGCAGTCGGCGCCGCCATCGTCTGGTTCCCGGTGGCGCTCTATCTCCTCGTAACCGGCTCGGTCGTGAAGGGCATCATCCTGATCGCGTTCGGCGGCGGCGTCATCGGGCTGGTGGACAATCTCTTGCGCCCCTATCTCGTCGGCAAGAGTACGCGCATGCCGGACTTCATCGTGCTCCTCTCGACCCTCGGGGGCATCGCCATCTTCGGGCTCAATGGCTTCGTCGTCGGGCCCTTGATCGCCGCCATTTTCTTCGCCGCCTGGGACATCGCCGCGGGCGGAGGGCCAAGCCCGCAGGAGGAGGACCGGGCCTCGTGACCCGGTCACGAGAGGCTTTTAGGATGGACCGGCCCGTCCCGCTTTGAACCGGCCTTTAGGGATCCCAACAGTATTGTCGGTTTAGGGGCAGACAATTCCCGTCGAATCGGCCATCCGTGATGGATTG
>CAZHCN010000381.1:0-1718 GCA_964530895.1 uncultured Methyloceanibacter sp. | reverse complement strand
CGTTGCTGACCATGAGCAGCGCCACGCCGAGCGTATAGATCAGGACGAGCGGGGTCAGGCTCGGCAGATGCAGGCCGAGATCCTGGGCGTAAATCGGCAAGAGCAGGATGATGGCGCCCGCCGGGGCCGGCACGCCGACAAAGAATGCGCTCTTCCAGGCCGGCGTATCGGTCCGGTCGAGCGACACATTGAAGCGGGCGAGCCTAAGCGCCGAGCACACCGCGAACACGAGCACGGCGATCCAACCTAGGCTGCGCAAGTCCTCGAGCGCCCAGTTGAACATGATGATCGCGGGCGCGACGCCGAAATTGACGAAGTCGGCGAGACTGTCGAGCTCGGCACCGAAGCGAGACGACGCTTTCAGCAGGCGCGCGACGTGGCCATCGATGCCGTCGAGAAACGCGGCGAACACGAGCGCCGCGACCGCCAGGTCCCAGCGATGCTCGATCCCCATGCGGATCGCGGTCAGCCCGGCGCACAGCCCAAGCAGGGTGAAGATGTTGGGAACCAACACGCGGATCGGCACCTGGCCGCGGGCGAAAACGAGCTGCCGTCGTTTGCGGTCGTCTCTTTCCGGATCGAAGGGAGGAAACATGGCCCGCCTAAGCCTTACCTGCCGCGGATGCACCACTTCCCGCGTCTTGTGCGAGCGCCGCAAGCACCGTCTCGCCGCCAATCGCCGTCTGCCCGATCTCGGCGAAGAGCTCGACGCTCTCCGGCAAATAGAGATCGACCCGGCTGCCGAAACGGATCAGGCCGAGACGCTCGCCGCGCTCCACGCTAGCCCCCTCGCTCACGAAAGTCACGATCCGCCGCGCCACCAGCCCGGCGATCAGCACCACGCCGATCTTGACCCCAGACTTGGTCTCGATGACCAGCGCCTGACGCTCGTTCTCCTCGCTCGCCTTGTCGAGCTCCGCGTTGAGGAAGGCGCCCGGCACGTAAGTGCTGCGGACGATCCGCCCCTCTTCTGGTGCGCGGACGATATGCACGTCAAACACGGACAGGAACACGGAGACCCGGGTCAACGGCTCGTTCCCGAGCCCGAGCTCCCGCGGCGAGGTCACGCTCTCGACCACGGCCGCGACCTTGCCGTCGGCGGCACTCACGATCAGTCCTGGGCGGTCGGGCGTCACCCGCTCCGGGTCCCGGAAGAAATAGGCGCAAAACGCCGTGGCCAGCGCGGCAAGCCAGCCGAGCGGCGGCGCCACGATAAAGAGAAACAGCGTGAGGACCGCCGCGCCGGCCACGAATTTGTAGCCGTCCCGGTGAATAGGCACGAAGGCATTGGCAATCGTGTCGAGCAGGTTGTGCCGGTCGTTCATGATGTCCTTTGAGTCAGCAAGATCAGGTTGAGGCCAGCGCCTCGTCTTCCAGACGTTCGGCCGCGCGCGAGTCGGGAAGCTCGTCCTCTTCGAGCGCATGGGCCAAGCGTTCGCGGGCCTCGTCCGCCTCGCGCTGGCGTTCCCACAAGCTGGCGTAGAGACCGCCCTTGGCGAGCAACTCAAGGTGCGTGCCCTGCTCGACGATCTCGCCGTGGTCCAGCACGATAATGTTGTCGGCATGCACGACGGTGGACAGCCGGTGGGCGATCACGAGGCTCGTGCGCTCGCGCGCCACGCGCTCCAGCGCGTCCTGGATCTCCTTCTCGGTATGGCTGTCGAGCGCCGAGGTCGCCTCGTCGAGCATGAGGATCGGCGGCGACTTGAGGATGGTGC
>CAZHCN010000380.1:0-1719 GCA_964530895.1 uncultured Methyloceanibacter sp. | reverse complement strand
CTCGACTTCGAGGGGACGCTCCCTGCGGCACTGTTGGAGCCCGCCAGGGTCTGACTCCTGTCAGTTTTTCGTGTTAGAAGCCGCCCATGTCGGACCTTGAGATCATCACCTTCGGCTGCAGGCTCAATGCCTACGAGTCCGAGGTCATGCGCGAGCATGCGACCGCCGCGGGACTGACGCGCGCGGTGATCGTCAACACCTGCGCGGTGACGGCCGAGGCCGTGCGCCAGGCGCGGCAAGCTATTCGGCGGGCCCGCCGCACGCACCCCGACGCCAAGATCGTGGTGACCGGCTGCGCGGCGCAGATCGATCCCGACCGCTTCGCGGCGATGGACGAGGTCGACCACGTCATCGGCAATCAAGAGAAGACGGACGCGCGCACGTTCCGCGGGCTTTCGCTTCACGACAGCGAGAAGGTCGCGGTCAACGACATCATGTCGGTGCGCGAGACCGCGGGCCACCTGATCGAAGGCTTCGGCAGTCGCGCCCGCGCCTATGTGCAAATCCAGAACGGCTGCGATCACCGCTGCACGTTCTGCATCATCCCGTTCGGCCGCGGCCCGTCGAGGTCGGTGCCGGCGGGCGAGGTGGTGGCACAGGTGCGGCGCCTCGTCGAGAACGGCTATGCCGAGATCGTGCTGACCGGCGTGGACATCACCGCCTATGGCGCGGACCTGCCGGGTGAGATGACGCTGGGCAAGCTCACGCGCAGCGTGCTGAAGCTCGTGCCGGAGCTGCCGCGCTTGCGTCTCTCCTCGATCGATTCCGTCGAGGCCGACGCGGACCTCATTGCGGCGATCGCCGAGGAGGCGCGGCTGATGCCGCATCTCCACCTCTCGCTCCAGGCGGGCGACGATCTCACCCTCAAGCGCATGAAGCGCCGTCATGCCCGTGGCGATTCGATCGCCTTCTGCGAGGCCATGCGCCGCGTGCGGCCCGACATCGTGTTCGGCGCTGACATCATCGCCGGCTTTCCCACCGAGACCGAGGCGATGTTCAAGAACTCGCTGTCGCTGGTGGACGATTGCGGGCTCACCTTCCTCCACGTGTTTCCGTTCTCCGCGCGCGCGGGCACGCCGGCCGCGCGCATGCCGCAAGTGAACGGAGCGGTGGTGGCGCGGCGCGCGGCAGAGCTTCGCGACAAGGGCGTCGCGGCGCTCAAGGCACATCTCGCGGGCGCCAAGGGCCGGCGCATCCAGGTCCTGATGGAGTCCGACGCGCAAGGCCGCTCGGCCGACTTCACGCCGGTCCGCCTCGATGCATGCGCGCAAGCCGGCGCGCTGGTCGATGCGGTCGTGTCCGGCGATGACGGCGCTTCGCTGCTGGCGGAGACCGCACGGTGAGTGAGAAGCCGGCGGCACCGGAAACCAAGAAGAGCTGGTTCGCGCAACTCAAGTCCGGCCTCTCCCGCACCTCCAACTCTCTCACCGAGAATCTCGCAGGCGTCCTCACCAAGCGGAAGCTCGATGAGGAGACACTCGATGAGCTGGAAGAGGTTCTGATCAAGGCCGATCTCGGCGTCGGCATGGCCGACCGCATCCGCGAGGTTGTCGCGAAAGGCCGCTACGACAAGGGACTGACCACCGACGATGTGCGCCGTGTCTTAGCCGCCGAAGTGGCGCGCGTGCTCGAGCCGGTGGCCGAACCCTTCATCCTCGATGAAGCCGCCAAGCCCCACGTGATCCTCGTGGTCGGCGTGAACGGCACCGGCAAGACCAC
>CAZHCN010000379.1:0-1719 GCA_964530895.1 uncultured Methyloceanibacter sp. | reverse complement strand
CCACCACGCACTCCATGGCAGCGAGGCCGGCAGACATGTGCTGGGTGTTCGGGTCAGACTGGAGGATGTCCTCGCCCTGAATGTAGATGCCCTTGAACGACCCGTCGAGCGCGGCGTCGATCATGTTCGGGATGCGCAAGCCCGGCTCGTTGTCGAGCGGGCGGCCCCAGAACGACTCGAACATTTCGAGCGTCGCCGTCTCCGAGAGGTGCCGGTATCCGGGCAGCTCATGCGGGAACGAGCCCATGTCGCAGGAGCCCTGCACGTTGTTCTGACCGCGCAGCGGGTTCACGCCCACGCCCTCGCGGCCGATATTGCCGGTCGCCATGGCGAGATTGGCGATGGCGATCACCGTGGTCGAGCCCTGGCTGTGCTCGGTGACGCCAAGCCCGTAATAGATGGCGCTGTTGCCGCCGGTGGCGTAGAGGCGCGCCGCGCCGCGGATCGTCTCGGCCGGCACGCCGGTGACTTTCTCGACGGCCTCAGGCGAGTGGCGCGGATCGGCCACGAACGCCGCCCATTCCTGGAACTCGTCCCAGTCGCAGCGCTCACGCACGAACTTCTCGTCCGCCAAACCCTCGGTGACGATGACATGGGCCAGCGCGGTGACCACGGCGACATTGGTGCCGGGCTTCAGCGGCAGGTGATAGTCGGCCTGGATATGCGGGGTACGCACGAGATCGATGCGGCGCGGATCGACGATGATGAGCTTGGCGCCCTCGCGCAGGCGCTTCTTCATGCGCGAAGCGAACACGGGATGGCCGTCCGTCGGATTGGCGCCGATGATGAGGATCACGTCAGACTGCTCGACGGAGTCGAAGTCTTGCGTACCCGCCGACGTGCCGAACGTCGTCTTGAGTCCGTAGCCGGTCGGCGAGTGGCAGACGCGCGCGCAGGTGTCGACGTTATTATTGCCGAAGCCGGCGCGGATCAGCTTCTGCACGAGGTAGGTCTCCTCGTTGGTGCAGCGCGACGAAGTGATGCCGCCGACGGAACCCTTGCCGTATTTGGCCTGGATGCGCTTGAACTCCGACGCCGTGTGCTGGATGGCCTCCTCCCAGGAGACCTCGCGCCACGGATCGGTGATCTTCTCGCGGATCATCGGGTTGAGGATGCGGTCCTTGTGGTTGGCATAGCCGTAGGCGAAGCGGCCCTTGACGCAGGAATGGCCGCGATTGGCCTTGCCGTCCTTGTAGGGGATCATGCGCACCAGCTCATCGCCGCGCATCTCGGCCCTGAAGGCGCAGCCGACGCCGCAATAGGCGCAGGTCGTGACGACGGCACGATCCGGCGTGCCGATGTCGATGATCGATTTTTCGTTCAGGGTCGCGGTGGGGCAGGCCTGCACGCAGGCGCCGCACGACACGCATTCGGAATCGATGAACGGCTGCTCCATGGAAGGAGACACCACGGAGTCGAAGCCGCGATTGGCGATGGTCAGCGCAAACGTGCCCTGCACCTCCTCGCAGGCGCGAACGCAGCGCGAGCAGACGATGCACTTGGAGGGCTCGTAGGTGAAATAGGGGTTGGACGCGTCGATGCCCGGGTTCGGGTGGCGCGCACCCTCATAGCCGTAGCGCACATCGCGCAGGCCAACGGCGCCGGCCATGTCCTGCAGCTCGCAGTCGCCGTTCGCCGAGCAGGTGAGGCAGTCGAGCGGATGTTCGGAGATGTAGAGCTCCATCACGCCCTTGCGCAGGCGCTTCAGGCGGTCGGTCT
>CAZHCN010000378.1:0-1743 GCA_964530895.1 uncultured Methyloceanibacter sp. | reverse complement strand
TAGTCGTCATAGGCGATGGTCTCGGCGCGGATGAAGCCCTTCTCGAAGTCGGTGTGGATGACGCCCGCGGCCTGGGGCGCGCGAGTGCCTTGCGGCACCGTCCAGGCGCGCGCCTCCTTCGGCCCGGCCGTGAAATAGGTGATGAGATCCAATAGCTTATAGCCCTCGTTGATCAGGCGGTTCAGGCCCGGCTCGGGCAGGCCGAGCTCGGCGAGATAGGCTTTGCGCTCGTCGGCGTCGAGCTCGGCGAGCTCGGATTCGATCTTGGCGGAGATCGTCACGCAGCCCGCGCCTTCCTTGCCCGCGCGCTCCTCGACCGCGCGCGAGTAATCGTTGCCAGTGGCGGCTGAGGCCTCGTCGACATTGCACACATAGAGCACGGGCTTCGAGGTGAGGAGCCCGAGGGTCCTGAACAGCGGCCGCTCCTCGTCGCTGACCTCGGCAAAGCGCGCCGGCTTGCCCTCGCGGAGCAGCGGCAGGAGGCGCTCCAAAATCGCCAGCGTCTGCTTCGCCTCCTTGTCCTGACCGCGGATCTTCTTCTCCAGGATCGGCACGCGGCGCTCCAGACTATCGAGATCGGCGAGCATCAGCTCGGTCTCGATCGTGTCCGCGTCGGCTATTGGGTCGACCTTGCCCTCGACATGCACCACGTCGGGGTCCTCGAAGCAGCGCAGCACGTAGGCGATGGCGTCCACCTCGCGGATATGGGCGAGGAACTGGTTGCCGAGGCCTTCGCCCTTGGAGGCACCCCGCACCAGTCCGGCGATATCGACGAAGGTCAGCCGCGTGGGGATGGTTTGCGCCGACTTGGCGATACCTGCGAGCTTATCGAGACGCGGGTCCGGCACCGGCACGTCGCCGACATTCGGCTCGATGGTGCAGAACGGATAGTTGGCCGCCTGCGCCGCGGCGCTTTCGGTCAGCGCGTTGAACAGGGTGGACTTGCCGACATTGGGCAGCCCGACGATGCCGCATTTGAATCCCATGATGTAGTGCTGTCCTTATGAGCCGAGCCAGCGGCGCAGCATGCCGGCAAGCGGTCCTTCCTGCGGCTGCGGCGGCTCGTCTTTCTTTCTCTTCTCGGGCGCCGCTTCCGTCTCCGAAGCAGGCGACGTCTTAGCAGGGCGCGGCGCCTTCCGCTCCGGCTCGGCACCGCTTTGCGTTTGGTGCGCGACCTGGGACTGGAACTTGTCGTTGGCGCCGTCGGCGAGATGGGGCGCGGCGTCGGCAATCGCCGCGAGCAGCGGCTCGAGCCAGTCGTAGTCGGCCTTGGGGAAGTCGTGCATCACATAGCCGACGACCTTTTCGCGGTTGCCGGGATGGCCGATGCCGATGCGCACTCGGGTATAGTCGTTGCCGAGATGGGCGGTCAGCGACTTGAGCCCGTTATGGCCGGCGACACCGCCACCCGCCTTCACCCGCACCTTGCCGGGCGCGAGATCGAGCTCGTCGTGAAATACGATCACGTCGCTCTCATCGAGCTTGTAGAAGCGCATGGCCTCGCCCGCGGCGCGGCCCGACTCGTTCATATAGGTCTGGGGCTTCAGCAGCAGCACCTGCTCGCGGCCGAGCCGGCCTTCGGTGACGAGGCCCGAGAAGCGCTTGCGCCAAGCCGGAAAGTTATGAGCCGCGGCGATGGCGTCGACGGCCATGAAGCCGACGTTGTGACGGTTGAACGCGTATTGCGCCCCCGGATTGCCGAGGCCGACAAAGAGCTTCATCGCGTCATCCCGATCGAAGGCC
>CAZHCN010000377.1:0-1746 GCA_964530895.1 uncultured Methyloceanibacter sp. | reverse complement strand
CCTTGATGTCCTTGACCGAGCGGGCGCCGGTCTCCTCGTTGACATCGAACACGATGAGGCGGAGCGTCACCTTGAGCGGCGCGGCGAACGTCATGCCCCGCTGCTGGCACTCCTCCACGTCGTATTTCGGCGGCTCGAAGGCATAGCGGACGAACTCGAGCTGCGCGCGCTCGCCGAAGTCCCTAATCGGAAACACAGAGCGAAATACGGATTGCAGACCCTCGTCGGCGCGGCCGCCCTCGGGCTCCTCGACCATCAGGAACTGGTCGTAGGACTGCTTCTGAACCTCGATGAGGTTCGGCATCTCGGCCACCTCGGTGATGTGGCCGAAAAACTTCCGATATCGCTTGTGACCGTTAGTCTGCTGCGCCATGTGGTCCTCTCAGGGCTCGTCGCGACGGCTCGCCAGAGACTCCGCGGGAGGGATGCGGAGACCCTGGGGAACGGTCACGTCACTCGAATTTTGATGGGTTAAAGGCCCGGGCGAACTGCGGAATATGGGGTCCGCCCGGGCGTCTTTCAACCCAAGCTACTTCAGCTCGACGGACGCGCCGGCGTCCTCAAGCTGCTTCTTGATCTTCTCGGCCTCGTCCTTCGGAATGCCTTCCTTCACCGGCTTCGGCGCGCCCTCGACCAGATCCTTGGCCTCCTTCAGGCCGAGGCTGGTGATGGCCCGCACCTCCTTGATGACGTTAATCTTTTGGGCGCCCGCCGCCGTGAGAACGACGGTGAACTCCGTCTGCTCCTCGGCCGCGGCGGCTTCACCGCCACCCGCACCTGCAGCCATCATGGCCACCGGCGCCGCGGCGGAAACGCCCCACTTCTCTTCGAGCATCTTGGCGAGCTCGGCCGCCTCGAGCACTGTCAGGCTCGAAAGGTCGTCTACGATTTTCTGGAGATCTGCCATTCTGTTATCCTCGTACGTTCAAGTCTCGTATTGGTTCCTAAAAAGTCACGCCGCTTCCTTGCTGCCATAGGCCGCGAACACACGCGCAAGCTGGGCGCCGGGCTCGTTCAGGGTGCGGGCGATCTTCGACGCCGGCGCCTGAAGGAGGCCGATCAGCTTGCCGCGGAGTTCGTCGAGCGATGGCAGGTCGGCAAGCGAGCTCACCGCCTTGGCATCGAGGACCGTGGCACCCATCGCGCCGCCGAGGATCACGAACTTCTCGTTCCCCTTGGCGAACTTGACGACTACCTTCGGCGCTGCCACGGGGTCTTCGGAATAGGCGAGGCACGTCGGCCCCTTCAAAAGATCCGAAATCCCCTTGGCGTCGGTCCCTTCGAGCGCGAGCTTTACGAGCCTGTTCTTCGCCACCTTGACCCGCCCGCCAGCGTCTCTCATGTCGCTGCGCAGTTTGGTCATGTCGGCAACAGACAGGCCCGCATAGTGAGCCACGACGACGACGCCGGTCTTGGCGAACACGTCGTGAAGCGCAGACACGACTTCGCGCTTCTCAGCTCTTTCCATGCTCACTCCGTCTTTCTCGGCCGCAAGCGAAGCTCACGGCCTCGGCCACAACGTGCCGCGAGAAGTTGCGGGGCGAGGCAAGAAGCCGCCCCGCGCATTTCGCGCGGCGCTCTGTTGCCTGTCCCGCTCGCACGCAAAATCGCGCTAGAGCCACATACGAGGTTCAAACCGATCTCCTGGTTGCGGGTCCCCGCATCCATCGAACCGTTCGTCTCCCGTCTCATGCAGGCCCGAAAGGCTTAAGCGGTTTCCCGCACCTGCAATCTCGGACAGGTTTG
>CAZHCN010000376.1:0-1750 GCA_964530895.1 uncultured Methyloceanibacter sp. | reverse complement strand
GCCCCAGTAGTGATCGTGGGGGGCGGCCTCTTGAAGCGTCTCGGCGCCGGTGCCGAGCAGGAGCGCGCGCAAGGACTCATGCTGCGTGAACTTGGCACGTATGGCGCGCTCCATCACCGCGTCCTTCGCCTGATCCCAATCGCCCCGGATGCGTGCTCTGTGCGTGTCGGCAAGCTTCTTGGCAACGACAGGCTTCTTCGCCGTGCGAATTCGCTCTTGCAGGTCCGGATCGTCGAACTTCTGCGCCTGATAATAGTGCTCGGTCGAGGGCCAGCGCGTTCCGTCGATGTCGATGGGGAACGGCGCGAAGTTCGAGAACTCCCGGTAGGTCTCTGACTTCGAGAAGAAGCGGATGGTCATGGCACGCACTCTACAGCGTCATCGGCCCCCGCCGTGATACTACTCTTCCAGCTCCTCCGGCGGGACGACGACGATGCGGCCGCCGTCGATATCCACGTCCGGCACCGCCGCCTCGGTAAAGGGGACGAGGAGGCTGGAATCCCCTTCAGCGGCTGCGATCTCGATGATGTCGCTTGCCCCGAAATTATGCACCGCGACCACCGTGCCGAGCGGCGCTCCGTCCGCATTGACCGCAGCAAGCCCGACCAGGTCGGCGACGTACCACTCGTCCTCCTCGCGCGCCGGCAGCGCCACGCGCGGGAGGTAGAGCTTTGTGCGGGCAAGCGCCTCCGCGCCCTCGCGGGTGGTCACGCCCTTGATGCGCGCGATGACGGCCTTCGGCGTGACGCGGACGTGATCGATCTCGAAGGTCCGCGTGCCCGCCTCGTCTTGCAGCGGACCGTAGGCGGCAATGTCGGCCGGCGCTTGCGTGTAAGAGCGAAGACGGACCTCGCCCTTCAAGCCTTGCGCCGCGCCGATCTCCCCGACAAGCACCCGGTCCGCATCCTCGCCCAAGGTCGTTGCCTTCAAGCCTACTCGGCCTTCTCGGCCTCGCCCTCGGCAGGCGCCTCGGCAGCCTCGGCCTCTTCGACGGCCGTGTTGTCCTCGGCCTCGACAGTTGCTTCTTCCTCGGCGGCGGCAGCGGCATCCTCGGCGGCAGGCTCCTCGGCCGGCGGCGCGGCGGCGGCCTCGGCGGCAGCCTTCTCAGCCTCGGCGGCGGCCTTGGCCTTCTCCTCCTCGGCGGCCTTCTTGGCCTCCTCGCGCTCGAGGCGCTTCTTGCCGGGCTTGCCCTTCTCAGGGTTATTGCGCGCGTCGCGCTTCATCAGCCCCGCGGCATCGAAGAAGCGGAGCACCCGGTCGGTCGGCAGCGCGCCGTGCGACAGCCAATGCTTGGCCCGGTCGGTGTCGAACTTCACCCGCTCGGCGGAGTCGCGCGGCAAAAGCGGATCGAACGTGCCGATCTTCTCGATGTAGCGGCCGTCGCGGGGGCTCCGCGAGTCGGCGATGACGATGCGGTAGAAGGGCCGTTTCTTGGCGCCGGCCCGCGACAGTCTGATCTTCAGTGACATGGTCTCGTTCTCCTAGGCGTTCGATTCAATAAGGGTGACTCAACGTTTCTTTTTCTGCGGCAGGCCGGGAAGGCCACGGGGCAGCCCGCCGGGAAGGCCGGGCAGGCCTCCCGGGAAGCCGCCGGGCGGCAGGCCCGGGAAATTGGGTGGCGGCGGCAGATCCGCGCCTTCCGGCATCTCGGTCGGCGCCTGCGGGATGCCCCCGCCGCCGAACAGCGCGCTCAAGGCGCCGCGCTTCTTGCCCATGGCCTTCATCATGTCGGCCATCTGGCGGTGCATCT
>CAZHCN010000375.1:0-1773 GCA_964530895.1 uncultured Methyloceanibacter sp. | reverse complement strand
GGCCCCGGGGGGTGGCTCCGATGCCGCCCGAGTGTCTTGTTGCGACAAGACCCGCGGGCGCCGCACCCCATCCCGCTCATCGCAACGCCTCGCGAGAACGCCCCTTAAGCGGACGAGGTGATGCGATGATATGCGAGCTTCGAGCCGCGGGGATTGCGTGGGGAGAGCCGAGTATCCCTCGTCAACGGCGAGCCGGCACGTTTCCGAACAGCAAGCGCCGGAACATCTCTGGGCCGACAGCGCGCTCGATCTCCCTGAACGCGAAATAGGGAACGAGCGCGACGCAGAAGACCGACCATAGTGCCAGCGCGCCCAGGAGACCGCCGCCGATGTGGGGAACGCTGGCGAGGAAGCCTCGTCCGGCGATGCCCCCGACCAGCATCTCTTCCAGCACATAGGCTGCGAAGAGGAGCGTGGTGAAGGCGGCAGCCTTGTAGACGATCGGATAGACCAACGGCATTCCCTTGAACCGCTCGGCAAACCTCGTGTTGTCGGCAATCAACATAATCTTGGCGAGGATCACAGCATTGATCGCCGCAAGCCCGTAGAACGTGAAGCCGATGTGGTTCGCGGAGAGCACGACCCACTCGTGCATGAGGAGTACGGTAAAAACCACCCAGAGATAGATAAAGATCGCGACGAACTTCTTGGCCTCCGCGATCACTCTCTCTTTCAGAGTTGGCTTGGGCTGCTCCCCACTGGACGTCAGCGCCTGAACGAGCGCATCGACAGCCTCGCCGGGCGGCTCGGACGCGGGATGCGCCGTGTCATCGGATTCGTGTGCGAGGCCGAAGCTGGCGTCGCCGGCTTCGCTGTCCGGCGCGAAAGACAGTGCCGCCTCGGTCTCGGGCGGCGTCGCCTCAGAGACAAAGACGGGCGTTTCGGCCGCCTCGCCGACCGCCTCTTCAGCTTCGTCCATGGAGGCGTCGGGCGAAGATGCGAGGCCGAAGACTGCGTTAGCGGGCTTCCACGAATCGAGCCCCGCGGTCCACAGGAGATCGCCGTCCTTGAAGTTACCGCCCTTCGCGAACAGAGAGAGCTCGCGGTCCGTCAGAGGACCGAACTGTTGGCCATCCCGGGTCAAATACCAACTCGGCTCGGCACGCTGCGCCTCGCCCTGATCGACGACACCTTCTTGCATGACTCCCCCCTACGCCCCCGCGCAGATTATGCCGCCGCGCGCGCCTTTGTCGGTTGGACGATGACAGCCCCCTTGTCGCCTTTGACGATCTCCTCGTCGGCGACCTTGAAATTCTCCATGCGCACGGTGTGAAAGCGGTCGAAATAGTCTTTGAGCGGCTTTTCGATCCCCTTGTCGTATTCCGGCCGAGCAACATGCGTGGCGCCCTGCACCACCTTCACCACCTTGCCGTCGCGCACGACAAGCTCACCGTTCTTGAACACCATGGTGGGCGTCGCAAACATCGCCTCGCGGTCGGGACTGTCCTTATAGACGGTGATGTCGCCCGCGGCGCCCGCGCCGAGATGTCCGCGGTCCTTGAGCCCAAGGCTGCGTGCGGGCCCGGCCCGCGTCATGATGGCGATGTCGTCGAGCGTATATTCGCGGGTGATCGTGGGGAGAATGCTGGCGCCTTGCGCGTCCGCGTTGATCCTCTGGAACGTATCGTCGCGGAAGCTCTTGTCCATGAGCAGCCGGATCAGGTGCGGATAGGTATAGAACGGCGCGCCATTGGGATGGTCGGTCGTGAGGAACATCCGCCACGGATCGTCAACCAGGAGAAAGGTCTCGAGGCCAATCGCCCATTGCAGGGC
>CAZHCN010000374.1:0-1775 GCA_964530895.1 uncultured Methyloceanibacter sp. | reverse complement strand
GCCTACGAAATCACCGACCACGCCTATGACGTCATCGTCGTCGGCGCCGGCGGCTCGGGCTTGCGCGCCGTGGTGGGCTGCAGCGAAGCGGGCTTGCGCACTGCCTGCATCTCGAAAGTGTTCCCCACGCGCTCCCACACCGTGGCGGCGCAAGGCGGCATCGCCGCGGCGCTCGGCAATATGGGCCCCGACGACTGGCGCTGGCACATGTACGACACGGTGAAGGGCTCCGACTGGCTCGGCGACCAGGACGCCATCGAATATCTCTGCCGCAATGCCCCGCAAGCCGTCTACGAGCTCGAGCATTGGGGCGTGCCCTTTTCGCGCACCGACGACGGCAAGATCCTCCAGCGTGCCTTCGGCGGCATGACCATGGATTACGGCAAGGGCCCGGCCAGGCGCACCTGCGCCGCCGCCGATCGCACCGGCCACGCCATGCTGCACACCATGTACGGCCAGGCGCTCCGCCAATCGGCCGAGTTCTTCATCGAGTATTTCGCCATCGACCTGATCATGGACGACGAGGGCCGTTGCCGCGGGGTCGTCGCCCTCAACATGGCCGACGGCACGATCCACCGCTTCCGCGCCCATCAGGTGATCATGGCGACCGGCGGCTATGGCCGCGCCTATTTCTCCTGCACGAGCGCCCATATCTGCACCGGCGACGGCAACGCCATGGTGTTGCGCGCCGGCCTGCCGCTTCAGGACATGGAGTTCGTGCAGTTCCACCCGACCGGCGTCTATGGCGCCGGCGTGCTCATCACCGAGGGTGCGCGCGGCGAAGGCGGCTTCTTGCGCAATTCCGAGGGCGAGAAGTTCATGGAGCGCTACGCGCCCTCCGCCAAGGACCTCGCCTCCCGCGACGTGGTCTCCCGCGCCATCACCATCGAGATCCGGGAGGGCCGCGGCCACGGGCCCGAGAAGGACTACATGCACCTTCATCTCGACCATCTCGACGAGAAGATGCTGGCCGAGCGGCTGCCGGGCATCACCGACCTCGCCCGCATCTTCGGCGGCGTCGACGTGCGCAAAGAACCCATCCCGATCATCCCGACCTGCCACTACAACATGGGCGGCATCCCCACCAACATGCATGGCGAGGTCATCGCGCCGCGCGGCGACGACAAAGACGCCGTCGTGCCGGGCCTCATGGCCCTCGGCGAGGCGGCCTGCGTCTCCGTGCACGGCGCCAACCGTCTCGGCTCAAACTCGCTGATCGACCTCGTGGTGTTCGGCCGCGCCGCGGCGCTGCGCTGCGCCGAGGTGGTCGGCAAGGACAAGGCCATCCCCGAGTTGCCGAAAGGCGCGGGCGAAGAAGCCATCGCGCGCCTCGACCGCTTCCGCTACGCCGACGGCGGCACGCCGACCGCGGAGCTTCGTATGCGTATGCAGAAGACCATGCAGCGCGACTGCGCCGTGTTTCGCACCAAGGAGGTGCTTCAGGAAGGCGTCAAAGGCATCAAGAAGGTGTGGGACGATGAGGCCGACATCAAGACCACCGACCGCTCGCTCATCTGGAACACCGATCTGATCGAGACGCTCGAGTTCGACAATTTGATCGCCCAGGCCGCCGTCACCGTGCAGGGCGCGCTCGCCCGCGAGGAATCCAGAGGCGCGCATGCCCGCGAGGACTTCCCCAAGCGCAACGACGAGGCCTGGATGAAGCACACCCTGTCTTATGCCGACTACGGCAAGCACACGGTGACCCTCGACTTCCGTCCGGTGCACACCTACACGCTGTCGAACGAGGTCGCCTATATCGAGCCCAAGGAGCG
>CAZHCN010000373.1:0-1777 GCA_964530895.1 uncultured Methyloceanibacter sp. | reverse complement strand
GCCTTTCTTTTCTTCGCTTCAGGGACATCGACGCTCACCCGTCGGCTTTGACGTCGGTGTCCCCTGAACATGACCAAAGGAGAGGAAACCGATGAAGCGATTGAGCCAACTATTATGTGGCGCAGCCGTCGTTCTCATGGCTGTGAGCGCTGCGTCCCATGTCCAAGCGCAAACCGCGAGCGGCCGCGCGCTGCTGGCTTACAAAGAGGGTGTGACCCCGGAGCAGGAGAATAAGGATCGCCTGGCCTGTCATCAGTGGGCCGTGGAGCAGACCGGCTTCGATCCCTCCGCCATCTTTCAAGCCCAGCAGGCGGGCATAGACACGAGAACGATCCTCAAGGTCACCGGCAAGCTCGACACCGCCGCCGGCAGCACGGATCCGCGTTGGGGCTCCGGCGGCCTCGCCAATGCGCGCGGCACGGCGGATGTCCGCCGCCTCAACGATCTCTATGCGAGCTATCTCACGGCCGGCCGGCTTTGCTTGGAAGCCAGGGGCTACACCGTTGCACAATAGGAGCCAGACAATGCGACTTTCGATTTCAAAAGCCTGCCTTGGGCTCGCGTGCCTCGTCGTGACCTCGGCCTCGGCCGTGGCCACCGAGAAGGCCTATCTCTGCGCCATAAGCGATGTGTATGAGTGCGTGGACGTGACCGGCTGCCAACGCATCTCGCTGGAAACAGCCAATCTGGCACCTGTCATGCTGCTCGATATCGAGAACAAGAAGCTGAAGTCGGCGCCGATAGGCCAAGACCCGAGATCTGCGGACATCGACAATGTCGAAGTTGTCGATGAGTACGTCTTGCTGCATGGCGTCGGCAGAAACGCCCCGACTCCCAGAGCCTTCAGTGCGCTCATCGCGACGAAAACCGGCAAGTTGTCGGCAGGCGTGTCGACGCCAGATGCGTCTCTCGCGCTGAGGGGAAAGTGCACGGCGCAGCCGTAGGCTTACCCAGGGTGCCGGTCGCGCGCGGCGGTCTGATCGCCGCGCCCCGGTTGGCGGCCAGACCGGCGGGTAGGTGCTAGCGCCTGCCCGCCGATCGTGGGAAGGTCCCGCTCCTTACGTATTCTGCCGAATGGGAAGCCCTTGGCACGCCGACGAAAATCGCCGTCACGAGGCAAGGCTGGGAAGCCGCGCGCCGCCGCGGCCGAGCCGAAGGTTCAAGACACCGAGAGCAAACCCGCGAAGCCTGCGCGGTCACGCCGGCGGCTCCTGATCGGCCTGGCCGTTTTTGCCGCGGTGGTCGTCCTCGCTGGCGGTCTGATCTGGAAGTTCACGGTCTGCTGCACGTCCTCCGGCACCGCGGACATCGCCCATGAGGACCTCGCCCCGGAGCATGTCGCCTTCGTGGGCACCGAGACCTGTATCTCTTGCCACCAGAAGGAAGGCGCGCTGTGGCACGCCTCGCAGCATGCCCATGCCATGGCGCATGCGAGCGCGGATACGGTGCTCGGCAACTTCGATGACGCAAGCTTCGACTATTACGGGGTCAAGTCCCGCTTCTTCAAGAAGGACGGCAAGTTCTTCGTCGAGACCGACGGCCCCGACGGCAAGCTCGCCACGTTCGAGGTGAAGTACACGTTCGGGCTCGATCCCTTGCAGCAATATCTCGTCGAGTTTCCGGACGGGCGCATCCAGGCTCTGTCGCTTGCCTGGGACACAAGGCCGAAGAGTCAAGGCGGCCAGCGCTGGTTCCATCTCTATCCGGACGAGGACATCACCCACGACGATCCGCTGCACTGGACCAAGCTGAACCAGAACTGGAACTTCATGTGCGC
>CAZHCN010000372.1:0-1778 GCA_964530895.1 uncultured Methyloceanibacter sp. | reverse complement strand
TCGAAGAACGGCTCGGTCCTGCCGGACAACGACTTCGAGATGCACTGGGACGTCGATCCCAAGTCCGCCAAGCGGCTGAACGAGATCGCCCAGGCCGTCAAAGGCGCTGCCAAGCTGATTCTCGCCACCGACCCCGACCGCGAGGGCGAGGCCATCTCCTGGCACGTGCTCCAGGTGCTCGACCGCAAGAAGGTCTTGGACAAGATCCCGGTCGAGCGGGTGGTGTTCAACGCCGTCACCAAAGAGTCGGTGCTGGAGGCCATGCGCCATCCGCGCCAGATCGACGGGCCGTTGGTCAACGCCTACCTCGCCCGTCGCGCGCTCGATTATCTCGTGGGCTTCACCCTCTCGCCGGTCCTGTGGCGGAAGCTGCCGGGCGCTCGCTCCGCGGGGCGCGTCCAGTCCGTCGCGCTGCGGCTCGTGTGCGACCGCGAGCTCGAGATCGAGAGATTCAGGGCACAGGAATATTGGTCGATCATTGCCGAACTTGCGAAAAACAAGAACGAGACCTTCCAGGCACGGCTCGTTTCCGCAGAGGGCAAGAAGCTCGAGAAGTTCGACATCCCCGACCAGGCGAATGCCGATCGGCTGAAGGCAGCGCTCGAAGGCGGCCGCTTCACGGTCAATGCAGTCGAGAGCAAGGCGCAGCGCCGCAATCCGGCCGCGCCCTTCACCACCTCGACGCTACAGCAGGAGGCCTCGCGCAAGCTCGGCTTCTCGCCGCGCCACACCATGCAGCTCGCCCAGCGGCTCTATGAGGGCATCGATCTCGGCGGCGAGGCGGAAGGCCTGATCACTTATATGCGGACCGACGGCGTGCAGATCGTGCCCGAGGCGGTCTCCGCGATCCGCAAGCTCGTGACCGGTCTCTACGGCAATCGCTACGTGCCGCCCTCCCCGCGCGAATACGAGGCCAAGGCGAAGAACGCGCAAGAAGCCCACGAGGCGATCCGGCCCACCGATTTCGGCAAGCCGCCCGAGCAGGTCAGCCGCTATCTCGAGGACGATGCGCTCAAGCTCTACAAGCTGATCTGGCAGCGCACGCTGGCGAGCCAAGCCTCGAGCGCCGAGATCGAGCGCACGACCGTGGACATCGACGTCGCCGGCAAAGACGGCAAGGCTTACGGCGTCCGCGCCACGGGCTCCGTCATCCGCTTCGACGGCTTCCTCAAGATCTATGAGGAAGGCGTCGACGACGCGGTCGGCGAGGACGGCGCGCTGCCCGCGCTCAACCAGGGCGACGCGCTCAATCCGCGCGGCATCGAGGCGAAGCAGCACTTTACCGAGCCGCCGCCCCGCTACAGCGAGGCGACCCTGATCAAGAAGCTGGAGGAGCTCGGCATCGGCCGCCCCTCTACCTATGCCTCGACCCTCAATGTGCTGCGCGAGCGCGACTACGTGCGCATCGACAAGAAGCGTCTCTATCCCGAGGACAAGGGCCGGCTGGTCACGGCCTTCCTCGAAAGTTTCTTCAAGCGCTACGTGGAGTACGACTTCACCGCCGACTTGGAAGAGAAGCTCGATCTCATTTCCGCCGGCGAGCTCGAATGGAAGGACGTTCTCCGCGACTTCTGGCGTGACTTCATCGGCGCGGTGAACGACATCGGCGATCTCCGCATCGCCGAGGTGCTCGAAGCGCTCAACGAGCTCCTCGGACCGCACGTCTTTCCCGATAACGGCCAAGGCGGCGACCCGCGCGCGTGCCCGTCGTGCGGCGAAGGCCGCTTGAGCCTGAAGGTCGGCAAGTTCGGCGCCTTTGTCGGCTGCTCCAACTATCC
>CAZHCN010000371.1:0-1789 GCA_964530895.1 uncultured Methyloceanibacter sp. | reverse complement strand
GGGCGGTTGGTGAGGCTCGCCGAAATAGACTACCCTCTCAGCCTGCCGGCCGAGGCGCCTACAGGTATGAAGGAAACGCTCGAAGACCTGGTCGCGCGATCCGCGCTGATGCGCGGGACAAGCGACACGGCCCGCGCGCACATACGCCGCACGCGGCTCTCTGCGCGCGCGCTGCAAGCGGGCGAATGCGTGTTTCACCCGGGCGACCCGGCGGACGCGATCTACCTTCTTCTCGGGGCGCGGTCGAACGGCGACGGCCTCGACGTTGATCCCTTGGTGCAGGTCGAATTGCGGCCACCATCAGGAAAGCGCGTGCTCCGCTTCGAGCGTATCGTGCATGGCGAGGTTTTCGGCGAGCTCGAGCTGCTGGAGCACGGCCTCACGCCGAAAGCCGTCAAACGCACCACCTCGGCCGTCGCGCTCACCCCTGCTTCCATCGTGCCGCTCCCGCTCTCGCTTCTGTCGGACCTCATCGCCGACGACGCGGTCTTGCGCGCGCGCCTCATCCGCATCGGCTCGCAGCGGCTGCTCGCCGCGCTCACCCAGCAGCACGAGAAGGTGCACACGTTTCCCGATCTGCTTCTGGCCGACTGGCTGGTCGAGTTGTCCGCGGATATCGGCATCGCCGAGGGCAATCGCGTGCGCTTTCCCAAGAAGATCGCGCAAAGCGACATTGCCGCCGATCTCGGCGTGTCCCGCGAGACCATCAGCCGCCGCCTGAATGAGTGGGAGCGCTCCGGCCTTTTGCGCACCGGCGCGCGCAGCCAGCAGATCGAGATCATCGACTATCAGCGCGTTAGCCGGCTCGCGAGCTTGCGCACCGCGCGGAGCCGCGCCGCGCTCGAGCGCACCATCGACGACATCGACGCGGCCATCGCCTGCGGCGACCTGATCCGCGCCCGCAATATCGGTCTCGACATCTTGCGCTATTACCCGTCGAGCCCGGAACTGCATCACCGCACGGCCCTTGCCGCCGCGCGCAGTGGTGATGCGAAAGGCGCGCTCGACCTCCTCACCCGCTCCGGGCTGCCGCTCCGGGACTTAGGCGCTCTCGAGGAAGCGGTGCGCAAAGCCCGCCGCAACCCCTTCCTGCCCATGGATCGCATCCTCGCCGAGCCCTTCGTCGATGAAGGCTTCGGTGAGGACGAGCCGGAGCCGGCGCGGCTGCGCGGTGCCCTATGGGAGGCGCAGCTCATCGAGGATCTCGCCGCGCTTCATGCGCGCCTTCTCAAGGAGCGCGCGTTCGAGACGGCAAGACAGGACGAGCGACGTAAACGGGCGGCCACCGCCTTCGAGGCCTATCACCGTCTCTACACCGCGAAACAGGGCTACTACCCCGGCATCAACGCCGCCACCATGGCGCTGTGCGCAGGCGACACGGGCGCCGCACGGAAGATCGCCGCTCTCCTCACCGCCACGCTCTCGCCCGAGTCGGAAGACTACTGGCCGCTCGCGACCCTTGCCGAAGCGCTGCTCATCGTGGATCGTGGCGGCGATGCCAAGGATGTGCTGCTCAGAGCCCGTAACGCCCACGGCGCCGACGACGGGGCCAAGGCATCCACCGTTCTGCAATTCCGCCGCATCGGTACCGTGATCGATACCAATCTCGACGTGCTCGTCGACGCGCTGCGTCCCCGCAATGTCGCGGTGATTTCGGGCCACATGTTCCGCGGCACCGAGCTCGGCGCGGCAGCGCAAGCGGAGACTGAGGCCGCCATCCGCGCGCGGGCCGAGGAGTTATTCGGCGCCCACAATGTCGGCTTCGTCTATGGCGCGCTCGCCTGCGGCG
>CAZHCN010000370.1:0-1798 GCA_964530895.1 uncultured Methyloceanibacter sp. | reverse complement strand
GGCGTTGAAGCGGCCGCCCATCATTATTTCGGCAAGTCGATTCGCGATGTGAACCTGGCCGAGGCGGCCATGCTCGCCGGCATGTTCAAGGCGCCGACGCGCTACGCACCGCACGTCAACCTCGCCGCCTCGCGCGCCCGCGCCAACGAGGTGCTGACCAACATGGTCGAGGCGAGCTACATGAGCGAGGGCCAAGTCTACGGCGCGCGACTCAATCCGGCGAGGATCGTCGAGCGCACCGACGGCAACACGCCCAATTACTTCCTCGACTGGGCCTTCGAGGAGGTGCAGCGGCTGATGAGGGGTCAAGGGAACCATATCCTCGTCGTCCGCACGACTGTGGATCCGGGACTGCAGAAGATGGCCGAGGATGCGCTCGGGGCCGTTATCGCGACCTCGGGCAAAGCGCGCCATTTCGGGCAGGGCGCCATGGTGGTGATGGAACCCGACGGCCCGGTCCGGGCCATGGTCGGCGGCAAGGATTACGGCACGAGCCAATTCAACCGAGCTGCACACGCTTATCGTCAGCCCGGCTCGTCCTTCAAACCCTACGTCTATCTCACCGCCTTGGAGAATGGCTACAAGCCGACCACCGTCATCAGCGGCGCCGGCGCCGTGTGCGGCCGCTGGTCGCCGAAAAACTATTCCGGAGGCCGTGGGGGCGTCATGATGATGAAGGACGCCCTGGCGAAGTCGATCAACACCATCGCCGTCAAGGTCTCGCTCCAGGTTGGGCGCGAGAAGGTGATGGCCACCATGCAGAGGCTCGGCGTCACCCGGTTGAAAAAGACGTGCTCCTTGGCGCTCGGCGATCAAGGCATGACGCCGCTCGAGCAAACCGCCAACTATGCCGTCTTCGCGAGCGGCGGTCTTGAGACGCGCCCCTACGCCATCGAGGAGATCCACTCATTGCGAGGCCCGTTGCTCTATTCCCATGCGAATGACGAGCCGGCCCGCAAGCAGCTCTTCGATCCAAAGGTGGTCGCAACCCTCAACAGCATGCTGCAGGGCGTGGTCACGCGCGGCACCGGACGGCGGGCGCAACTCGACTACACAAACAGCGTGGGCAAGACCGGAACCAGCTCGAACTATCGCGACGCATGGTTTATGGGTTTCACCGGCCAGTACGTTGCGGGCGTTTGGTTCGGCAATGACGATTTCTCGCCGATGGCGCGCGTGACCGGCGGCAGCTTCCCCGCCCAGACCTGGCACGACTTCATGATGGCGGCACACCATACCGACAACATCCCGACCATTCCGGGACTGGAGCCGCACCCGCTCCAGGTGGCCGAGCAGCAGCGCCTGGCGAAGATCCAGCAGGCTGCGGCAGCGGAAGCCGATGTGATCGGGCCGGCGCCGACCGCGGAAAGCGTTAGGGACATGTCGCATGCGACGCGTCGTGTGCTGGAACGGATCGGTAAGCTCCTGAAGAATGCGCGACCGCTCGACCCGAACGACAGTCCGGTCGCCGTTCGCGCTCCGGAGAGCGGCGCGCCGGTACCGGACATCGCGGACATCGAAGGCGAGCAGGCCGAAAGCGTCAACGATCATCCGGTGGACTAGCAGTTTGGCCCCGAAATCAGAGGCCTAGGACACGGCCCGGAACCGATTGCCTCTCGCAGCATCAGCCCCTATATAGAACCCAATCCCCTCAATTGGTTCGTTTGGCTCTTTCGCCTGAGGGGGCGAGGGAGACGGCGTTACCCCTTTACGTAAGGTTCGAGACTGATCATGACCCGCACACCGTTGATGCCGAAAGCGACCGCCGTCTGGCTGGTCGACAACACCTCCCTCACCT
>CAZHCN010000369.1:0-1812 GCA_964530895.1 uncultured Methyloceanibacter sp. | reverse complement strand
TCGCTTTCGTCAAGGTCAATCTGATCTACCAGGAGGACAAGATCGCCGCGGCGCGACGATGGGTGCCGTTCCTCGTCGCGCTGATGGCGGCCACCTTCTCCGCCTATCTCGTGCTGAAAGGCTTGAACCATGTGTGGAAGCCGGAATTTCCCGCGCTCGCCACGATTACCGTCCTGGTCTTCGCTCTCGTTTATCTCGCGGCGAGACCCTGGGTGCGCAGCCAGTCGGCAGGCATGGAGAACCGCAACCAGGCCCTGCGAAGGCTGTTCCACCTGCCGCTGATCTGTTCGGCAGCGCTGCTCTCCTTCGCGCACGGCTCGAACGACGTGGCCAACGCCGTCGGACCGCTCGCGGCGATCCTCAGCAGCGCGCAGTCCGGTGCACTCGCGAGCCAGGTCGGCGTGCCGTTCTGGGTGATGCTGATCGGCGCGGTGGGCATCAGCCTCGGCCTTTTCTTGTTCGGCCCGCGCATCGTGCGCGTCGTCGGTGAGCAGATCACCAAGATGAACCCGATGCGCGCCTTCTGCGTCGCGCTGTCCGCGGCGCTGACCGTGCTCGTCGCCTCGCAGCTCGGTCTGCCGGTGTCGACCACACATATCGTCGTCGGCGCGGTGTTCGGCGTCGGCTTCTTCCGCGAGTACTACACGACCCACAGCCGGCGGCGGCGGAACTACATCAGGACGCACAAGCGCTATAAGCAGGTGCGGCGCGGCGTGCTTGCCAATCCCGACGAGCTCAGGCGCCGCAAGCTCGTGCGCCGGTCGCACTTCATGGGCATCATCGCGGCCTGGGCCATCACCGTGCCGTCTGCCGCGGCGCTGGCGGCTCTGATATTCTTCGCGGTGAACTGGATGCGCTAGGCGCAAGGGCGTGGGCGGCGGCCATGCATTACGAGCTTTTCACGCTTGCGCTGATGGGCGCCTTCTTCTTCGGCATGTGGGGCTCGGCTTTGATCGGCCATCGCTACGGCCGGCGCCGCGTCGAGACCGTCGGGGAGTCAGCGGCGGAAGGCACCGGCGTCGTCGAGGCGGCGATGTTCGCGCTGCTCGGTCTTCTCATCGCCTTCACCTTCGCCACAGCCTATGGGCGCTTCAACATGCGTCGGGACTTGGTAGTGCAAGAGGCTAATGCGATCGGAACGGCCTATCTCCGCCTCGATCTTCTGCCTGCCGAGTCGCAGGCACCTTTGCGCGACAAGTTCCAGGCCTACGTGGATTCGCGTTTGAAGTTTTGGCAAGACCTAACCCATCCGGACGCCGCCCGAGAGGACCTCGGCACGTCGACGCGGCTCCAGGGGGAGATCTGGTCGGAGGCGGTGAAAGCCAGCGAAGACAGCTCGACGGCGCGGATGCTTCTGCTGCCGGCCTTGAACGAGATGATCGACATCACGACGACCCGGCTGAACGCCATCCTGGCGCGGCCCCCGACGCTCATCTTTCTCATGTTGTTTGTGCTGGCGGTGCTGTGCGCCTGGCTGATCGGCTACGCCATGGCGATGGCGAACAAGCCGAACTGGCTCCATATTGTGGCCTATGCGGCCATGGTGACTGTCACCGTCTATGTGATCCTCGACATGGAATATCCGCGCTACGGTCTGATCAGGCTCGACGTCGCGCAGGACATGCTGGTCGAGGTGCGGAAGAACATCTCCGGAAACGAGTGAGCGGGTCGTCAAAGGCGGCACCGGCCGCCGAAGAGCCAGAGTTGCGAATCATGCGATAGTTGCAGCGGCATTCCTGTGTGGGGTCGGAACAGCGTGGCCACCATCTACGATCTGAAACCGAAGTTTCAGGCGCTGCTGCGCCCGGCTGC
>CAZHCN010000368.1:0-1813 GCA_964530895.1 uncultured Methyloceanibacter sp. | reverse complement strand
GGCGGCGATGCTCGGCGAGCGCGTAGCGGTCGGTCTGGCCGGCGATGAAGTCGCACACATGGCGGGCAAAGGCCCGCGCATCCAGGGCCGGCGCCTGCTCGGACCATTCCGGCGGCAGCGCATCCATGTCGGTGCTGTAGCGGCGGAAGAGATCGGCGACCACCCCTTCCGCGGCGACCATGATGCGCATGATGCGCTCGTGCCGATAGACGCGGGCGAAGAGGAACTTGCGGAGATCGTCAAGCTCGCGCCGCATCGCATCCGAGAACGCCACCACGGCATGGCCCGCATGGCGAACATCGTCGGCGCTTCCGGGCTCCAGGCTTGCAAGCCGTGCGGCCGTCTCGGCGAGCGCGTCGTCGATCATCGCCGTGATCAGGCGGCGGTTGACCTCGTAGAGCCGCCGCGGGCCTTCCACGCCCGGATAGGCGGCATCCACTTGCGCAAGAAGCCGGCCTGCGATCGGCACCTCGGCAAGCTCGGCGAAGGTGAAGCAATCGGCGCGGTACCCGTCATCCACGTCGTGATTGTTGTAAGCGATGTCGTCGGCGAGCGCGGCCACTTGCGCCTCGACCGAGGCGTAAGTTCCAAGATCGAGATTCTGCTTCGCGCAATAGGCGAGCACAGGCTCAGGCACGGGGT
Organism: uncultured Methyloceanibacter sp.; assembly: GCA_964530895.1. Classification (GTDB taxonomy): domain Bacteria; phylum Pseudomonadota; class Alphaproteobacteria; order Rhizobiales; family Methyloligellaceae; genus Methyloceanibacter. Next base: position 1,171 of record CAZHCN010000368.1, on the reverse strand, counting down.
GGCGGCCGCCAAGCAAGGGACCATTGTGCTTCACCAATCCTTCGAGCGTCTCGAAGGTGAGGTTCAGCCCATCGAAGCTTGCGTATTTCTTCTCGAGCTTGGTGACGACGCGCAAGGACTGTGCGTTGTGGTCGAAGCCGCCGGCCGTCTGCATGGCGGCGTCGAGCGCGCGCTCGCCGGCGTGCCCGAAAGGCGGATGGCCGAGATCGTGCGCGAGCGCAAGCGCCTCGGTCAGGTCCTCGTCGATGCGAAGCGAGCGCGCGAGGCTGCGGGCGATCTGCGCCACTTCCAGGCTGTGGGTGAGCCGCGAGCGATAGTGATCGCCGTCGTGGTAGAGGAAGACTTGCGTCTTGTAGTTCAAACGGCGAAACGCGGTCGAATGGAGGATGCGGTCGCGGTCGCGGGCGTAAGGCGAGCGGGTCGGGCTTGGCGCCTCTGGGATCAAGCGCCCGCGGCTGTCGGCCTCGTTGACGGCGTAGGCCGCAAGCGTCCTTTGGTCCGCGGGTGCGCTTCGAACCGCGTCAATAGCACGCTGAGCTTTGCGGTTCCGGCCGATTGAACAGGTCCTCTTGCGAGCTTATCTTTATGGGTGCCCGGCTTATCTTTCTCTGAGAAGATTGGCTATACCGAACATGATCGAACCGTCCATCACCCTAAGTTCCCGCGCCGCAAAGCGCATCGTCGAGCTCGTCAACGAAGATCAGGCCGCGAGCCTGTTCCGGGTCAGCGTCGAGGGCGGCGGCTGCTCCGGTTTCCAATACAAGTTCGAGCTGGCGACCGACACCGCGCCCGACGACATTCTCATCGAGCGGGACGGCGCCACGGTGGCGATCGACCCCGTATCGGCGGACTTCGTGAAGGGCTCCGAGATCGACTTCGTCGAGGAGCTGATCGGCGCCCATTTCAAGATCACGAACCCGAACGCCACGGCGTCCTGCGGCTGCGGCACGAGCTTCTCGATCTAGCGCAGTCTAATTCCTTGGTTTGTCATGGCCGGGCTTGTCCCGGCCATCCACGTATTCTAAGCCCGCGAAGCGAAAATCGTGGATGCCCGGCACAAGGCCGGGCATGACGGCGCTTATTGGTATACGACACTTTTCATTCATGAAGATCGCCACCTGGAACATCAACGGCATCAAGGCGCGCATCGACGCCGCCACCACCTGGCTCA
>CAZHCN010000367.1:0-1813 GCA_964530895.1 uncultured Methyloceanibacter sp. | reverse complement strand
CGTACTCGGCCTTGAGATCGCATTCGAGGATCTCCTTGACGTTCTGGCCGATCATGAGCGGGTCGAGACGCTGCATGTTGGGGAAGCCCTCGAGGAAGATGATGCGGGTCACGAGCTTGTCCGCGTGATGCATCTCCTCGATGGATTCCTCGCGCTCCTTCTTGGCGAGCTTGGTGTACCCCCAGTCGTCGAGCAGGCGATAGTGCAGCCAATACTGATTGACGGCGGTGAGTTCGCTGGTCAGCGCCTTGTTGAGGTACTCGATGACTGTCGGATTGCCCTTCATTTCGCAATTCTCCTCTCAACCGTGATGTTCATCATGACGTGTTCTGTTTCGCGCGGCTAGTCTTGGTCTCGCTGGTTCTCGAACGGTGATCGGTGAGGCAGCGATGCGGCCGAGCTCGGCCCTTCCTCGTCGTAGCCGACCATGAGCTTGGAAATGTGCGGCAGGCAGTTGCCGCAGGAGGGCCGCTTGCCCAGCGTCCGGTAAATGAGACCCGGTGTCAGCACGACGAACGGGTCCTTGGTGCGCAGCGCCGACACCGCTTCGTGGATGTCCTTGGCCGAGATCATGGAGCAGGAGCAAACAATCATGCCTCTCTACTAAGACAGCGCGGACGGCTTGTCTTTACGTCCGGCGAAAACCGGGTTGCGCGGTCGGACCGCGGGCGTCGCAGTCACTTTAGGATGATTCTAAAGTAGATAACCGGTGCGGGCAAGGTGGTCGCGGCAGAAAGGCGCAGGGTGAGCCGTGCGCTGACGTTTTCCCGCTTCCAGCCTCCGGCGCATGAGGTGCCGGCCTTAGGACCTCATAAACCACGGAATTTAGCCGAGTTTTAAGTCGCGTCTGCCATGCTCCGCGCCAACAAGAAGAACTGAACTGAACAATTGGGGGTGTGTCATGCAAGCCGGTGATTTTCAGGCGGACGATCTGTTCGCGCAGATTCAGGGTCTCGTCGCGGCTCTAGCGGTGGAGCGTCAGGCACGCGAGACTGCGGAAGCGGCCGATGCGGCCAAATCCGATCTTCTCACAATCGTCGGCCGCGAGCTTCACGCGCCCATGCAGGCGGTCGTCGCCATGGCCGAGCTCCTTCTCGACACCGAACTCGATCAGGGGCAGCGCCGCAATGCCGAGACGCTGGTACGGTCGGCGCGAAGCCTGAACTCTTCTCTCGTCGAGGTCGTCGATTTCGCCACGCTCGAGTCCGGCGAGGCAGACCTCGCGACCGAGCGCTTCGATCTGCATGCGCTGGTAAAGAACGCGGCTTCCGAGCTCCAGGTGCGGGCGCGCGCGCAGGGGGTGACGACGGGGGTCGATATGGCCTCCAACTGCCCCCGCTTCATCATCGGCGACGAGGCGCGGGTGCGTCAGGTGCTCATGGGCCTGATCGAAGCATCGCTGCATTCGACGTCGGAAGGCTCGATCAGGCTCTTTGTCAGCGTCAACGACGCGGAGACGCCTTTCACGGTCCGCTTCGACGTCACCGACACGGGCGCAGGCTTGGATGAGGCGGAGCGGGCAAGCCTGTTCCGGCCGATGGCCGATACCTCGCGTGCCGGGGGTGGGCTCGGCCTGCCGATCGCGCGGCGGCTCGCCGAGGCGATGGGTGGCGATGTCGGCTGCGACAGCGTGGTCGGTCAAGGCAGTCTCTTTTGGTTCACCTTCCGGGCGGTCGCCGCGGAGGCCGAGCACGGCGTGCAAGGCGAGCAGGGCAAACCTTCGACGTCGGACAAGCTGTCCGGTCACGTGCTCGTGGTCGAGGACAACACGGTCAACCGCATGCTGATCGGGACCTATCTCGAAGAGTTCGGC
>CAZHCN010000366.1:0-1817 GCA_964530895.1 uncultured Methyloceanibacter sp. | reverse complement strand
GTCGAGCCCGCCGGAATAGGCGAGCACCACCTTCTTGATGTCGGTCGTCATGGGATGCGGCCTCGCGCGGGCCTTCGGATCTTATTCGTGGGCCAGGGTGTCGACTCGGCGCGACTATAGGCAGGCAAGACGCTTGCGCAAGTGGGCCTGAACGGAGAAAGGAGAATGGAAGGCATATCCATGTCGCCTGAGGCCCGTTCATGTGCGCACCTGGCGGCAACATCGCGGGCGTCGCGCTCGGAGACATTCTCGGCACGGCGGGTTCGGCGCGGAACCGCGTCGCCTGGGACCACTGTCACTCATCCTGGAGGGCATGGCAGTTTCGGATGCGCCTTCTTGACCTATTCTCTCAAGAGAGACGCCTGCTAAACTTCATGTGTCTCGTTGGACGAGAGTATAAGTATGGTCGGAGACGAGATAAGAGCCGTTACCATCATGATGGTAGGGCGATTTATACTCTAGTAAGTACCCCGGATGGGATAGCATCGGCTCATGATGCCTGAAATTGCACCGCCCGACGCCGTGGAATTTTCCGTGAGACTGGATGGCGTCGAGACCAAGGTGCCCTACCTGCCCGGCACGACGTTGCTGGACAGCATGCTCGCTTGTCCGGCTCTGAAGGACGTCCCCCACTCCTGCCGGCAAGGTCATTGCGGGACCTGCATGGGCCTCCTGGTCACGGGAGAGGTGAACATGCTGTGCAATCTCACGCTCTCCAAGCGAGATCTGGCAGCCGGCTACGTCCTGGCCTGCCAGTCTATCCCTTTAACGAAAGAAATCCTGCTCAGCTATGACGACTAGAGGTCAGACCTTCGGCCGCTTTGCTCCTAGCTGAAAGGAGAGGAGCTTCTCATGACTGCAATCGGACGCATCGATGCAATCTGGCGCTATCCCGTGAAAGGGATGCGCGGCGAAGAGGTCGACAGCGTGTTCGTCGGTTTCGGCGGCGTGATGGGCGACCGTGTCTATGGGGTCATCAAAGAGGACGGCGAAAAGGCGTTTCCCTGGTTCACCGCCCGGGACGACGAGCCTTTCCTGCTATATCGCCCCCGCTTCAAGAACGACGGCCCGACCATTCCCGACAATCTGGCCGACTTCGAAGGGCTGGCGCCCGGCATCGCCCCTCTCTTTCCGAGCGCCGAGCATTTTGCCGTCGAGGTCGAGACCCCCGAGGGCGACGTCTTCGATATCGACTCCGACGACTTCCTCTCGCATCTCCGGAAGCGCTTCGATGCCCCGCTGAAAGTCCACCTTTCCAGTGGCAAGAGCCAGGTGGACTGCCGCCCTCTCTCCCTGTTCTCCAGCAATACCTGCAAGCAACTTGGCAGCGAATTGGACATGGAGGTCGACATTCGCCGCTTCCGCCCAAACCTCATGGTGACCTGGCACGGCGAGAACGATATGCCCGGCTTCTACGAGAACACGCTGGTGGGCAAGCGATTGCAGGTCGGCGACAAGGTCGTCTTCACGCCGTTGGAACGCGACCCCCGCTGCAAGATGGTGACGCTCGATCCCGATACCGCCGCGGCCGCGCCCAAGATCCTGAGGCACATCAGCACCAAACACGAAGGCTATGCCGGCGTTTACGGCGCTGTGCTGAAAGAGGGCGCCATCAAGTGCGGTGACGAGATCTCGGTCGTCTAAAGACGGAACGTCAGATCGTCCGCTTGTGCAGGTGCTGTCCGGTATGGCGCAAGGCGCTGCCGGCGCGGGCCAGGGCGGTACCGGCGCGGGCGAGGACCGCGCCGCCAGCACGGTGCAAGGCCACGGAGGTCTGCTCGATGGCCTTTTCGAGCCGGGCGTCATTGCGTCTCACG
>CAZHCN010000365.1:0-1820 GCA_964530895.1 uncultured Methyloceanibacter sp. | reverse complement strand
GGCTCGATCAAGATCGACGGCCGGGACGTGACCAAACTGCCAATGTACCGCCGGGCCCGGCTGGGCATAGGCTATCTGCCGCAGGAGGCATCCATTTTCCGGGGCCTTACGGTTGAGGAGAATATTCTTGCCGTGCTGGAGATGGTGGAGCCCAACAAAAAGGAACGGCAGCTTCAGCTGGATGCGCTACTCGAGGAGTTTCGCATCACGCGACTTAGGAAGTCGCCGTCAATGCGCCTGTCCGGCGGTGAGCGCCGCCGCGTCGAGATCGCTCGCTCGCTCGCCTCGCGTCCGTCCTTCATGTTGCTCGACGAGCCGTTCGCCGGTATCGACCCTATTGCTGTGGGCGACATTCGCGCGCTTGTGCGTCATCTCACCGAGCGCGGTATCGGCGTCCTCATCACCGATCACAATGTGCGCGAGACGCTCGACCTTGTCAGCCGCGCCTATATCATCCATGACGGCACGGTGCTGACTCACGGCACCGCGCACGAGATCATTAACAATGAGGACGTGCGGCGCGTCTATCTTGGTGATCAGTTCAAGATCTGAGCACCTGATCGCGAGTGAATTGGTAGATGGCGATCAACACAAAGCTCGAGCTACGCCAGACGCACAATCTGGTCATGACGCCGCAGCTGCAGCAGGCGATCAAGTTGCTGCAACTATCGAACATGGAGCTCGCGATCTTTGTCGAGGGTGAGCTCGAGCGCAATCCGCTGCTTGAGCGCCCTGACACGGACGAGCCGAACGGAGCTGCCAGCGAGCTGCAGCCTGCGGCTGCCAAGGATGAAGGCGGTTCCGAGGGCTCCGAGTCCGGTGACGGCGACGACGGCGATTGGGTCAATCTGGAGACGGGGAACGACTCGGGCCGCACCGACGATCTTGATGCCGAGCCGCAGGACATGTTCCCCGATTCGGAGAACTTCACCCCCGGCGCGGTGGTGGATTCCGGCTGGAGCGGCCTGACGCAGGGCCCCCGCGCCGAAATCGACGAAGGAACGAACCTCGAAGCCTATGTGGCCGAAGAGAAGACGCTGCGTGACCATCTCTCTGATCAACTCGTCCTTGCGTTCGCCGATCCGGCGCAGCGGCTGATCGGTCACCATCTCATCGATATGACCGACGAGGCGGGCTATTTGCGCGGCGAACTCGATACGCTGGCCGAGCTGCTCGGCGCGCCCTTGGAGCTCGTCGAGGAGACGCTCCGCGTCATGCAGGGCTTCGAGCCCTGCGGGGTGTTCGCCCGCGATCTGCGCGAGTGCCTCACGCTTCAGCTTAAGGAACAGGACCGCTGCGACCCGGCGATGGCCGCGCTCATCGAGAATCTGCATCTTCTTGCCACGCACGACCTTGTCGCCCTGAAGCGCGCCGCGCGCGTTTCCGACGAGGATTTGTGCGACATGATCGCCGAGGTGAAACGGCTCAATCCGAAGCCCGGCCTCAAATACGGTTCGTCGCCGTCTCAACCCATCGTGCCGGACGTGCTCATTCGCTCGCTGCCTGACGGCAGCTTCCATGTGGAGCTGAACAGCGACACGCTCCCGCGCGTGCTGGTCAACCAGTCCTATTATGCGACCGTGTCCAAATCGAAGATGCGCAAAGAGGACAAGAGCTACCTGGTGGATTGCCTGCAGACCGCGAACTGGCTGGTGAAGAGCCTCGACCAGCGCGCCCGCACAATTCTCAAGGTGGCGCAGGAAATCGTACGCCAGCAGGACGGCTTCTTCACCTACGGCGTCCGGCACTTGCGGCCGCTGAACCTGAAGACCGTGGCCGATGCGATCTCCATGCACGAATCGACGGTCAGCCGCGTCACC
>CAZHCN010000364.1:0-1826 GCA_964530895.1 uncultured Methyloceanibacter sp. | reverse complement strand
CTGCGCGGCGACAATGAGTGGATCGAGATCGGCGCGCGCTCGCAGATCCAGGACAACGCCACGCTCCATACCGATCCCGGCTTCCCGCTCACCATCGGGAAAGACTGCGTCATCGGCCATAACGTGGTGCTGCATGGCTGCACGATCGGCGACAACACGCTGATCGGCATGGGCTCGACCGTGCTCAACGGCGCGAAGATCGGCAACAACTGCCTGATTGGCGCGAACGCCCTGATCACCGAGGGAAAGTCGTTTCCCGACAACTCGGTGATCCTCGGCGCACCTGCCAAGGCGGTTCGCGAGGTGGACGACGAGGCGCGCGCCATGATCGCTCGCGGCGCCGATGTCTACGTCAAACGGTGGAAGCAATACGCAAGCGGCTTGAAGCGCATCGCGTGATGCGGGTAACTCCGCATCATGAGCGGCAGATGGCAATTCTTCATCGATCGCGGCGGCACGTTCACCGACATCGTGGCGCGGGCCCCTGACGGGCGGCTCGTCACCACAAAGCTCCTCTCCGAGAACCCGGAAGCCTATGCGGACGCAGCCATTGCCGGCATCGCCGACCTGATCGGGGTGCCGCGCAAGAAGCGCCTCCCGCCGGAGACGATCGACAGTGTGCGCATGGGAACGACCGTAGCCACCAATGCGCTGCTCGAGCGCAAGGGCGACCCGGTGCTGCTCGTCGTGAGCCAAGGCTTCCGCGACGCGCTCGAGATCGGCTACCAGGCGCGGCCCAAGATCTTCGCGCGACAGATCGAGAAGCCGTCCATGCTCTATGCGCGTGTGGCCGAGGTGCCGGAGCGCGTGCGCGCCGACGGCACTATAGAGGTGCCGCTCGATCTCGACGCGACCCGCGAGGCGCTTTCGGCCGCGCGCAAAGCCGGGATCGACGCGGTCGCCATCGTATTCATGCATGCTTACGCCTATCCGGCCCACGAGCACGAGGCGGCGCGGCTCGCGAGCGAGCTCGGCTTCTCCCAGATCTCGGCGAGCCACGAGGTGAGCCCACTCGTGAAGTTCGTCGGGCGCGGCGACACGAGCGTCGTGGATGCCTATCTCTCACCCCTGCTCCGCCGTTACGTGGATCGCGTGGCGAAGGCGCTTTCCGCCGATCGCACGGGGAACGGTCCGCGACTCCTGTTCATGCAGTCGTCGGGCGGGCTGACCTCGGCGAATTTGTTCCGGGGCAAGGACGCGATCCTATCGGGGCCGGCGGGCGGCGTGGTAGGCGCCGTGGAAACCGCGCACAGCGCGAACTTCGGCAAGGTGATCGGCTTCGACATGGGCGGCACCTCCACCGATGTCTGCCACTATGACGGGGCGTATGAGCGCACCTTTGAGAGCGTGGTGGCCGGCGCGCGGGTGCGCGCGCCGATGATGCTGATTCATACGGTGGCGGCCGGCGGCGGGTCGATCCTCCACTACGACGAGGCCCGCTTCCGGGTCGGACCTGACTCGGCCGGCGCCGATCCCGGGCCCCTGGCCTACCGGCGTGGCGGCCCGCTCACGGTCACCGACGCCAACGTCATGACCGGCAAGCTCCAGCCCGATTTCTTCCCGCATATCTTCGGGCCGGGTCAGGATCAGTCCCTCGACCGGGCGGCGGTCGCCAAAGCTTTCAAGGCGCTGGCGCGGAAGCTCGGCGACGGGCGCAAGCCGGAAGAGATCGCCGACGGATTCATCAGAATAGCCGTCGTCAACATGGCGAACGCCATCAAGACCATCTCGGTGCAGCGCGGCTACGACGTCGCCGATTATGTGATGAACTCGTTCGGTGGCGCCGGCGGACAGCATGCCTGCCTGGTGGCCGACGCACTCGGCAT
>CAZHCN010000363.1:0-1844 GCA_964530895.1 uncultured Methyloceanibacter sp. | reverse complement strand
CTTCCGTCACCACGTAGTCGCAGAGCTTGAGCGCCGCCTTGGTGGCGATCACCGAGTTGCAGCCATGGGCGATGTTGGCGAACGGGCCGCCATGGATGAAGGCGGGGTTGTTCTCGAGCGTCTGCACCAGGTTCGGCGCGAGGGCATCCTTCAGCAACGCCGCCATGGAGCCTGACGCGGACAGCTCCTTCGCCGTGACCGATTTCTTGTCGCGCGTCTGGCCGATCTGGATCTGGCCGAGACGCCGCTGGAGATCGGCCAAATCCCTGGCCAGGCAGAAAATGGCCATCACCTCGGAGGCCACGGTGATGTCGAAGCCCGCCTCGCGCGGGAAACCGTTGGCCGCGCCGCCGAGCGAGGTGACGATGGACCTGAGCGCCCGGTCGTTCATGTCGATGCCGCGGCGCCAGCTGACCCGGCGCACGTCGATGTCGAGGGGGTTCCCCCAATAGACGTGGTTGTCGATCATCGCCGCGAGCAGGTTGTTGGCGGCGCCGATCGCATGAAAATCGCCGGTGAAGTGGAGGTTGATGTCCTCCATGGGGACGACCTGCGCATAGCCGCCGCCGGCCGCCCCGCCCTTCACGCCGAAGCACGGCCCGAGGGAAGGCTCGCGGATGCAGATCATGGCCTTCTTGCCGATGCGGTTCAGCGCGTCGCCCAAGCCCACCGTGGTGGTGGTCTTGCCCTCGCCGGCCGGTGTCGGCGTGATCGCCGTGACGAGGATCAGCTTGCCGTCGGGCTTGTCCTTCAGTGAGTCGATGTAGCTGAGAGAGACCTTCGCCTTGTAGTGGCCGTACGGGATCAAGTCCTCGGCGTCGATGCCGAGCTTGTCCTTGGCCACATCGAGGATCGGCCGCATGGTTGCGGCCTGGCTGATCTCGATATCGGACTTGGGCTTCTTGTGTTGCTCGCTACTGCCCGCTGCCATTACGCATTGCCCCCTGGTTACTTTCCCAGCAAAACCTAACTTCCTGCCAAAGGAACGGGCACCGTATTCATTCACTTGCCTTATGGCAATCGTCTGTGCAGGTTTCTGCGGCTACTCAAAAAGGGGGAGGCGAGAGTACAAGAATGACGCCGGGAGAGCTTCTCAAAGCCATGTTCAAGGCGGGCGTCGATGCCGCCCTGCCCTCGCTTTGCGTGCCGGCCCATCTGCCGCCCCGCCCCAAAGGACGCACGGTCATCATCGGCGCCGGCAAGGCGTCCGGCGCGATGGCCAAGGCCCTCGAGGACGCCTGGGATGGACCCCTCGAAGGCCTCGTCGTCACCCGCTACGGCTATCGCGTGCCGACGGAGCGGCTGGAAGTGGTCGAGGCCGCCCACCCCGTTCCTGACGCAGCCGGGCGGGAAGCTGCGCAACGCATCTTCAAGATGGTGCAGGGGCTCACCGAGGACGATCTGGTGCTCTGCCTCATCTCCGGTGGCGGCTCGGCGCTCCTCGCCCTTCCCGCCGAGGGCATCACGCTGGAGGACAAGCAGGCGGTGAACAAGGCGCTGCTGAAGTCCGGCGCCACGATCTCGGAAATGAACACGGTGCGGAAGCATCTCTCTGCCATCAAGGGCGGCCGGCTGGCGAAGGCCGCCTACCCCGCGCGCGTCGTGGCGCTGATGATCTCCGACGTGCCGGGCGACGATCCCTCGATCATCGCTTCGGGCCCGACCGTTCCCGACCCATCCACCAAGGCGGACGCGATCGCCATCGTCGAGAAATACAAGCTCAACCTGCCGGACAATGTGCGCCGCGCGCTGGAGACGGCCGACGAGACGCCGAAGCCCGGCGACCCCTGCTTCGAGCGCGTCGAGAACATCATGATCGCCACGCCGCAAGCCTCGCTCGAAGC
>CAZHCN010000362.1:0-1849 GCA_964530895.1 uncultured Methyloceanibacter sp. | reverse complement strand
AGCCAGGAGACCTGCCGGCGGTATAACCTTGAACCGCGCCCTCGGGTGGAGGGCGAGAAGGGGATGCCATGACGACTCTTTCGACTTCAACCAAGCCTGAAGCGACCGGCACGTCCGTCGGCGCCATCCCGGTGCGAGACATCGTGCCGTGGCTAATTTTTTCGATTCTCTTGCTCACGATGATCTATTTCGTGGGCGTCGAGGAGGGCGCCACCTCGATCATTCCCGGCATGTATGTGCACGAATATGTGCACGATGGCCGTCATCTGCTCGGCTTTCCTTGCCACTAATCCGCCGGGAGAAACATCGATGGTTAGAGATCTACTGATCCGCGGCATGATCGCGGGGTTTGTCGCCGGCCTCCTGTGTTTCGGGGTGGCGAAACTTTTTGGCGAGCCGCAGGTCGACCGGGCTATTGCCTTCGAGGAATCGCACGCCGAGGCCGAAGCGGCCCCCCCTGCACACGATCATGGCGCAGTCGCCGACGCGAGCGAGAACGGCCAATCGGCTCACGTACACGACCACGGCGAGGAAGAGCTCGTCAGCCGTGGCGTGCAGAGCACGGCCGGCCTGTTGACAGCAACGGCCGTGTACGGGGCTGCGATGGGCGGGCTGTTTGCATTGGCGTTCGCTTTTCTCTATGGGCGCGTCGGTGATTTCAGCCCCCGGGCGCTGGCACTGCTTCTGGCTTTGGCGGCCTTTGCCGCAGTCTACTATGTGCCGAGCCTGAAATACCCCGCCAACCCACCTGCGGTCGGCGAGCCCAGTACGATCAGTTTTCGTACCGGCATGTATCTCCTGATGATGGTGATTTCGCTCGGCGCGACGGTGTTCTCGGTCGCCACGGCGAAGCGTCTTGCGGTCCGCTATGGCGGCCTCGACGCGGCGCTGATCGGTGCCGGCTTGTTCATCGCGATTATCGTCATCGCCCAAGTCGTTCTCCCGGACATCAACGAGGTTCCGGCCGACTTCCCGGCAACCGTCCTATGGAAGTTCCGCATGGCCTCGCTCGGCATGCAGGCGGTGACCTGGGGCGCAATGGGACTGGTCTTCGGTTGGCTCGCGGAGCGTGCGCTCATGCCGATGCCCGCCATGCGAACGAGGGCGGCCTGAGCGCGCCAGCGCCACCTGCGTCATGGCACAAGAAAACGCAGCCGGGGACGAAGGCGTAACCCTCGTCCTCGGCGGCGCCCGCTCCGGCAAGAGCCGTTACGCCGAAAGCCTCGTCACCGGGCGGCCGCAGCCTTGGGTCTACATCGCCACGGCGGAAGCGCGCGACGACGAGATGGCGGCGCGCATCGCCGCGCATCGCGCACGCCGCGCCGCGGGCTGGCAGACGATCGAGGCGCCCCATGAACTGCCCGAGGCGCTGCGCGCCGCACCGCCAGAGGCTGCCGTGCTCGTCGATTGTCTGACCCTGTGGCTCTCGAACGTGATGGATGCGAAGTTCAACATCGACAAGCTCACGCAGAGATTGGAAGAGGCGCTCGGCGGGCGGACCGGCATGACCGTGCTGGTCTCGAACGAAGTGGGCTTAAGCATCGTGCCGGATAACGCGCTCGCCCGAAGCTTCCGCGACGCCCAAGGCGTGCTCAACCAGCGCCTCGCCGCTCGCGCGCGCCGCGTGGTGCTCATGGTCGCCGGCCAGCCGCTCACCGTGAAAGGAACGTCATGACCAAAGCCGTCGATGATCGGGAGGCCGAACGCCATCGCGCCAAGATGGCGAAGCGCAAAGAGGTGCAGGACCAGGAGGTCGCCGAGAAGACTGTCGAGAAAGGCCTTCTCATCGTCCACACCGGCACCGGCAAGGGCAAGTCCACGGCCGCCTTCGGCTTGGCGCTGCGCATGC
>CAZHCN010000361.1:0-1881 GCA_964530895.1 uncultured Methyloceanibacter sp. | reverse complement strand
CGATCGTCGCATCGTAGGTCACTGCCGTCTTGCCGCCGAAGCGTGCAAGCCACGCGGCGCGCTGGCTGTCGTCGACGAAGAGGCCGTGGAGATAAGTTCCGACGACGCGCCCGTCGGGTGACTGGGCACCTTCGGGCGAGCCGTCTGCGAAATAGGCAAAGGGCCGCGCCCGATCCGGGCCTTCCGTGACCCCTTTGTGGATCTCGAAGCCATCATAGGAAGCCCCGTCGGCGCTCGTGCCCTGAACGACCGCAAGACGCTTCTCGGTGAGAAACGTCGTATCGACATCGAGGAGACCGAGCCCGGGCGTGGCACCGGGAGGACCCTCGACGCCGTGAGGATCGTGGAGCGAGCGGCCGAGCATCTGATAGCCGCCGCACATGCCGAGCACAGCGCCGCCGCGGCGGACATGGGCCGCGATGTCGACGTCGAAGCCCGCCTCGCGCAAGGCCGCGAGATCGCCGACCGTAGACTTGGACCCAGCCAGAATGATGAGATCCGCATCACCGGGCATCGGCGTGCCGGGGCGTACGCGCACGACATCCACAGACGGCTCGGCATCGAGCGGATCGAGATCATCGAAGTTCGCGATGTGCGGCAGGATCGGAACGGCGATCTTGATGTGTGCATGCGGCTTGGCGAGATCGGCCGCGTCCAGCGCGAGACCGTCTTCGGCGGGAAGCTTTCGCGCCTCGGGAAAGAAGGGAATGAGCCCGAGGGCTTCCCAGCCGGTCATCTTGGCAATCTGCCGCATGCCGTCGGCGAAGAGCGACGGGTCGCCGCGGAACTTGTTGACGAGAAAGCCGACGATCAGCGCCGCGTCCTCCGGATCGATCACCGCCTTGGTGCCGACGAGGCTCGCAATCACACCGCCGCGGTCGATATCGCCGATGAGGACGACAGGAACGTCCGCCGCGCGGGCGAAGCCCATATTCGCGATGTCATTCGCGCGCAGGTTTATCTCGGATGCGCTCCCGGCCCCTTCGATGATCACGAAGTCTGCATTTTCTTTTAGGCGCGCAAAACTCTCGAGCACATAGGGCATCAGCTCGCGTTTGCTGCTTTGATAATCGGCCGCCTTGGCCGTGCCGTGGAATCGGCCCTGCAGCACGATCTGCGCGCCGATCTCGCTCTGCGGCTTCAAGAGCACCGGATTCATGTGCACGCTCGGGGCGACGCGTGCGGCGCGCGCCTGGAGCGCTTGCGCGCGGCCGATCTCGCCGCCGTCGGCGGCAACAGCCGCGTTGTTCGACATGTTCTGCGGCTTGAAGGGCAGCACCTTCAAGCCCCGGTTGGCGAGCGCGCGCGCAAGCCCGGCGACGATTAGCGACTTGCCGACGTCGGAGCCCGTGCCCTGGAACATGAGCGCGCGCGGTGCCATTCGCTTCAGAACTCGATGCCGGGCTGCGCCTTCACGCCGGCGGCGAAATGGTGCTTCACCAAGGTCATGTCGGTGACGAGGTCGGCGGCCTCGATGAGATCGGGCTTGGCATTCCGCCCAGTGACCACGACGTGGAGATCGGGGCGCCGGCTCTTCAGCGTGGCGATCACTTGGTCGAGTGGCAAATAGTCGTAACGGAGCGCTATGTTAAGCTCGTCGAGAATGACGAGGCCGAAGCTCGGATCGTCCATCAACTCGACTGCCTTGGCCCAGGCGCGCTCAGCGGCGGCAATGTCGCGGGCGAGGTCCTGCGTCTCCCAGGTGAACCCTTCGCCCATGGAGTACCAGGCAACCTGGTCGCCGAATGTCGCGAGCGCATCGCGCTCGGCGGTGTGCCACGCGCCTTTGACGAACTGCACGACACCGACGCGTCGCCCGCGTCCCAGCATGCGCAGCGCCAAGCCGAAGGCGGCCGTGGACTTGCCCTTGCCGGTGCCGGT
>CAZHCN010000360.1:0-1882 GCA_964530895.1 uncultured Methyloceanibacter sp. | reverse complement strand
TCTGGATCAACATCCCCATCGGCCTGCTCGGCATCTATCTCGCCACGCGCTACATCGCCAATTTCCGCGAGCGCGAGGTTCCTCCGCTCGACATCAAAGGCTTCATCCTGTCGGGCATCGGCCTGTCGGGGGTCTCTTTCGGCTTCACCACGGTCGGCCAGACGCTGTTTCCCCTTTGGGTGGCGCTGTCGCTAATCGCGATCGGCGCCGTCTGCATCGCGCTCTACGTGCGCCATGCACGGCGCGCGCCGAACCCGTTGCTCGATCTCAAGCTGCTCAAGATCGACACGTTCTTCGCAAGCGTCACCGGCGGCTTCTTGTTCCGCATCGGTGTCGGCGCCACGCCCTTCCTCTTGCCGCTCTATTTCCAGCTCGGCTTCGGCATGACGCCGCTGCAGTCGGGCCTCCTGACCTTCGCCACCGCAATCGGCGCCATCGCCATGAAGACCACGGCCGCGCCGATTCTTCACCGCCTCGGCTTCAAGACGGTCTTGATGTGGAATGCCTTGCTGAGCGCAGCCTTCATTGCAAGCTACGTCCTGTTCACCAGCGCGACCCCGGCGGCGGTGATCCTCGCCGTGCTCCTCGTCGGCGGCTTCTTCCGCTCGCTCCAGTTCACCGCCGTCAACTCCATCGCCTATGCCGACATCCACGAGAAGGAGATGAGCAAGGCGACGAGCTTTGCCAGCGTCGTTCAGCAGCTTTCCGTGTCGGCGGGTGTCGCCACCGGCGCCCTCATCCTGGAGATGGAGCGCATGAGCCGCCCGGGTCACCACGTCGTGGCGAGCGACTTCCACACCGCCTTCATCGTTGTCGCGTGCCTCGCGGCGAGCTCGGCGTTCATCTTCGCCCGCCTGCCGAAACGCGCGGGCGCGAGCCTGTCGCGGCGCGCGCATGCGATCGGCGAGGCCGAGGCGCAGGAAACCCTCGAGCAGGTCTGACGGTCGTGTTGAAGCTAACCGCGGCCGGGATGCGGACCGTTCGCGCGCCGCCGCCGATTGGGACGCTGCTGCGGGCGCCGGTCATAACCGTCCTCGGCCATCAACGTGGTGAGGATGCCTTCGCGCAGACCCCGGTCGGCCACGCGCAGACGCTGGCACGGCCACATCCGAAGCATCGCCTCGAGAATGGCGCATCCGGCGAGCACGAGATCGGCCCGCTCATGTCCGATACAGGGCTGCGCCACGCGCTCCGCATAGCTCATGGCGAGGAGATCGTTCGACACGGTGCGCACGTCGT
Source organism: uncultured Methyloceanibacter sp. (assembly GCA_964530895.1). Classification (GTDB taxonomy): domain Bacteria; phylum Pseudomonadota; class Alphaproteobacteria; order Rhizobiales; family Methyloligellaceae; genus Methyloceanibacter. The sequence continues at coordinate 643 of CAZHCN010000360.1, read as the reverse complement.
CCGCACCGAGCCAACAGCCGTCGACCCGGGCGCGCTCGTAAGCCGGCAGTTTCAGGTGGATGCCCGAGATCGTCGTTACCGTCCCGGACGTACCGAGGAAATGCGTGCTGTGTTGCGCCACGCGGTCGCCGAATCTGTGCTGGGACTCGAAACCGCGCAGCGCCACCATGACGTCTTCCACCATGGCCTCGTAGCTCTCCGGCGTGACCTCGCGGCCGCCGTGCCGCTCGGCGAGATTGACCACGCCGATCGGCAGCGAGGTCCACGCGGCGATGCAGTTCTGCACGCCGAGGCGGTCGTGCAGCGTGCGCCGCCACTGACGCCCGAGCCGCGACAGGTCGAGCCAGATCAGCTCGGAGCTGCCGCCGCCGATGTCGAACACAAGCGCCCAATCGCAATTGCGGTCGAGCAGCGAGGCGCAGCCCGACACGGCAAGCTTCGCCTCGGTCTCCCGGCCCACGATCTCGAGCTTGAGCCCGGTCTCGTTCTGCACCCGGTCCATGAACTCGGCGGTGTTGGTGGCGATGCGGCAGGCTTCGGTGGCGATCAGCCGCGACCGGGTCACCCCGCGACGGCGCATCTTGTCGGCGCACACGCGAAGCGCGTCGACCGTGCGCCTCATGGCCTCGTTGGAGAGCCGGCC
>CAZHCN010000359.1:0-1891 GCA_964530895.1 uncultured Methyloceanibacter sp. | reverse complement strand
CGGCGCTCGACCGAGGTGGCGCTCGCCGGCACGCAGATCATGATGCGCGGGCTGCCGAACAACCGCCGCTTGTTCACGCGGCGGATGAAATATTTGATCATCTCCTCGGCCGCGTTGAAGTCCGCGATCACGCCATCGCGCAGCGGCTGGACTGTCTCGATCTTGCTCGGGGTTCTCCCGAGCATGGTTTTGGCCTCATGGCCGGCGGCGATCACCTTCCGGTCATCACCTCGCTGCTCTATGGCGACCACGGACGGCTCGTCGAGAACGATCCCCCGCCCCGGCACGAAAACGACTGTGTTCGCCGTGCCAAGGTCGATGGCCATGTCTGCCGAGACAGAGCCCAAGACCCGCGAGAACATGCACCCGCCCCAATTAGCTCCCGCGCAGCACGGGAGCTCCAAAACGCTATCGATACTACGCACGGCAGAAAATGTGGCCGTTCAACGGGTTCGGCCCCCAACCGAGCGCAAACCCATGTTGCGTCAAATCGCGTTGGCGAGCAATGCGTGATGCGCCTGTTTTGAAAAAACTCTTCGCTTGACGCGTTCATCGCGCCCTGCATGGAGCCTCGACGCGCCGAGCAGGAGCGCGCGGCGAGGCGCTTGCCGGATGAGCCGCTTAGTGCGGCTCGCTAAGACGAAAGCGGAGCGTCGCGCCATCGCCAAGGTGGCGTCCACCCCACGAGACGTCGCGGCGGACGGGCTTGACGCCCGGCCGCCGCAGTCTCCTCTGCCACATTTAGGCAGAGGCCCATGACATAGGCATTACGGGACGCTTACGAGGCGAGCATCGTCTCCGGCTTCCGCCGCGACTCCCGGGCCAAGAGCTTGTTCAGCGCGCTGACATAGGCCCTGGCGGAGGCCACCATCGTGTCGGTGTCGGAGCCTCGGCCCGTGGCGATCTTGCCGTCGGCCTCCAGCCGCACCATGACCTCGGCCTGGGCGTCCGTTCCCTCGGTCACCGCGCTCACCTGATAGAGGGCCAGCCGCGCCTCGTGCGGCACCAAGGACCGAATCGCCAGGAACGTCGCATCGACGGGGCCGTCGCCCACCGCCTCGAAGGTGTGCTGCTTACCGTCCACGTCGAGGGTGATGGTCGCCTTCTGCGGGCCGCCGGTGCCGGCGATCACGGTCAGCGCCACCACCTTGATGCGGTCGTGGGCGGAGGCGATCTCCTGGTCGACCAGGGCTTCGATATCCTCGTCATAGACGTGCTTTTTCACGTCGGCCAAGGCCTTGAAGCGCACGAACGCGTCCTCGAAGGCGTTGCCGCCGAGCTCGTAGCCCAACTCCTTCAGCTTCTCGCGGAAGGCATGGCGCCCGGAATGCTTGCCCATTACCAGCGAGGACTCCTTCAGACCGACGCTCTCCGGCGTCATGATCTCGAACGTCCCGGCATGCTTCAGCACGCCATCCTGGTGGATGCCACTCTCATGGGCGAAGGCGTTCCGGCCCACAATTGCCTTGTTGTACTGGACGGGAAAGGCCGTCACCCGCGACACGAGCTTGGAGGCGCGGGTCAGCATAGTGGTGTCGATGCCGGTCCACACCTTCATGGCGTCTTCGCGCGTCCTGATGGCCATGACGATCTCTTCCAGCGCCGCATTGCCGGCGCGCTCGCCAAGACCGTTGACGGCGCATTCCACCTGGCGGGCGCCGGTGAGCACCCCCGACAGGGAGTTCGCCACCGCCAGGCCCAGATCGTTGTGGCAATGGGTGGAGAACACGATCTCGTCGGCTCCCGGCACGCGCTCCAGCAGCATGCGGATCAGACCCGCGAACTCGTCAGGCGTGGCATAGCCGACCGTGTCGGGGATGTTGACCGTGGTGGCCCCCGCCTTGATCGCCGCCTCGACGCAGCGGCACAGGAAATCGTGCTCGGTGCGGGT
>CAZHCN010000358.1:0-1921 GCA_964530895.1 uncultured Methyloceanibacter sp. | reverse complement strand
CTCTACGGCTTCGGCGTGATCCTGGCGTTGATCGTCGCCATCGTCATCACCATCGTGTTCTTCGATACGGTGAGCCGTCCGGCCGCCTTGTTGCTCATACCGTATGTGTTGTGGGTCGCGTTCGCCACCGGCCTCAACTTCGTCATCTGGGTGCTGAACAGCGGCATCGACTTCACGCAACCACAGTAGCGCCGGACGAGTGGAACACATGACCCAACGTTCTGTCCTGATCACCGGATGCTCCTCCGGTATCGGGCTCGCATCGGCGCAGGTGCTGAAGGCGCGCGGCTGGCGCGTGTTCGCCACCGCCCGGAAGCCTGAAGACCTCGCGCGGCTGAAGCAGGAGCATGGGCTCGAGAGCCTTTATCTCGACTATACGGAGCCTCAGTCGATTGCCGCGGCGGCCGGGCAGGTTCTCGAGGCGACCGGCGGTGCGCTCACCGCGCTCTTCAACAACGGCGCCTATGGCCAGCCAGGCGCGGTCGAGGATTTGAGACCCGAGGTGCTGCGGGCCCAGTTCGAGGCCAATGTCATCGGCTGGCTCGATCTCACGCGCCGGATCATCCCGGCGATGCGGGCGCGGGGCGAAGGGCGGATCGTGTTCTGCTCCTCGGTGCTCGGGATGATCGCGGGGCCCTACCGGGGTGCCTATTGTGCCTCGAAATTCGCGGTCGAAGCGCTCGCCGACGTGCTCCGCATGGAACTCGCCGGCACCGGTATCCACATTTCGCTGATCGAGCCGGGTCCCATCGCCACGCGCTTCATCGAGCATGCCATCGAGCACTACCGCCGCAATATCGACATCGATGGGTCGCCTCACCGGGAGGTCTATCGGTCGCGCCTCGCCCGGATGGAGGAGGGCGGCCAGAAGACGTTCAAGCTTCCGCCCGAGGCAGTCGCCACCAAGCTGGTCCACGCGCTCGAGACCAAGCGGCCGAAAGCCCGCTATTACGTGACTTTTCCGACCTATGCCGTGGCGATCCTGCGGCGTTTGCTGCCGACCGCTGCGCTCGACGCGGTGGCGGCAAGAAACTAAAGTGCCCCCTCGGCGTTGAATTTCAACGCCCAATGAGACCCGGGAGGGCCAATTGGAAGACATTCTCCGCATGATCATCCCCTTCGCGCTCGCGGCGGTGGGTATCGTGCTGCTGTTCGGGCTGTGGAATATGATGCGGGGCGGAGATCCCAATCTCAGCCAGAAACTGATGCGCGCACGCGTCATCCTCCAGTTCATCGCACTCGTCATCGTCATGACGGTGATCTATCTCGCAGGGCACAGACCCTGAAACGTCTGCTTGACCCCGCTTAGGGCCCCGCTACGCTAAGCTTCCAATAAGCGGTGGGATTCCGCGAACCCTGGCAAGCAGGGACGGGTGGTCATGGTTGTCCTCAGCAAGATCTACACACGCACCGGCGACGACGGCACGACGGCGCTCGGGTCGGGCAAGCGCGTCGCGAAATACGATCTCAGGGTCGAGGCTTACGGTACGCTCGATGAGACGAATGCGATAATCGGGCTCGCCCGCCTGCATACAAGCGGAACCGACCCCGAGCTCGACGCCATGCTGGCGCGCATCCAGAACGATCTGTTCGATCTCGGCGCCGATCTATGCTTTCCCGACGAGACCAAGGACGCGCGCGGACGCCTGCAGGTGAGCGACGCGCAAGTGGCCCGCCTCGAAGAGGAGATCGACCTCCTGAACCACTCGCTCCAGCCGCTGCGCTCCTTCGTGCTGCCTGGCGGCACGCCGGCCGCGGCCTTCCTGCATCTTGCCCGCACCGTGTCGCGCCGGGCCGAACGCCTGATGGTGGCGCTCGCCTCGCGTCCGGACGAGCCGGTGAGCGAACCCGGATTGCGCTACGTCAACCGGCTGTCGGACTTCCTGTTCGTCGCGTCGCGTTATGCCAACGGCAAAGGCGC
>CAZHCN010000357.1:0-1924 GCA_964530895.1 uncultured Methyloceanibacter sp. | reverse complement strand
CAATCCATCACGGATGGCCGATTCGACGGGAATTGTCTGCCCCTAAACCGACAATGCTGTTGGGATCCCTAAAGGCCGGTTCAAAGCGGGACGGGCCCCCTCGGCCGCTCGGGGACCCATGGAGCACTTCAGGCGCCCGGGTTCTGCCCCTTCTGCGCGACCAGGTAGATCTCCAGGTTATGCTGGGCAAACACCAGATTTGCCTCGCGCGTCAGTTCGTCTACCACGGCCTGAGGATCTGAGCCCGCCCGAATATAGCGCGTGATCAGATCGTTCAGCTCTTTGGCAAAGTCCTTCTCACTGGCCATCGATGACCTCCCTTCAAACGATCAAGTCTTCTACGCCCGTTCGTCAGGCTCCTGGTTAGGCGCGCTTCCGCCCGCGGCGATGTCCCAGGCGGCGAAGAATATGGCGGCGATCAAGGGGCCGACGACGAAGCCATTGAGTCCGAAGATGGCGATGCCCCCGAGCGTCGAGAGGAGCACGATGAAGTCCGGCATGCGCGTACTCTTGCCGACGAGATAGGGGCGCAAGAGATTGTCCACCAGCCCGATGACGCCGCCGCCGAACGCGATCAGGATGATGCCCTTCACGACCGAGCCGGTTACGAGGAGATAGAGCGCCACCGGGAACCAGACGATGGCGGCGCCGACTGCAGGCAGGAGTGACATGAAGGCCATCACCACGCCCCACAGGACCGGCGCATGGATGCCGAGCAGCCAGAAGATGAAACCGCCGAGCGCGCCCTGAACGATGGCCACGAGTACCGTGCCTTTGATCATGGCGCGGACGACGACCGTGTATCGCTCATAGAGTGCCCCCTTTTGCTCGGGCCTGAGCGGGATCGCACGCCTGATGCCTTTTGCGATCGCCTCGCCGTCGCGCAAGAGGAAGAACAGCAAATAGAGCATGATGCCCAGGCTGATGATGAAGTTTGCCGTGCCCTGGCCGACGAGGACGGCCTGGGTGGCGAAGAACTGGCCGCCTTCCTTCAGGATGGCGACGAGACGGCTCTGGACGTCGCCCGCGTCGGTCACGCCGAGCCGGCCGAGGAAGCTAGAAGCCCATGACGGCAGCGCATCGAGGAAATTCTGAAAGATGCGCCCGAGATCGAGCTGTCCCGACTGGACCCGCTCATAGAGGCTGGTGGCTTCGGCGACGAGGGACCCGGCGGTGAGCGCGAGCGGCAGGAGCACGATCGTCACGATGATGAGGAGGGTGACGAGCGCGGCGAGGCTCGGGCGCCCGGGCATGGCGCCGCGCAGCCACCGATGTGTCGGCGCGAAGACCGTGGCGAGAACCGCGGCCCACAGGATCGCCCCGTAGAAGGGCAACAGGATCCACCCAAACGCGAGCGTCACCACCACGAGGAGGACGAGGAACGCCTTGTCCCTGAGTGTGCTGTCGCGTGCGTCGCCGCTCATGCTCTTCGTGGTCCTCGTTTCGGCCGGCCCCGATCATAGCGGTTCGCTCGATTCGGGCGAGACGGTTTGTGCCCTCCGGATGCAAGGGACGAACCCGTGCGTATGTCCACGAGCCCGAAGCCAAGAGCGCGATTCTGCGCTATGCTTCTTCCGTTGCAGGACCCCGCATTCCAGTGGGGGAGGCGGGGTTCCCTGCCCATGAGGAGGGAACAATGCGGAAAGTCGTGATCACGCTTGCCGCTGCCGGTGCTTTGCTGCTCGCCGGGGCGTACGGCTTCCAGGCCGATGCGACGGTCGGAATCAGCACGCATGGTCTGCCCATGCCGGCGAAGAACTATTCGGAGATCGATCAGGTGGCCTGCAAGTTCGCCGGCCCGACCTGCCCGATCGGCTACACGCGCGTGTGCCGCCTGTGGAGATGCTGGTGCGCCCGCTGCCACTAACACGGCTCAAAGAGCTCGAAGTTACGCTGGCCGCCCCATCGGGCGGCCTTTTTCTTT
>CAZHCN010000356.1:0-1929 GCA_964530895.1 uncultured Methyloceanibacter sp. | reverse complement strand
TTGACCGACAAGCCGTTCGACGATCCCGGCTGGATCTTCGAGACGAAGTGGGACGGCTTTCGCGCCATCGCGGTCGCCGCGCCGGGCCAGGCCGCACTCTACTCGCGCAACGGCAACGACGTCTCGGCGAAATATCCTTCGATCTGTCATGCACTTGCGGCCATCAAGCAGGAGGCGGTGCTCGACGGGGAGCTGGTGGCGCTCGATGCGCACGGCCGTTCGCGGTTCCAGCTTCTGCAAAACGCCGAGCGGGAGCCCACCCGTCTGCAATATTGCGTATTCGATCTGCTCTATCTCGATGGCAAGGACTTGCGCCGCCAGCCTCTGCTGCAGCGCAAAGAGGCGCTCGAGAAGGTCCTGCCGAAAAGCCCGCTTCTCCTCTACAGCACCCATGTGGTCGGCGACGGCATCAAGGCGTTCAACACGGCCAAGCGCGCGCATGAGGAAGGCGTCATCGCCAAGCTGGCAGACGGCCGTTACACCTCGGGCAAGCGTTCCCGCGAATGGTTGAAGGTCAAGGCGAGCCAAGAAGAAGAGGTGGTGGTCGTCGGCTTCACCAAGCCGCGCGGCGCGCGCAAATGTTTCGGCGCGCTCGTTCTTGCCGTGCGCGAGGGCCGGCGCTGGAAATATGCCGGCCGTGTGGGCACCGGCTTCGACGAGAAGACTCTGCGGATGCTCTACGGCAAGCTCGTGCCGCTGATCACACGGGCCAAGCCTATCGAGAAGAAGGTGCCGGACGAGGCGAACACCACCTGGGTGAAGCCGAAGCTCGTCGTCGAGATCAAATTCACCGAGTGGACCAAGGGCGGGGAGATGCGCCACCCGGTCTATCTGGGCTTGCGCACCGACAAGCCCGCGACCCAGGTCGTGCGTGAGGTAGCGAAGCCGATAAAGCGCGAACCAAAGGGCCGGGCATCGGGCGCGGCCTAGGCCGCCAGCGCGCCCTTCATGAAGGCTTCGAACTGATTGAGGTTGTAGAACTCGGAGAGGCTGACCGGCCACCCGTCCTCCATCAGCCAGACATGCTTTTTGGTTGTATGAAGCCAAGACCGGCTGCGCCGGTGCAAGCAATGGCTTTCCACGTCGAGGCTCGCGCCGATGTGGTCGATATGGATAGGGCCCGGCTCGATGGCCTGCGTATCGAAACTGTCGAAGATTTGCCGCAGCCGCTCGAGTGCCGCCGCCTTGCCGAGGCGCATCCCGCCCACCTCGATCATCTCGGATGGGATGTTGATGTGATGCGCGAAGTCGCTTGGCAAATACGACGCCAGGCGATCGAGATCATGATCGCGCCAGGCGTCGTAGATATCGACGAGATTGGTCTTTGCAGGCGTCAGCAGCATGGCGGCCTCCTGTCTGCTACCGACAGACTCTAACATCGGGGGCGGTGGCAAACGTTAACGGCTGTTTCCCTTAAGAGGTGCGGGTGCCGGGCTTTCTCGGCTTCGAGCAGAGGGGCTCCCGCCAGGAGAGTTCGGAGCCTGTTGGTGACATACGGCCTTGTTAGGAATAAGGGTCGGATCTACCGGACGCCGTCTCGCACCCGTGAGCCGCCGCCGGTCCAAGGAGGGCGATATGGCGAAGGGCCAACAGAGAAGCAACAAAGAGAAGAAGAAGCCGAAGCAGGACAAGAAGAAGGTGGCAGCGGCGGCGTCGCCAATGGCGTCGCTCGACCGCGGCGGAAAATTCGGCGGCAGCGGCGGCGCGAAGAAGAGCAAGTGACGCAGTGCCAGGCCGTCCGGGCCTGCCAAACTAGCGGCTCTTGCCTTTGAAGGCGCGGGTGCCGGGCTTGCCGGATTTCGAGCGGGGGCCGGCCGTCCGCAACGGCATCTCGCGGTTATGCGGGCCCATCTCGTCGAGGCTCGGCTTGTGGGGCCGGGTGAGGTCGACCTCGGCGGCCGAGCGCTCGAGCTCGGACTGGCGCGCCAG
>CAZHCN010000355.1:0-1953 GCA_964530895.1 uncultured Methyloceanibacter sp. | reverse complement strand
ATGCGTGAGTGGCACAAGCCGACGATTGAGGAGACGGAGTCCGGTATGGAGGTCACGAGCTACCTGCCGGCCGAGCTGGATCGCGCTTAATCCGGCTTTTCTCATCTCGGAAATTCGCGAAGCGGCGATCCGGCGAAGGCCAGGTCGCCGTTTCGCTTATCTGACGTCCGGCGTTAAGCCGGCGGGACGTGGCCCCCTCCCCGCGTTTCGGTTACGATGTCCCCGGAACGTTGTGCCGCATTTGCGTTTCAGGTGTTCTTAATCCGGTATCAACGCAGTGTTCATGAACGAGTCATGAAAATCTCATTCGGCCTCACCATGTTTCAGCATGGTATAATCGAGTCCCAAGGCGCTCAAAGAAGCGTCATTAGTCGACAAATATTTGAGGATTGACGCGCATCAAATAGGCGGCAGCGGCGCTGAGCTACGTTATCCTCCTAGGCCAATGGTTGAGATCGAGGTGTAGCTGTGACGAAGATTATGAGCCCCGACGAACTTGAGCAGGAGCTGCGCGCCATCGGCGCCGCTCAGTATCACGACAAGCATCCCTTTCATAAGCTGCTGCACGGCGGCAAGTTGAACAAAGGCCAAGTCCAGGCTTGGGCCTTGAATCGCTATTGCTACCAGTCCGCCGTGCCGCGCAAAGACGCGGCACTCATGAGCCGCTGTCACGACCGCGAGCTTCGCCGCGAGTGGCTGCATCGCATCATGGACCACGACGGGTATGGCGAGGAGGAAGGCGGCATCGAGCGCTGGCTCGTGCTGACCGACGGCCTCGGCCTCGACCGCGACTATGTCATCTCGCGGAAGGGCGCCCTGCCCGAGACGATTTTCGCCGTCGAGGCTTATGTGAACTTCGTGCGCGACAAGACGCTGGTGGAGGCCGTGGCGTCCTCACTCACGGAGCTGTTCGCGCCGAGCATTCACAAAGAGCGCATCTCCGGCATGTTGGAGAATTACGACTTCATCAGCGACGACGTGATGGCGTATTTCAAGCGCCGCCTGACGCAAGCGCCGCGCGACGCCGACTTCGCGCTTCAATATGTGAAGCAGAACGCGCGCACACCCGAGGCGCAGCAAGGCGCGCTCGATGCGCTCCGCTTCAAGACGCATGTTCTGTGGGCGCAGCTCGATGCGCTCTACCTGGCCTATGTCGATCCTGGCATGATTCCGCCCGGCGCCTTCGTGCCCGGCGAAGCATGACGGGCGAAACGACGTCTCCCGGCCGGCTCGTCGTCGGCCGAGAGACCCGGCCGAAATTGCCGCCCTATTTGAAGCTCCGTCATGACGCGGGGCGCGGGCGGTGGGTGCTTTTGGCGCCGGAACGCGTTCTGACGCCGGATCAAACTGCCGTCGCCGTGCTTCAACTCTGCGACGGAACAAGGACCGTGGAGGAGATCGCCGCCAAGCTTGCCGAGGAATATTCGGCGCCGGCCGATGTCATTACCGCCGACGTGCTCGACATGCTCCAGGGCATGGCAGACAAGGGATACATAAAGGGATGACCGAGGAGCTTAAAGGTAACGGACACATAGAGACGCTCGTCGTCGATGACGAGCCGACCGAAGGCGTCGTCGGCAACGAGGACGCAACCGCGGAATTGTGCGCCCGCGCACCCGTGGGCCTGCTCGCCGAGCTGACCCACCGTTGTCCGCTGCAATGTCCCTACTGCTCCAATCCGCTCGAGCTGGAGGGCGTCAAGAACGAGCTCTCCACCGAAGAATGGTGCTCGGTGATGCGCCAGGCGGGCGAGATGGGCATCCTGCAAATCCATCTGTCCGGCGGCGAGCCGACCGCGCGCAAGGACCTCGAAGAGATCATCTCTGCTGCATCCGAAGCTGGCCTCTATTCGAACCTCATCACCGCCGCCGTCACCCTGAAGCGCGACCGGCTCGAGGATCTGCAAAAGCGGGGGCTCGATCACGTCCAGATCTCGTTCCAGGACGTCGATCC
>CAZHCN010000354.1:0-1955 GCA_964530895.1 uncultured Methyloceanibacter sp. | reverse complement strand
GGCCACGATGTTCCTGCCCGACGAGCAGAAGAAGAGCGAGCGCAAAGCCTTGGTGGAAGGCCCGATCCCTTCCTTCCTCATCGCGCTCGCCCGCCGGCTTGAGCAGCACGGCGGCCGTAATTTTGCCGGCGACCGTCTCTCCGTCGCGGACCTCAAGGTGTTCACCTTGATGCGCCACTTACGGTCCGGCGTGCTCGACCATGTGCCAACCGATCTGCCTGATCGCTTCGCACCAAAGCTGATGGAGCACTACGAGCGCGTCAAAAGCGACCCGCGCGTCGCCGCGTACTACGCCAAATGCGGCGTGACGCTTTAAGGCCTAGGGTCTAAGGGGCGTCGAAGATCGCGATCTCGAGCTTAGGAACGGCGTCATCGTCGTCGTCGCCGGAAGCGATGACGACGAGATGCGCGCTCTGCCGCCGACTTTGCCGCGAGCCGCGAGGCGCGCGATCGATTGCGTATCCGCCCGGCAGGTCGGCAAGACCCACGACCCGCCCAGTAAATGAGGTCACGGATTTGGTCCCCATGGTTCTCGCTCCTCAGTCGTGCCTTCGAGCCTTGCCGCAGAGCCATGTCGCGATGCCGCGCGGGTTGCGGGCGTCATGTTTTTCACGACACCGGATGATGAGGAAATTGTACTTTTGACCGAAGGGTGTGGGCTCAGATCACGATGCGCGATTGCCCTGAGCTAGAGCGACGCGCAGCTCTTCGCCGCATGTTGCCAATGAGTGCGCTGAGAGCTACGAGAAGGATCACGGGTGGAGGGCAACCGTGCTGATGATGCCTACAATTGCTATAGTTCGGCCCCACGCCGGCAAGAGCAGGGCGTCCCCCGGCCACGGGGACGTCCCCGCCGGTAGATGCGTGTAGCCCACCGCTTCTCGTCAGTCAGATTCAAACCCTGCAATAGCCACACTCATGAAGACTTCGAAGTTCACTCCCGGCGGATATCGCCTTGCGGTCAAGCGCTCCCGTACCGGTCGCGGTTTGTTTGCGCTCGAGCCCATCCCCAAAGGCGCATGCATTATCGAATACACGGGCCGGACGATCACGGACGAGGAATGGGTGAAGAGCCGCAGCCGCTACCTGTTCAAGGTCACAAAGAAAAAGACCATTGACGGTTGGGACAAGGCGAACACGGCGCGGTACATCAACCACTCCTGCCGCCCCAATTGCGAGATCGACATTCATAAGGCCAGGGTGTTCGTCATGGCCAAGCGTGCCATCAAGCCCGGCGAGGAGCTCGCCTACTCCTATGGCGAGGAGTACTTCGAACAGATCCTCAAGCCGATCGGCTGCAAGTGCCTCAAATGCGTGCCGGAGAAGTCAGGCCGCAAGTCACGATAAGGCGAACGGTCTCAGATCCCGGAGAATGACCCTCGCGGCATTGTGGCCCGGCGCGCCGGTCACGCCACCGCCTGGATGCGCGCCCGATCCGCAATGATAAAGTCCGCGGATCGGCCCGCGATAGTCGGCATAGCCGAGCATCGGCCGCGCCGAGAACAGCTGGTTCAGCGACAGCGCCCCGTGGAAGATGTCGCCGCCGACAAGCCCAAACTCACGCTCCAGATCGAGCGGACTCAGGATTTGGCGCGCGACAACGCTCGCCGCGAAGCCAGGCGCATAGCGGTCGACGGTCTCTATCATGAGGTCGGCCACCTCCTCGCGGGCGTCATCCCACGACCGGCCGTCGGGCAGTTCCGGGGCGACGTGCTGGCAGAACAGGCTCGCGACATGGGCTCCCGGCGGCGCGAGAGTACTGTCGATCGTCGAGGGGATCAGCATCTCGATCACCGGCTCCCGGCTCCAGCCGTGCTCTTTGGCATCGCGATAGGCCTTATCCATGTAAGACAGGCTCGGCCCGATGATGATGCCCGCGCCGTAGTGAGCCTCGGACTCTTTTCCCGGTCGTGCGGCGAAGCTTGGAAGCTCCGACAGCGCCACATTCATCCGGA
>CAZHCN010000353.1:0-2000 GCA_964530895.1 uncultured Methyloceanibacter sp. | reverse complement strand
GTCGGGAAGTTCGCCTTGATGGTGCCGGTGATGACGTCGACGCTCGGCCGCTGCGTCGCCGTGATGAGATGGATGCCCGCTGCGCGCGCCATCTGCGCGAGCCGCTGCACCGCCGCCTCGATGTCCTTGCCCGCCACCATCATGAGGTCCGCCATCTCGTCGACAATCACGACAATGTACGGCATGGCCTCGTAGTCCATCTCCTCCTGCTCGTAGATGGCGCGGCCGGTCGAACGATCGAAACCCGTCTGCACGGTGCGGGTCAGCACCTCGCCTTTGGCCTCGGCATGCAGGACACGAGAATTGTAGCCCTTGATGTCGCGCACGCCGAGCTTCGACATGCGCTTGTAGCGCTCTTCCATCTCGCGCACGGTCCATTTAAGCGCCACTACCGCTTTCTTGGGGTCCGTCACCACCGGCGCGAGGAGATGCGGGATACCGTCGTAAACGGAAAGCTCCAGCATCTTCGGATCGATCATGATGAATTTGCATTGCTCGGGCGACAGCCGGTAGAGCAGCGACAAGATCATGGTGTTGATACCAACTGACTTGCCCGAGCCCGTCGTACCGGCAATGAGGAGGTGGGGCATGCGGGACAGATCGGCGATGATCGGCTCGCCGCCGATCGTCTTGCCGAGTGCCAGCGCGAGCCGCGCGTCGCTATCCTGGAAGTCCGACGATTCGAGCAACTCGCGCAGCACCACCATCTCGCGCCGGTCGTTCGGCAGCTCGATGCCGATGGCGTTGCGGCCGGGGACGACAGCGACGCGCGCCGCGATCGCGCTCATCGAGCGGGCTATGTCGTCGGCAAGGCCGATCACCCGCGACGACTTGGTGCCCGGCGCGGGTTCGAGCTCGTAAAGAGTCACGACGGGACCGGGCCTGACATTGGTGATCTCGCCTTTGACCCCGAAGTCCTGCAGCACGCCTTCGAGTTCGCGGGCGTTCTCCTGCAACACCTCGTCGCTCACACTGCTGCGGCGCGCGGAGCGCGGCTGCTGCTGCAAGAGCTTGAGCGACGGCGGATCGTAAGGCTCGTCGGAGAACTGCGCGTGAATGCTGGTGTGCCGCTTCCTTTTCTTCTTGTCCGCTTGCTCCAGGCGGGTGATCCGGTAGCTCGGCGAGGTGATGTCGTCGTCCTCGTCGTCGTAGTCCTCATCATCCTCCTCAACGAGTGGCGCGGGACCGAACGACGGCTCGATGCGGCCGTCGGGATCGACCACCGGCTCCTCGTCTTCCCAGGCCGCCTCTTCGTCCTCGTAATCCTCGTCATAGGCTTCCGCACGGGGCTTGCGGCGGAGCAGGCGGCGCATCAGCGCGCCGGCGTGCATGACGAAGTGAATGCCGGCGCCGAGCCATGCATTGGCCCATTCGCCGGCAGCGCTGGAGCGCGGCGCCCACAGAGCGATGAGCCGGGATGTACTCGTGCCGCAGGCGAAGAACAGAAGCGCCACGCCGACGACGAAGAACGCGAGGCCGGCGACGAAGGACACGGCGGCCTCGGGCAGGAACGGACCGATGATGTACGCGCCGGCGATCAAGAAATCGCCAAGGATGCCGCCGAGACCGTTTGGCAAGGGCCAGCTCTTCGGCTGCGGCAGCGCCGAGAGCGCCGCCGCGAGCAAGAGCACCGAAGCGGGCCAAGCGAGCAGCCGCCACTTGCGGCGGTTCGGCGTGGTACGGGCGATGAGGTGCCAGCCCCAGGCGGCCAGTGGCAGAAACAGGACGATGGAGGCGAGTCCAAGGGATTGAATACCAAGATCCGCGATCGTCGCGCCCCAGCTGCCAAGGAGGTTGCGGGGCGCCACGCGGGTCGCGTTGTTCAGGCTCGGGTCATGGACAGACCAGGTCGCGAGGCTCGCCCAGACGGCGCAGGCCCCGGCAATGAGGACAAAGCCATACGTGCCAAACACGAGCCGGCGTAGGCCGGACTCCACCGCGCTCGGCAGCAGGCGCCGCCGTCCTTTTGTTCTGCTTCTTGAAGCCATCCCTCTAACCCA
>CAZHCN010000352.1:0-2005 GCA_964530895.1 uncultured Methyloceanibacter sp. | reverse complement strand
CCGAGAATGTCGAGCCCGTAGTTCAGCATCGCCGCCTTGAGCGGCCCCTCCTCCATGACCACGTCGATGGTCTCTCCTTTGTTGAAGCCCGGCTCGCCGACGACGCGGATGACGCGGCCGTCCGGCGCGATGTAGACCATGAGGGCATCCGCGATCAGCGTGAACCAAGATTCGTTGCGCAGATCGAACGCGGCATCGATCTCCGCCGGCATGTCCATCTCGATGACGAGCACGCGGGCATCCGCCCGCTTCACCGCGATTGCCTTCACCTTGGCGCTGTCGAGGAGCTCGTCGCGGAGCATCTTGGGAAGCTGGCCGCCGGGGGCGGCCTCGGCCGCGAGCGAGGCGATCTGCGCCGCCGCGAGCCGCTCCATCAGCCATTGGCGGCGGAAATTGGAAACCGACGGCACGAAGACGAGCACCTCGGCCACCATGACGAAGATGATGGTGAGCAGTAGAAGCTTGGTCGAAAGGCCCGCGACGTAGCGCGAGACTCGCTTGGCTTCCGTCGCTTTGCTTTGCGTTTCGTCGTTCACCGGCAACGCTCTAAAAATCCGCCAGGTCCTTCCAGGGCCGCGGATCTTATCACCCAAGGCCTAATTCTAGACGAAACGGATTCTAGACGAAAATCGGGCCGTTTTTGCCGGAAAACGTAGGATCAGCCCAACTTGCGCAGCAGGCCGATAATCGTGCGCAACCAGCCCTTGGACAGGGTGGGCTGATAGTAGGCGTAGGCCACGCGTTTGGAGAGCTCGGACAGGGTCGGATAGGGGAGGACGAGCGAGATCAGATCGCCGATGCGGATGTCCTTGGCCATGGCCATGATCCACAATTGCAGCAATTCGCCCGCTTCCGCGCCGACAATGGTGACGCCAAGAATGGTGCCATCCTTCTTGGTAATGACCTTGATGAAGCCCTCGGTCTGGCGTTCGCACTGAGCGCGGTCGTTGTCGGCGTACGGCCAGCGGTAGATGCGGATGCGGCGATGCTTCTCATGCGCCTCGGCTTCGGTGAGGCCGATCTGGGCGAGCTCCGGATCGGTGTAGATGACCCGCGGAATCTGCACGGCGCTGACGTCGGGCTTGATCCGGAACAGCGCGTTCCTGATGACGATGCCGGCGTGATAGTTGGCGAGGTGCGTGAACTGCTGCCCGCCCACGGAATCGCCGATGGCATAGACGCGGCGATTGGTGGTCCGGAGCTGCTCGTTGACCTTGATGCCGTCGTCGGTATGGGAGATGCCGGCGCGATCGAGGCTGAGCGACTTCAGGTTGGGCTTGCGGCCGGTGGCCACGAGAAGATGCGAGCCCTTGATGATGACGCTCTCGCCGTCTTTGTGGAAATGAACGGCGACGCCCTGCACCGACGGCTCCACCCGCTCGACCCGCGTTTTCGGATAGAGCACGACCTCGGTATCCTGCAACCGCTTGAGCAGCACTCTCGCGGCCTCGGGATCCTCGCGCGCCAAGATGTCGGCCGTGTCGAACACGGTGACATGGGAGCCGAGCATGCGATGGGCCTGGCCGAGCTCGAGCCCGATCGGGCCACCACCCAAAACAATCAGATGCTGGATGCGCTCGCTGACGTCGAAGATGGTCTCGTTGGTGAGATAGGGCACCTCGTCGAGGCCGGGGATCGGCGGGATCGTCGGCGAGGAGCCGGTGGCGATGACGAAGCGGCGCGCGCGGACCAGCACACGGCCGGCCTCCACGGTGAACTTGTCGAGAAAGTTCGCTTGCGCCTGGATGACGCGAACGCCGAGCCCGGTGAAACGCTCGATCGAGTCGTTCGGCGCGATGGCCGCGATGACGCCGTGTACGTGATCGTGGACGGCGCGATGGTCGATCTGCGCCTCGAGCACCTCGATGCCGAAATTGGAGGCGGTGCGCACCGCGTCGGCGCGCTTGGCCGCCGCGAGCAGCGCCTTGGAGGGGACACAGCCATAGTTGAGGCAATCGCCGCCCATGAGGCCTTTCTCGATGAGCACGACCGGCACGCCGAACTG
>CAZHCN010000351.1:0-2029 GCA_964530895.1 uncultured Methyloceanibacter sp. | reverse complement strand
CAATCCGCGGATCCTGGAGCGTTCCGAGGAGATGCGCGTCCACGAGGAGGGCTGCCTCTCCATCCCCGAGGTCACGGCGGAGGTGGAGCGCCCGGCTGTCACCCGCGTCGCCTATCTTGACCGCGAGGGGAAGCCCCAGGAGGCCGAGCTCGAAGGCATCTGGTCGACCATCGTCCAGCACGAGATCGATCACCTGAACGGCGTGCTGTTCATCGACTACCTGTCGCGGCTCAAGCGCGACATGATCGTCAAGAAATTCACCAAGCAGAAGCGCGCCGAGGCGATGTAGCGCCGAGGCGCTTCCCTTCGTCTGCCAAGCGGCCTAAGACGCGGACCCATGCGGATCGTCTTCATGGGCACGCCGGACTTCGCCGTGCCGGCGCTTCACGCGCTTCTCGAAGCGGGCCACGAGGTCGTGGCCGTCTATAGCCAGCCGCCCCGCGCCGCGGGCCGCGGCATGGCCTTGCGCAAATCGCCCGTGCATGAGGCCGCGGAGGCGGCAGGCATCGCGGTGCGTACGCCCGAGAAGCTGAAAAGCCAGGAGGAGCAGGATCGCTTCCGCGCCCTCGAGGCCGATGCGGGCGTCGTGGTCGCCTACGGCATCATCCTGCCGAAGCCGATCCTCGACGGCACGAAACATGGCCTCTTCAACATTCACGCCTCGCTTCTGCCCCACTGGCGGGGCGCGGCGCCGATCAACCGCGCGGTCATGGCGGGCGACCCCGAGAGCGGCGTCTCCATCATGCGCGTCACCGAAGGTCTCGACGCCGGCCCGGTCTGTCTCTCGAAGCGCGTCGCGATCGGCCCCAACATGACGGCCGGCGAGCTGCACGACGCGCTCGCGCCCTTAGGCGCGGACCTGATGGTGAAGGCGCTCGCCGCCCTCGAAGAGGGGACGCTCGCGTGCGCCGCCCAGCATGACGAGACCGCGACCTACGCGCCGAAGCTCGACAACAAGGAGACGCGCATCAATTGGCGGCTGCTCGCCCGCGACGTGCACGACCGCATTCGCGGCCTCGCGCCGTATCCCGGCGCATGGTTCGAGATCGCGCTCAACGGCAAGCGTGAGCGGGTCAAAGCCTTGCGCTCGGAGCTTGCCGAAGGCGAGGGCGCGCCGGGTCTGCTGCTCGACGACCGGCTGACCGTGGCCTGCGGCGAAGGCGCCGTCCGGCTCGCGCTCGTGCAGCGCGCCGGCAAGACGCCGGTCTCCGGCGAAGCCTTCCTGCGCGGCGTGCATCTGCCCGCAGGCACGGTCCTCGACTAGCCATGCCCCGCTATAAGCTCACCATCGAATATGACGGCACGCCCTTCTTCGGCTGGCAGATGCAGGATCGGCCGACGGTGCAGGGCCGCCTCACCGAGGCCATCAAGGCGTTCTCCGGCGACGACATGATCCCGCGCGGCGCCGGGCGCACCGATGCGGGCGTGCATGCGCTGGGGCAGGTCGCTCATGTCGACCTCACCAAGGATTGGCCGGCCAAGAAGGTGCGCGATGCCCTCAACGCGCAGCTCCGGCCCGACCCGATCAGCGTGTTGGCTTGCGAGCAGGTGGCCGAGGGATTCGACGCGCGCTTCTCGGCGAAGGCGCGGCATTATCTCTACCGCATCGTCAATCGGCGGAGCCCCCTGGCGCTGGAGCGCGACCGTGCCTGGCACCTTATCTACAAGCTCGACGCGGAGCGCATGCACGAGGCGGCGCAAGTCCTGGTCGGCCATCACGACTTCACGACCTTCCGCTCCACGGAATGTCAGGCGGCCTCGCCGGAGAAGACCCTGGACCGCCTTGCCGTCGTGCGCGACGGCGAGGAGGTCAGGATCGAGGCCTCATCGCGCTCCTTCCTGCACAATCAGGTGCGCTCCATGGTCGGCTCGCTCAGGCTGGTGGGCGGGGGCAAATGGTCCGCGGCCGACCTGAAAAAGGCGCTGGAAGCCAGGGACCGCACCGCGTGCGGCCCCGTCGCGCCCGCTTACGGCCTTTACCTGGTGCGCGTAGATTATTGACAGGCTCGACCCCGACGAAATGTCCGCT
>CAZHCN010000350.1:0-2044 GCA_964530895.1 uncultured Methyloceanibacter sp. | reverse complement strand
GGCAAGGAGCCGTCTTTCGCCGATCTCGATCTCTCGGCGCTCGCCTCCGGCAACAACACGCTCATCGTCTATATGGGCGTCACCACCGCGGCGGCGATCGCCAACAAGCTGCTCGAGGCGGGCTTCCGCCCCGAGCTGCCGGTCATTGCCGTCGAGAATGCGAGCCGCGAGGATGAGCGCCGCATCGGCACCACGATTGCCGCCCTTGCCGCCCACCCCGAAAGCCTCGGCCTCAAGAGCCCCGCCGTGCTGATCTTCGGCGAGGTCGCCGGACTTCAGGCCGCGGGCGTGGTCGAGGACATCCTCTCGCTGGCGGAGGTCAAGCGCGCCTATGCCTAACGTCATCACCGCCAACCGCCTGACCGACGGCGTCGTCGTCTATCTCGCCTCTGATGGCGAATGGACGGAGCAGATCGCCAATGCGCGCGTGGCCGACGGCGACGAGGAGACCAAGGCGCTTGAGGCTGAGGCCGAGAATGCCGTGCGCGAGCGTCGCGTCGTCGCCGTCTATCCCATGCCGGTCGCGCTGAAAGACGGCGCGGTCGATCCCCTGTCCGTGCGCGAGCGCATCCGCGCCGCGCACCGCACCACGTTGACGAAGGACTGGTACGATGTACCGCTATGATGAGTTCGACCACGCTTTCGTGCGCGAACGCGTGTCGGAGTTCAAAGATCAGGTCGAGCGCCGGCTGTCTGGCGCGCTGACGGAGGAAGAGTTCCGTCCTTTGCGTTTGCGCAACGGGCTCTACCTCCAGCTTCACGCCTACATGCTGCGCATCGCCATTCCCTATGGCGTGCTGAGCCCGCGTCAACTGCGCCAGCTTGCCATGATCGGCCGCAAATGGGATCGGGGCTATGGCCACTTCACCACGCGTCAGAATCTCCAGTTCAACTGGGTGAAGCTGGTCGACATCCCCGACGTGCTGGCCGCCCTTGCCGACGTCGAGATGCATTGCATCCAGACGAGCGGCAATTGCGTGCGCAACGTCACCGCCGACCCTTACTCGGGCGCCGCCGTCGATGAGCTGGAGGACCCGCGCCCCTGGTGCGAGATCTTGCGCCAATGGTCGACGCTGCATCCCGAGTTCAGCTGGCTGCCGCGCAAGTTCAAGATCGCCATCTCCGGCGCCGTCGAGGATCGCGCCGCGACCGCCTTCCACGACATCGGCTTGCGCATCGTGAAGGGTCCGAACGGCGAGAACGGCTTCCGCGTTCTGGTCGGCGGCGGCATGGGCCGCATCCCCTATGTCGGCCAGGAGATCCGGTCGTTCCTCGAGAAGGAGCACCTGCTGTCCTACATCGAGTCCATCTTGCGCGTGTACAATCTGTTCGGCCGTCGCGACAACATCCACAAGGCGCGCATCAAGATCCTCGTCAATCAGCTCGGCATCGATACGTTCCGCGAGGCCGTCGAGGCCGATTGGGAGGCGACCCACAAGACCGCCATCGATCTACCGGCTGACGAGCGCCGCCGCATCATGTCGTATTTCGCGCCGCCGGAGCTCCCGGCGCGGCCGGTGCGCGACGAGGCGCTCGCCGCGCGCCGCGAGACCGATCCCGTCTTCGCCAATTGGTACAAGCATAACGTGCTCACCCATCGCGTGCCGGGCTATGCGTCGGTGGTGATTTCGCTGAAGGAGCCCGGCCGCACGCCGGGCGATGCATCGTCCGACGCCATGGACCTCGTCGCCGATCTCGCCGAGCGCTTCGGCCACGACGAGGCGCGCGTCAACTACACGCAGAACCTCGTTTTGCCGCATGTCGCCATGGCCGACATCCCGGCGCTGTACGATGCGCTGGCCGAAGCGGGGCTCGCCACCGGCAACAACGAGCTTCTCGGCGACATGATCTGCTGCCCCGGCCTCGACTACTGCAATCTCGCCAACGCCCGCTCGATCCCCATCGCCAAGGAGATCGCCAAGCGGTTCGAGGATCCTGCGCGCCAGGAGCTGATCGGCGATTTGCGCCTCAATATGTCGGGCTGCATCAACGCCTGCGGCCACCACCATGCCGGCAATATCGGCATTCTCGGCGTCGACAAGAA
>CAZHCN010000349.1:0-2054 GCA_964530895.1 uncultured Methyloceanibacter sp. | reverse complement strand
GTCAGCGCGTGGCAGATGAGGACGAGGTTCGACTTGTCGGCGTTGAGCGTGCCGTAGGTCTGGTAGGCGATGGAAAGCGGCGCGAGCGCGCCCCCGCAGTCGAGCGGCAAAGGCTCGCCTGCCGGAAAATTCACGATCTCGCTCTGGGGATTGGTGATCTGCTCCCGCCGCTTGAGGTCGGCGAAGCTTTCCGCTCCCGGATTTTCATTCATCGCAAAGGCCAACCTACTTTTGCTACGCGAAGCGCCACTTGGGCGGGACCGGGGCCACATCACCCGAAATTATACAATTTCGGGTTAGCTATGACCTCAGCCTCGAAAGTCAATCTTTTCTTTGCTTTGCCTTGAGAAATGGCCGTATGAGAGGCCCTTCCAACGCGAGCCTCCAAGGAGCAAGACCGATGGCCGCCAAACGTGGGCCCATCCCGCGTCCAGGCATTCTCGACATCGCGCCCTACGTCCCGGGGACGAGCGCGCTGCCTGGTGCCGGGAAGGTCATGAAGCTCTCGTCCAACGAGACGCCGCTGGGGCCGAGCCCCAGAGCGGTCGAGGCTTACCTGGCGGAAGCGGCGCATCTGTCACGCTACCCGGACGGCTCGGCGCGGCCCTTGCGCGAGGCGCTCGCCAAGCGCTACGGGCTCGACGCGGCCCATATCGTCTGCGGCGCGGGCTCCGACGAGCTGCTCAATCTCCTGGCCGTCGCCTATCTCGGCCCGGGCGACGAGGCGATCTACTCGGAGCACGGCTTCCTGGTCTACAGAATCGCGATTCAGGCGCGCGGGGCGACGCCCGTGCCGGCGCCCGAGCGCGACCTCACCGCCGACGTGGACGCGATCCTCGCCCGGGTGACCGACGCCACGCGTATGGTGTTCATCGCCAATCCCAACAACCCGACCGGCACCTACCTCCCCTTCGACGCGGTGAAGCGGCTTCATGCCGGCCTGCCCGAGCACGTCATCCTCGTGCTCGACGCGGCCTATGCCGAATATGTGCGGGCGAACGACTACGAGGCCGGCATCGAGCTCGTGGCGACCACCCCGAACACGGTGATGACCCGCACCTTCTCCAAGATCTACGGGCTTGCCGCCTTGCGGCTCGGCTGGGCGTATTGCCCGGCTCCGATCGCCGATACGCTGAACCGCATCAGAGGCCCGTTCAATGTCACCGGCCCGTCGATCGCCGCCGGCGTCGCAGCGCTTGCCGACCAGCCGCATATGCAAGCGGCCGTGGAGCACAACGCGGTGTGGCGCGGCCGCATGGCCGAAGCGCTTCAACACCTCGGGCTGTGCGTCACGCCGAGCGCCGCCAACTTCCTCTTGGTGCACTTTCCGCAAGAGAGCGGCAAGTCGGCACGCGCCGCCGACAAATTCCTGCATGAGCGCCGCATCATCCTGCGCCGCGTGGAGGAATACGGCTTTCCCGATGCGCTGCGCATGACCATCGGCACCGCGGACGAGAACGAGGCGGTGCTCGACGCCCTCTCCGCCTTCATGGGCGTTGCGGCATGACGAAGCCGCTGTTCGACACGATCGCCATTATCGGCCCTGGCTTGATCGGCTCCTCGATCATGCGCGCCGCGCGTGCGCAAGGCGCCGTGCGTACGATCGTCACATCCGCGCGCTCGGCCGAGACGCGAGGGCGCGTCGTAGAACTCGGCATTGCTGACAAGGTTGTCGAGTCGAACGCGGAAGCCGTCGAAGGCGCCGACCTCGTCATCGTCTGCGTACCCGTCGGCGTGTGCGGCGCCGTGGCCGCGGAGATCGCGCCGCGCCTCAAGCCCGGCGCGATCGTCTCCGATGCCGGCTCGGTGAAAGGATCGATCGTGCGCGATATGGGTCCGCATCTACCGGACACTGTCCACTTCGTGCCGGCCCACCCGGTCGCGGGCACCGAGCATTCCGGACCCGATGCCGGCTTTGCCGAATTGTTCGAGAACCGCTGGTGCATCCTGACGCCGCCCGAGGGCACCGACCCGCAAGCGGTGGAGAAGCTCGCGGCGTTTTGGCGCCTGTTCGGCGCCAATGTGGAAACGATGACGCCCGATCACCACGACCT
>CAZHCN010000348.1:0-2055 GCA_964530895.1 uncultured Methyloceanibacter sp. | reverse complement strand
ATCAGATGGTGCCGGTCGGCATCACCGTGGAAGGCGCCAACATCCTCACCCGCACGCTGATCACCTTTGCGCAAGGGGCGCTGCGCAGTCACCCTTACCTCATCGCCGAGATCGAGGCGTTGCAGGACAGTGACCGCGACCGCGGCATCGAGAAATTCGAGAAGACGTTCGACGACCACCGCGCCTTCCTCTTCTCCAATGCCGCCGGCGCGCTGTTCCATAATCTGACCTTCGGCAGCTTCGCCGCGGCACCGCAAAACGCCGGAGACATGACCCGCTGGTGGCGTCAGCTGTCGCGCGCCGCACGCTCCTTCGCGCTCGTCGCCGACGTGACCGTGGCGCTCCTCGGCGGCGGCCTCAAGGTGAAGCAGAAGATCACCGGCCGCATGGCCGACGCGCTCGCCGAGCTTTATTTGCTTTCGACAATCCTCAAGCGCTACGAGGACGACGGCCGCCCCGCCGGCGACCGCCTGGTCGTCGACTATTCCGCGCGGAATTGCTTGCATCGTTTCGACACCGCGTTGCGCGGCGTCATCGACAATTTTCCGGTGCGGTGGGCGGCATGGCTCATGGGTCCGCTCGTCCTGCCGTTCGGCATGCGCCGCCCCGCGCAAGACAGGCAGGGCAAGGCCATCGTGCGGCTTGCGCTCCAACCCGGCGCCTTCCGCGACCGTCTCACCCGGGACATTTTCACCGGCGATGGTGATGCGACGGGCCTGCTCGAACAGACCTTGGCCAAGGTGGTTGCTTGTGAGGAGGCCGAGAAGAAGCTCGAGCGCGCGATCCGCAAAGGCGAGGTGAAACGCTTCTACAACAACGACTGGATCAAGGACGCCCAGACCAAAGGGGTCTTGAGCGCCGACGAAGCGCGCGAGCTCACGGAGCTCCGCGACATGGTGGCCCGCGCCATCGCCGTCGACGACTTCGCCGCTTCGGAATTGACCCGCGCACAAACGAACAGCCAAGAAGAAGGCGACGCGGGCGCGCGCCGCGAACGACAACACATTGCCGCCGAGTAAAACCAACACACAAAAAGACATCATGCCGACACTTCCCGATCTTCAGGACTGGACCTTCACGGTCGACTTCGAGGGCATCGCCTGGGCGGTCATCGACCGCAAAGGCGAGAGCATGAACTCCCTTGGCCGCAGGCCGACCGAGGAGCTTGGCGAGATCGTCAGGCTGGTCGAGGACGCGCCGGCCGGCGAGATCAAAGGTCTCGTGCTGATAAGCGCCAAGGACTCGAGCTTCATCGCCGGCGCCGACATTCGCGAGTTCGAGGGCTTCGACACCGAGGAGAAGATCAAGGAGGTGGTCGCGCAGACGCTGGAGCTGATCGACCGCATCGACCGTCTGCCTGTGCCCGTGGTCGCCGCCATCCACGGGTATTGCCTCGGCGGCGGACTCGAATTGGCGTTGGCTTGCGACTGGCGCATCGCCGACCGCGATGAGGGGACGCGGCTCGGCTTCCCCGAGGTGAAGCTCGGCATCTTTCCAGGTCTCAACGGTACGGTACGCGCCATTGAGGTCGCCGGCCCCGTCGACGCCATGACCGCCATGCTGACGGCGAAGATGCTGCGGCCCACCGCGGCAAAGGCCATGGGTTTCGTCGATCAGCTCGTGCCGACGCGCCACAGTCTCCGCTGGGCGGCGCGCAAGGCCGTGCTGCAGAAGCGTCGCTCGAAGGGTGCGCCGTGGTGGAAGAAGCTGATGCTGAAGCAGCCTGTACGCGGGCTTCTGGCCAAGCAGATGCGCGCCAAGACGGCGGAGAAGGCGCGCGAGGAGCACTACCCGGCGCCGTTCCGCCTCATCGATCTTTTCGAGCGCTACGGCGACGACCCGGCCCGCATGAAGCGCGCCGAGACCGAGATGTTCACGCCGCTGATGGCGAGCGAGACCTCGCGGAACTTGCGGCGCGTATTCAAGCTCTCCGAGATGCTGAAGGACGCAGCGCCCAAGGACGGCTTCAAGCCGCGCAAGGTGCATGTCATCGGCGCCGGCACCATGGGCGGCGACATCGCCGCCTGGTGCGTCGTCTCCGGCATGCAGGCGAGC
>CAZHCN010000347.1:0-2060 GCA_964530895.1 uncultured Methyloceanibacter sp. | reverse complement strand
TTGGGCTACGAGCTTGCGATCGAGGCGCTGGCCGCTTCGATCTCTCCCGGCAAAGCCGGCTGACGCGCGAGGAAAGGACGCCGATGACCAAAGACGGGGGCAACCTCGACAAGGACCTCATCAGGGAGCTCGCCGGGCTCCTCGAGGAGACCGGACTCACCGAGATCGAGATCGAGATCGAGGGCCGCCGCATCAGGGTCGCCCGCGGCGTCAATCTGACGACGACGCTGACCACGACCGCCAATGGCGGCTCTGCCGAGCCGCATCGCGAGCATCGCGAGCCCAAGCGCGGCGCGCAAACCGAGGACGTCGCCGTCCACCCGGGCACCGTCACCTCGCCCATGGTCGGGACCGCCTATCGATCGCCCGAGCCCGGCGCGCCGCCTTTCGTCGAGGTCGGCAGCAGGGTGGTGGCGGGTCAGACTCTCCTCATCATCGAAGCCATGAAGACCATGAACCAGATCCCGTCGCCCAAGGCCGGCACCGTCATCGCCATTCTGATCGAGGATGGTCAGCCTGTGGAGTATGGCGAGCCTTTGGTGGTGATCGAGCAACGCTAGTCCGTAAGCCCCGATGTTCGACAAAATTCTGATCGCCAACCGGGGAGAGATCGCGCTTCGCATCGAACGGGCTTGCAAGGAACTTGGCGTCGCCACGGTGGCGGTGCACTCCACCGCCGACGCGCACGCCATGCATGTGCGCCTCGCCGACGAAAGCGTCTGCATCGGGGCGCCGCCGGCCAAGGACAGCTATCTCAACATTCCGGCCATTGTCGCGGCTTGCGAGATCACCGGCGCCGACGCAGTGCATCCGGGCTACGGCTTCCTCGCCGAGAACGCCCGCTTCGCCGAGATCCTCGAGGAGCACAAGATCAACTTCATCGGTCCCTCCGCCGAGCATGTCCGGCTGATGGGCGACAAGATCAAGGCCAAGGAGACGGCGAAGTCGCTCGGCATTCCTGTAGTGCCTGGCTCGGAAGGTCCGGTGACCAACTACGAAGAGGCCCAGGCCATTGCCGCGGGGATCGGCTATCCAGTGATGGTCAAGGCTTCGGCCGGCGGCGGCGGGCGCGGCATGAAGCTCGCCCATTTCGAGAACGAGCTCGAGCCAGCCTTGCGTACCGCGCGCAACGAGGCACGCGCGGCTTTCGGCGACGATACGGTCTACCTGGAGAAATATCTCGCCACGCCCCGGCATATCGAGGTGCAGGTGCTGGGCGACGGCAAGGGCAACGCGATCCATCTCGGCGAGCGCGACTGCTCCCTACAACGGCGGCACCAGAAGCTCTGGGAGGAGGCCCCCTCGCCTGCGCTTAACGACAGCGAGCGCCTGCGCATCGGCGAGGTCGTGGCGGCCGCCATGCGCAAATTGAAATACCGCGGCGTCGGCACGGTGGAGTTCCTCTATGAGGACGGTGACTTCTATTTCATCGAGATGAATACCCGTCTCCAGGTCGAGCACACGGTCACCGAGATGATCACCGGGCTCGACCTCGTGATCGAGCAGATCCGAATCGCCGCCGGCGCGCCCTTGTCACTCCGCCAGGAGGACGTGCACTTTAACGGCCACGCTATCGAATGCCGCATCAACGCCGAGAACCCCCACACTTTCAGGCCGTCGCCGGGGACGATCACGCATTTTCATCCGCCCGGCGGACTCGGGGTCAGGGTCGATTCAGGCGCTTACGCCGGCTACACCATTCCGCCGTATTATGACAGTCTGATTGGAAAGCTCATCGTGCATGCCCGTACGCGCAATGAATGCCTCATGCGGCTCAAGCGGGCACTCGGAGAATTTGTCGTCGATGGCATCGAGACCACCATTCCGCTGTTCACCTCGCTCATCTCCGAGCCCGACATTGTCGACGGCAACTACGACATCCATTGGCTCGAGGACCATCTGGCGCCGAATGTCGAGCGCTCCGGGTGAGGCGCCATGACCTCTATCGACGACGTGATGATCGAGATCACGCCGCAGGTTCTGCTCAAGGCCTATGCGTGCGGCATCTTCCCAATGGCGGAGAGCGCGGAGGATAACGCGCTCTACTGGATCGAGCCGGA
>CAZHCN010000346.1:0-2061 GCA_964530895.1 uncultured Methyloceanibacter sp. | reverse complement strand
GCGCGCGCGCCGGCGAGATCGCTTGCGGCGAGCTTCGCGTAGCCGAGCCTGCTCAAGGAGATGGAAATGTCCTGAAGAAGCTCGCTGCTATTGGGATGGCTCTCGGCGAGCTGGCCCAGGATCCGAATCGAGTCTTCCTGCGCCTTGATCGCAGCGGCCGTATCACCCACGGCTTGCTTTGCGACGCCGACCAGCCCGAGACCGATGGCAAGATCGCGCTGCCACGTGGCGTTGCCCGGATCGAGCGCCGCCAAGCGGCGGCGGATGACCAGGCTTTCGTCGAAGGCATCGAGCGCGCCATGACCGTCATTCGCATCGAGCTTGAGCTGACCGACACGCTCCAGTCCTAGGGCGACGTCCCGGGTCCATTCGGTGTTCCCCTTGTCGGCCGCGGCGATGCGCCGGCTTGCGGACAACACATCGTTGCAGGCCTCGAGCGCCCCTTGCGCATCGCCGACGCTCCGCTTGAGGTCACAGATCTTGCCGAGGCTGACCGGCGCACTCCGTTGCCATTCACTGTCAGGGCCGCTTCGCTCGCCGAGACTGTGGCGGATCGCCAGACTCTTCTCGTAGGAGGCGAGCGCGCCTTTCGTGTCGCCGGCTTGCCGCTTCAAGTCGCCGATCCGTTCGAGATTCACGGTGACGTCGAATTGAGCCTGCGCATCATCCTTGTTGTCGTCGGCAAGCTCCTGTCGGATCTTCAAACTCTCGTCGTATGCGGCGAGTGCGCCGGCAGTGTCTCCCATATCGCGCTTCGCATCGCCCAAGTGAACAAGAATGACAGAGAGCGTGCGCCGCGCGTGAGGACTACCGCTGTCACCCGTCGCCTCGCGACGCATGATCGCCTCGGCCTCCTCGGCGTTCTTGAGTGCGGCCTTCTGATCGCCCGCGGCGAGATAGGTCTGGGCAAACTCGTCGAGCATCGCGGTCTTGCTGCGGACGAGCTCGGGGTTGTCTGGGTCCGTCTCGGTCAGCCGCTCGACGGTCTTGCGCGCTTGGCCGAGGATCTTGTCGAGGCTTTCGACCCTGATGCCCTCGACGTCACGCAGCCCTTGCGAGATCTGGAAGATCAGACCGTTCACCGTGTCCTTGGCGGCAGCGAAATTGCGCTCGGCGCGGGTCTGCTGTTGCTTGGCGATGATGCCCGCGGTCACGGCGCCGATCGCCAGCACGAGCAGGAGGCCTGCGGCGCCGACGGCGAGGGTGAGTGCGCGGCGCTGCTGGCGGACCTCCTGGGACAGGAGATCTTCCTTCGGCATGCCGTGGATGACGGCGGCGAAGTCGGCGCCGTGCTCGATGAACTTGGCATTACGCGGATCGGCGCCGTCGCGATAGGAGCGGAGATCGACCCATTTCGGCTCCGCAGCGAAGGCGCCTTTGAGGGGCTTCGGCAGCGGCGTCTCGGCGGTCCACTTGAAGTCGCCGCCGGCCTCGTCCCAGGCAAGCTCGCCGTCGGTGACGCCGATGAACAGCGTGTCGGGGCTCTTGTTCTCGAGCCAGTATTCGATCTCCTTGCCGACCCAGGGCGAGGCGGCCGCCTCTGGCGAGGTGATCAGGATCAGGTGACGGGACTCGGAGAGCGCCTGCTCGATGGACGGCCAAAGATGCGGGGTGGCCGACAGGCTCGTGTCGTCGCGAAAGACGCGCAAGCCGCGCCGCCGGTACCAGGGCTTGCCGAGTTTCTGGATCACCGACTGAAGCGCCGCGGCGACCGGCTTGTCCTTGGCGTGGCTATAGGAAATGAAGGCGTCGTAGAGCGGCACAATCCCTCCGGCGGTTGGTGGCTCAATCTTAAAGCGCGAGGCCCGGAGGTGAAACGCTCTTCGACTCCCCATTGTGAGGGGCGTCACAGTGGAGGTCCGCGGCGTCCTCTATCTCCCGTGTTGCCGACGGGGATCTCCCTGCCCCGGATGGCCAACGAAAACTGACGTGTTCGTTTTCGCGTCACGACTCGGAGCGGGCGCCTGTCCCACCTGGTTCCCGCACCGGGTGCTGAAAGGGGAAACAACGGCCCGGGTCCCGCTCCTGCCCGGCCTGTCAGCATCCCCTCCTTTCAGCGAA
>CAZHCN010000345.1:0-2063 GCA_964530895.1 uncultured Methyloceanibacter sp. | reverse complement strand
CCGACGGCCGCTTCTCCGGCGCCACGCGCGGCTTCTGCGTCGGCCATGTCGGGCCCGAGGCGGCGATCGGCGGTCCCATCGCGCTTGTGCGCGACGGCGACATGATCGTTCTCGACGCCGACAACGGCCTCATCGACATCGAGCTGAGTGCAGACGAGCTCGCGGCGCGCGCCAAGAACTGGAAGGCGCCGAAGTCGTCGTTCCAGAACGGTTATCTGTGGAAGTACGCGAACGAGGTGGGGCCGGCGCGGACCGGCGCCGTGACCCATCCCGGCGGTTCGGCAGAGGTGGTGTGCTATGGCGATATTTAGCGCAAGCACCCTGGGCAACGCGCTCGCCGCGTTCATCCTCCTGGCGCCGGCCGCGGTCGGCGGCGCGGACAACCCGCCGCCTTATACCTCGGCCACCGAGGCCTACCGCCAAGGCGCTAGCGCAATGAAGGATGGCGAGATGGCTGCGGCCGTTCCGGCCCTCGAATATGCGGCCAAGCGTGGCGTGCTCGGCGCGCAGCTCAAGCTCGCGCGCCTCTATGCCTCCGGCCAAGATGTGCCCAAGGACGACGCCAAGGCGTTCTACTACTTCCAGCGCATCGCCGATCAGTACGCCGACATCCCTTCGTCGAGCCCGATCGCGAAATATGTTGGCGAGTCGTTCGTCGCGCTCGGTCAATACTATGTGGGCGGCATTCCGGCCATGTCGCTTCAGCCGGATCCTGGCTACGCCGCCGGACTGTTCCGTCACGCCGGCGCCTATTTCGGCAATGCCGAGGCCCAATATCAGCTTGGGCGGCTCTATCTCAAAGGGACCGGCGTGGAGAAAAGCTCGACCATCGCCGCCAACTGGCTCGCCATGGCCGCCCGCAAGCAGCACGCCGCGGCGCAGGCCGTCCTTGGCGAGCTTCTATGGCGTGGCGAAGGGGTGAGCCACAGAGAGGCGAGGGGCCTTGCTCTACTGACGCTCGCCAACGAGAACGCGCAGTCGAGCACCCGCGACGCGGAGTGGATCGGACAGCTCTATCAAGAAGCCTTCACCCACGCCGACAACGCGACCCGTAAAGAGGCCGAGGACCTGCTGCCGCAGCTCGGCGGGCCGAACCGGACGGTCGCGACCACCGCCAAGGCCACGTCGAGCGATCGGATGGCGGCGCCGCCGAGCCATGCCGTCTCCAAACCCTCCGCGCCGGCGCTCTCCGCCGCGAACCAGCCTCAGCTCGGCCCGGTGGACGTGGTACCGCCCGCCGCCATGGGCATGTCCGTCGGCTTCGGCGTTCAGGACGGCGGGCTCGGTCTCCGGCCCTAAAGCGACAGCTCAACGACAATCGGGACGTGATCGGACGGCTTCTCCCAGCTCCGCGGGTTGGGGTCGATCTCGCATGCGACAAGCCTGTCGGCTGCCTGCGGCGACAAGAGCAGATGGTCGATACGTAAGCCGTGGTTCTTCTGCCAGGCGCCCGCCTGGTAGTCCCAGAAAGTGAAGCGGTGCGGCTCGTCGTGGCACGCCCGGAAGGCGTCGGTGAGCCCCAAGTTGACGAGCGCCTGGAAATGAGCGCGGGTCTCCGGGCGAAACAGCGCATCGTCCATCCACGCAGCCGGGTTGTAGACGTCCTCCGGCGCCGGGATGACGTTGAAGTCGCCGGCGATCACGAACGGCTCCTCGAGGGCGAGGAGCGTTTTCACCCGCTCCTTGAGCCGGCTCATCCAAGCGAGCTTGTAGGCGAACTTTTCAGGCGCGCCGTTGCCGTTCGGCAGATAGATGTTCACCACGCGAAGCGCGCCGGACGGCACGGAGATGCAAGCCTCCTGGTAGCGCGCCTGCACGTCTTCCGGATCGCCGGCAAGGCCGGGCGTCACGTCGTCCAGCGGGAGCTTCGACAGCACCGCCACGCCGTTGAAGCCCTTTTGGCCGTGGACGGCGACGTTATAGCCGAGGTCCTCGAACGCCTCCCCCGGGAAGGCCTCGTCGGCGCATTTGATCTCTTGCAGGCAGGCGATGTCGGGCGAGGCCGATTTGAGCCAGGTGGTGGCGGCGTCGATGCGCGCCTTGATGCCGTTGATGTTCCAGGT
>CAZHCN010000344.1:0-2069 GCA_964530895.1 uncultured Methyloceanibacter sp. | reverse complement strand
TCTCGTCGTCCGGCGGCTCGTCCTCGAGCGCGCGATAGGCGGCGCCTTCGAGATCATCGAACTGACCCGCGCGCAATGCCCACAGGAAGGCGGCGAGGCCAAGTCCGGCGAGAACAAGCGCCGCGGGGATCAGCCAGGCAAGCGCCGTCATGAGCGCCCCTCCCCGGCAAGCCGAGACGCGTTCAGCGTCACCAGTATAGAAGAGCTCGACATGACGATGGCGGCGATCAGGGGCGTGACGAAGCCGAACATGGCAAGCGGCACGCAGATCGCGTTGTAGACCGCCGCCACGCCGAAATTCTGCAAGGCCATGGCGCGCGCACGCCGGCCCGTCTTGATCGCCTCGACGATTGAGCTCAGCTTCGCGCCCTGGAACACGAAATCGGCCGCGCGCTGGCTAATATCGGCGGCGGTTGCGGGCGAGATGGAGGCGTGCGCCGCGGCAAGGGCCGGCGCATCGTTCAGCCCGTCGCCGGCCATGAGCACTTTGCGCCCCTCTCGTGCGCGGGTCTCGAGCCACGCGATCTTGTCGGCCGGCTTGAGGCCTGCGTGCCAATCGTCGATGCCGGCGGCGTGCGCCATCCGCTCCGCCTCGCCTTTGCGGTCGCCGGAGAGAAGCGCGATTCCATAGCCGCGGCTCTTCAGCGCCGCGACCGTCTCGGCCGCGTCTGGACGGATCGCGTCGGCAAAGCGGAAACGCACCGGCCGCTCCGTGCCGCGCCGATACCAGACTTCCGCGCCATCGCTGCTCTCGGCCTCTGCCCCGCACCACGCGGCCGAGCCGAGCCGCTCTTCGCCTTGCGCCGACATCCGCTTGAGCCCCTCGCCCGGGGTCTCCTCCACGCCCGAAGCCGGCTGGACGGCGCCGAGCCGGCCTTCCGCCGCCGTGACGAGGGCGCGGGCGTACGGATGGTGGCTCGCCGCGGCAAGCGCCGCCGCCGCTCCCATGTCCGTATCCGAAATATCCGTGTCGTCGACGAGTTGCGGTTTGCCGAGGGTCAGCGTGCCGGTCTTGTCGAACACCACCATGTCGATCTCGGCGATGCGCTCGAGCCCGTCCGGCGCCTTGACCATGATGCCCCGCTTGAAGAGCCGGCTCGCGGCGGCGATCTGCACGGCAGGCACGGCAAGCGCCAACGCGCACGGGCAGGTGATGATCAGCACGGAAATGGCGTAGGTGAGCGCCGTCTGCCACGGGGCGCCGAAGGCGAGCCAGCCGAGAAACGTCGCGAGGCCGAGGCCGTGCACCGCCGGGGCGTAGATCTGCGCCGCACGGTCGGCGAGACGGCGGTAACGCGCTTTGCCCTGCTCCGCCGCCATCATCAGCCGGCCGATCTCGGCGAGCAGCGTCGCGTCGTCGGCCGCGGTAACCTCGATCTGCAGACTTTGCGTCAGATTGAGCGTGCCCGCGTAAACCGGATCGCCCTGCTTCACCTCCGCCGGCGTCGTCTCGCCGGTGATGAGGCTCTGGTCCACCTGGCCGCGCCCTTCACAGACGACGCCGTCGGCAGCGACCCGTTCGCCGGCTCCAACGAGCAGGCGGTCGCCGGGGCGAAGCGCATGGGCCGCAATTTTGCGCTGGGTGCCGTCCCCGTCGAGCACCGTGGCGATGCCGCTCTGCAGGCTGAGGAGATTCTGCGCCTCGCCGCGCGCGCGGACCCGCAAGGTCTCGTCGAGATAGCGGCCGACGAGCAAGAAGAACAGCAGCGTGACGGCGGCATCGAAATAGACCTGCTGGTTGTCGAGCATGGTCTGATAGAGGCTCATGCCCGTGGCGAGGATGATGGCGAGCGAGATCGGCACGTCCATGTTGAGACGCCGGCCTTTCAGCGCGGCGAAGCCCGACGCGAAGAACGGCTGGCCCGCATAGACCACGGTGGGGAGTGCGATCAGCGCCGACAGCCAGTGGAACAGCGAGGCGACCGCCGGGTCCATGTCGCCTCCCTCGCCGGACCACACGGAGATCGACAGCAGCATGATGTTCATAGCGGCGAAGCCCGCCACCGCCACGCGGCGCAGCAGATATTTCTGCCTTGCGTCGCCGCGGTCCTGCTTCACCGCCTCGATGG
>CAZHCN010000343.1:0-2072 GCA_964530895.1 uncultured Methyloceanibacter sp. | reverse complement strand
ACCATGTCGAGATCACCGGCAGGACCGTGGACGACTGGGCCGACATTCCGGAATACGCGCGGTCGCTGGAGACGGCGCTCGGCAAGGGCGCGGTCGCACGCTTGCGGACCGAGGTGGCCGAGCAGCTGCCGCAATTCAATCAGAACGCGCGCACGCTCTATGACAGCTTCAAGCGCTCGCTCAAGGCACGCTGAACGCGCGGATCAGGCCTTAGACTGGGTCAGTTCAAGCCCATCGCCTTATGCGCCTCGTCCATGTGCTTCATGCATCCATCCATGTCGCCGGCCTTCATTGCCGCTTTCGACATGTCGAGATGCATCGTCGCCTCCTTTTTCTTCTCGGCGTCGGTCATCTCGGCGATCATGCCATCCATCTGCTGCATATGCGCATCGGTGCACATGTCGGTGGCGGCATAGGCTGGGGAAAGACTGAAGAGAGCCAGAAGGGCTGCGATGGAAATCCTGACCATGACGTTTCCTCTTTTTGGTGTAGAGAGCACTATCAGCCAAAGATAACGCATGGCCTGGCGATTTGATCCTATCCGTTCGTCGGGGGATGGGGCCGGTTAAGTAAGGCGTCGTCGGTGGAAAATCCTCTCCCGACAGGGGAGAGGGTTCCCACGGCATTGATCGCAAAATCAGACGCGGAACACGGCGCCGGCGACCGATCGTGGCCGCTCGCGCACCGCGCCGCCGTCATTGCCCGACTTTACGATCCACTCGCCGCCGGCGGTCCGGCCGGTGATCATGCCGACATGGTGGGACCACACGACCACGGCGCCGACTCGAGGGCCGCTAGGACGTCCCCAATGGCGCCAATTGGCGGCGAGGTTGTACTCAGGGCCGCCGCCTTTCTGCGTCCGCATCCACCAGCCGCACCAACGCGCGGGTCTGGCGCCGACGCCGGCGTGGGCCGTCCGCGTGCCATGGCTGCGGCTCGCATGCTGCACGTAATGGCGCGAGCGAGAGGAAGAAGAATATTGCCGGCTCCGATGGGCAGGCGAAGAGTACCGGCTGCGCTGGGTCGACGCATAATGGCTGCTGGTGTGACCTCTGCTACGGGATGCTTGCCGCAGAGCCGGGGACCGATGGCCTGAAGAGATGCTCGAAGGAGCCAGACCTTGGTAATTGGGCCGGGCGACGCTTGGGGTGGCTGATGCCGTCACAACAACAAGACTCGCGACGGCGAAAATGATCGCCTTCATCACACTTCCTTTTGATGTTGGTGGAAGCCGCCATCCTCAAAAATAATGGGGCGAAAGGAGGAGCCGGATGAGGCCATATACGGGCACGTCCTGCCTCATTTGTGGCGTGCTTTCAAAAGCTTGGGTTTGCAGGCTGCGACTATTTATCCCCGACCTTCGCGCGTCCCTTATGCTCGCATCACCTCGTCCGCTGAAGGGGCGTGCTCATGAGGCGTCATGACGCGGGGCGAGGGGCGGCGCCTGCGGGGCTCGTACGCGAGCGAGCCGCTCGGGCGGCATCGGGGCTCCGCCCGGACCCACTACGAGGTTCTGCCAGGAGCTGGCTGACGTCCGTTCCGCCTATCCCAAACGCGGACCCGTCCGTCGATGTAATGTCCGGTCCAGGGAAGCGGGGCACGAACGGCGAAAGCGCGGCCCGGTGACTGAGAAATCGCCGCAAATAGCATGCGCTGACGCTTCGCTGCTTGAGCGCATGTGGCGCGCCGAGAGGCGCCCGCGCGTCTCTAGACGCGAGCCATTAGGACTGCGCTTTTCGGCGCGCCACCCCCTCGGGGGAACCCCGTTCGCCCGCGTCGTGGGAGGAGGGGAAAGGATTGGCACGCTCCGGATGCGGAAGCGTCGCGGCAACGATCCCGGTCGACTGCGGTCAGCCCATCAGCGAGGTGCGGGCCGCCTCGAGCTGCTTGAGTTGGGCGTCGTCGACGGTCGGAAATTGCGGATCGATCTGCTCCAGCCGCTCGACCACCGCCGCGGAGACCACGAGGCGGGTGAACCATTTGTGGTCCGCCGGCACCACGTACCAGGGCGCATCCGCGGTCGCGGTGCCGCGGATCATCTCCTCATAGGCCCCGACATAGGGCTCCCACAC
>CAZHCN010000342.1:0-2075 GCA_964530895.1 uncultured Methyloceanibacter sp. | reverse complement strand
GGGCTCCGAATCGCGGCCCTTGCCAGAGGGCCTTCGGCTTGACACGATAGCGTCATCAAGGGCTCGCGCAGGGGGAGAAGAGCCGAAAACCGGCCCTTCCTGCGGCGTTCAGTAAGGGAGGAGAGCATGGGCCAAGCGCAGGGCCAACCAGCCCGCAGCGCCCGCTGCATCGCACTGGTTGGCCCCTATCTCAGCGGTAAGACGACACTTCTTGAATCCATCCTGGCGCGGACCGGCGCCATCAACCGGCAGGGCTCCACCGCCGCCAAGAACTCGGTGGGCGACGCCTCAGACGAAGCCCGCCATCACGGCATGAGCGTCGAGCTCAACGTGGCCACGGTCGAATTCCTCGACGACAGTTTCACCTTCCTCGATTGCCCGGGCTCCATCGAGTTCCAGGCCGACGCCGCCAACGTGCTGACCGCGTGCGACGCGGCGGTCGTGGTGTGCGAGCCGGACGCGAAGAAGCTCCCGGCGCTCCAGCTCATTCTCAAGCAGCTCGAGGACCGCGGCATCCCCCACTTCCTGTTCCTCAACAAGATCGACAAGGCGGAGGCGCGCGTGCGCGACATCGTGCCGATGCTCCAGCCCGCCTCGACCAAGCCGCTCGTGCTGCGCCAGGTGCCCATCTGGGAGAACGACATCGTCACCGGCTTCATCGATCTGGCGTTGGAGCGGGCCCATGTCTATCGCGAGCATGCGTCGAGCGAAGTGATTGAGATCCCGGCGACGCTTGCCGAGCGCGAGAAGGACGCACGCTTCTCCATGCTCGAGCAGCTTGCCGACTATGACGACGAGCTGATGGAGCAGCTTTTGGAGGACGTGCCGCCGCCGCGCGACAAGGTGTTCGACGATCTCGCCCAGGAGCTGCGTGAAGGGCTGATCTGCCCGGTGCTGCTCGGCTCGGCGGAGAACGGCAACGGCATATTGCGCCTGTTGAAGGCGCTGCGTCATGAGGCGCCGTTCGTCGACAGCACGGCCGAGCGGCTCGGCGTGGCCGATGACGACTCTTGCGCCTATGTGATGAAGACCTTCCACACGGCGCATGGCGGCAAGCTGTCGCTCGCGCGCATTCTCGCCGGCAAGTTCGCCGACGGCGCCTCCGTGTATGGCGGCGAGAGCGAGGAGCGCATTTCCGGCGTGTTCAGCCTCTTGGGCCAGGAGCCGGCGAAGCGCGATGCGGCGCAAGCGGGCGACACGGTGGCCTTCGGCCGGCTCGAGAGCGTCAAGACGGGCGACACGCTTTCCACGGAGAAGGGCGCCTCGGTCAAGATTGCACCTGCGGAGATCTCCGAGCCGGTGTTCGGGCTCGCCATCGAAGCCAAGGAGAAGAAGGACGAGGTGAAGCTCACGACCGCGCTCGCCAAGATCATCGAGGAGGACCCGTCGCTCTCCCTCAGCCACGACCAGGACATGGGCGAGATGGTGCTGTGGGGGCAGGGGGAGATGCATTTGCGCGTGGCGCTGGAGCGCCTCATCCGCAAATACGGCATCGACGCCGCCACCCACCCGCGGCACATTCCCTACAAGGAGACCATCCGCAAATCGACCGAGGTGCGCGGGCGCCATAAGAAGCAGTCGGGCGGCCACGGCCAGTTCGGCGACGTGGTGGTGACCATTGGGCCGTTGCCGCGGGGGCAGGGTTTCGAGTTCTCCGACAAGATCACCGGCGGTGTGGTGCCCAAGAACTACATACCCTCGGTCGAGATCGGCGTGCGCGACTATCTGCACGCGGGGCCGCTCGGCTTCCCCGTGGTGGACGTCGCGGTGTGTCTCATCGACGGGTCCTACCACTCGGTCGATTCCTCGGACATGGCGTTTCGCCAGGCGGGACGCATCGCCATGACCGAGGGCATGCCGCAATGCCAGCCCGTGCTGCTCGAGCCGGTCATGGCGGTCGAGATCGCCGTACCATCGGAGGCCACGGCGCGCATCAACTCCATTGTGTCGTCCCATCGGGGGCAGATCTTGGGGTTCGATGCGCGCCCCGGCTGGCCCGGCTGGGATGTGGTTCAGGCCAATATCCCCGAGGCCGAAATCCAGAACCTGATCGTCGAGCTCCGCTCGGCCACGGC
>CAZHCN010000341.1:0-2077 GCA_964530895.1 uncultured Methyloceanibacter sp. | reverse complement strand
ACCGCCGTCATCAGTCAATCGCTGGTCGGCGTCATCGAGGGCTTGAAGTCCGGCCTCGCCGCGCAAGGCAAGGTAAAGCAGATCTTCGGCACGCGCCATGGCGTGCGCGGCATCTCCAAAGGCCACCCGGAAGAGCTAGTCGACCTCACCAATATCTCGGCGGAGCGGCTCGAGCGCATCGCCCGCACGCCGTCCGCCGCGCTCGGGTCCACGCGCGACAAGCCCGACGATGCCTATTGCGACATGATCCTGGAAGGCTGCCGCGATTACGACATCCGCTATTTCTTCTATATCGGCGGCAACGATTCCGCCGACACATGCCGCATCGTCAGCGAGAAGGCGCAAGCGGCGGGCTACGTGATGCACTGCTTCCACGTGCCGAAGACGATCGACAACGATCTGCGCGAGAACGACCACACGCCGGGCTTTCCGTCCGCCGCACGCTTCGTGACGCTCGCCCATATGGGGGATGCGCTCGACAATGCGAGCCTCGGCGGCATCAAGATCAACGTCATCATGGGGCGCAATGCGGGCTTCCTCACCGCGTCCGCCGCGCTCGCGCGCGAGATGCGCGAGACGGACGCCGATCCCGCCAAGCGCCCGGCGCCGCATCTCATCTATGTGCCCGAGGTACCGTTCGTCATGGAGCAGTTCCTCGCCGACGTGGATGCGGTCTATTCCAAGCTCGGCCGCTGCCAGATCGCCGTGAGCGAAGGCATCCGCGACGCGGACGGCAAGGAGATCGGCCCGCAGCTGATGCGCTCGGGCGAGGTCGACGCCCACGGCAATGTCCAGCTCTCCGGCTCCGGCGCGCTCGGCGACGGGCTGGCCGACTTCCTCAAGAAGGGGCTGACGCCCGCCGGCGGCAAGAGCCCTCGCGTGCGCGCCGACACGTTCGGCTACCTCCAACGCTGCTGGCCGGAGACCTCGGTGGTCGACGCCAGGGAGGCGCGGGGCGTCGGGCGCCACGCGGCGGATCTCGCGGCCGGCGGCGAGACGAGCGCCTCGGTGACTATCATCCGCACCTCGAACGCGATCGACAGCTATCGCAGCGCCTTCGGCCGCGCCGAGCTCTCGGCGGTGGCGCGCCATGCGCGGCACGTGCCGGAGGAGTTTCTCTCCGGCCGCAACAACGTGACGTCTGCGTTCTACGACTATTGCCAGCCGCTGGTGGGCGACCTGCCGGAGTTCGAGAGGCTTTAGAGCCGCTAGGTCTCGACCAGCTCGCGGATGTAGTTGGGGAGCGCGAAGGCCGCGAGCTGCATGTCCGGGCGCCAATAGCGTGTCGGGAAGGCGCCTGCCTTCTTGTAGCGCCGCTCGATCTTCTCCTGCTTGTGCGTCCTGAGCTTCTTGTTGTCGGTGGCCCAGCCATAGGACATGGAGCCGCCGAAATAGCTCGGCGTGGTGGCGAGGAACGCAAAGGCGTCGTCGAACAGGTCGCGGAAATAGCTGACCGACTGCTTGAGCTCGGCGGCTTGCAGGAACGGCAGACCGTTCTGGGTGACGAGGACGCCGCCGGGCTTCAGCGCGCGGCGGCAGTCGGTGTAGAACTCCTTCGTGAACAACACCGCGCCCGGCCCGATGG
Organism: uncultured Methyloceanibacter sp.; assembly: GCA_964530895.1. Lineage (GTDB taxonomy): Bacteria > Pseudomonadota > Alphaproteobacteria > Rhizobiales > Methyloligellaceae > Methyloceanibacter. The sequence continues at coordinate 492 of CAZHCN010000341.1, read as the reverse complement.
GATCGGTCGAATCGATCATAATGACGTCGAAACGGTCGTCGGTCTCGTGCATGAACTTGGTGCCGTCGGCGATGACCACGTTCGTGCGCTTGTCGTCGAAGGCACCCGCCGACACGTCCGGAAAATGCTCGCGGCACAGGTCGATCACGCTGCGGTCGATCTCGCACAGCGTCGCGCTCTTGACCTCGGGGTGCTTCAGCACCTCGCGCAACACGCCACCGTCGCCGCCGCCGACGATCAGCACCTTCTTCGCCTTCCCGTGAGCGAACAGCGGCACATGCGACATCATCTCGTGATAGACGAACTCGTCCCGGGTGGAGAGCTGGACGACGCCGTCCAGCATCATCACCCGGCCATAGTCCGAGTTCTCGAAGATGATCAGCTGCTGATGTTCGGTCTCACTATCGAAGAGGACCCGGTCCGCCTTCAGGCGGACACGGAAGCCGCCATGGAGCGTCTCTTCGACCCACCGTTCCATCGCTGAATTTCCTT
>CAZHCN010000340.1:0-2080 GCA_964530895.1 uncultured Methyloceanibacter sp. | reverse complement strand
GTTTCTGGAAGGCGTAGTACAGGTGATACACGACCTGGTTATTCATCGTCCCGCCGAACTGCGGGTGCGGGTGTAGGATGAGAGCGACCGGCGAATTCGGAGAACCCTGATGATGATAGCGGGCTTCGATCCGGCCGGCGGGGCCGCTGATATTGACTTCAGGCATGAAACACTGGCCTCGACTGGACGTTATTCGCTGATGGGAGCGGCTACCGGTATATGGGGCGAGGTGGGGGGCGCGCCAACTAATGCCGCAAACCTTGACTCTGCCGCGTCAGAATCCTATACAAGAGATTAGAATTGTTCCAAACAACGCCGTTCCAAATCAGCTGGGCGCTTGGACCGGTCCAATTGTCAGGCCGCGCTTCATAGCATGAGCGACCGGGGCTCATGCAAGCGTTAACCCGGCGGCATTCGGCCGCGAGCTTCGGCAGAGCATGAACCAGCGCTCCTATCTCGACCATAACGCGACTGCGCCCCTTCGACCCGAAGTGCGTGAGGCGGTCATTGACGCGCTCGCTCTGAGTGGCAATCCGTCTTCGGTGCATGCGGAAGGAAGAGCCGCCCGCGCGGCGATCGAGCAGGCCCGCACCAAGGTTGCCAAGCTTGTGGGCGCGAGCCCTGCGAACGTCATCTTCACGAGCGGCGGTACCGAAGCCAATGCGCTCGCGCTGGCGGCGCAATCGGGCGAGGCTTGGCATTGCTACCTATCGGCGATCGAGCATCCTTCGGTGCTCTCCGGCGGCCGGTTCTACCGTGAGACCACGACCATCATCCCGGTGACGGCGGATGGCGTCGTCGATCTCGACGTGCTTCGGAAGAAGCTCGAAAAGCACAAGCCCGGCGGCTGGCGGCCCTTCGTCTCGCTCATGACCGCCAACAACGAGACGGGCGCCATTCAGCCGGTCGCGAAGGCGGCCGCGATCGTCCACGACGCGGGAGGGATCCTCCACAGCGACGCGGTGCAGGCGGCCGGCCGCATCCCCCTTGATATGACGGCGCTCGGTGCCGACATGATGACCTTGTCGGCCCATAAGATCGGCGGACCGAAAGGTGTGGGCGCGCTCGTGCTGGCCGAAGGCGCGAGCGTCGAGCCCCTCATAAAGGGTGGCGGCCAGGAAGGCCGCCGCCGCGCCGGCACGGAGAATGTCGCGGGGATCGTCGGCTTCGGCGTCGCCGCCGAACTTGCCGCTGCCGACCTCGCCAACATGACGGCGCTCGCCGCGCTCCGGGACACCCTGGAGGAGGGTGTGCGCACGCTTCGCCCCGACGCCGTGTTGCTGTCTTCAGGCGTCCCGCGCCTCCCCAATACGTCGTGTATCGCCGTGCCGGGCGTGAAGGCCGAGACGCTGGTGATCGGGCTCGACCTCGCCGGTATTGCCGTAAGCGCGGGCTCGGCCTGCTCCTCTGGAAAGGTCGAGGCTTCGCACGTGCTCGCCGCCATGGGCGCGAGCCCTGAGATCGCTCACGGCGCCGTCCGCGTAAGCCTTGGTTTTGGCAGCGAGAATACCGATATCCAAAGGTACCTGAGCGCCTTTGGCGAGCTGGTCAAGCGGCTCAAGCAGAACTCGAAGGAAGCGGCCTAAGCGGCTTGCTTAACAAGGGAATTTAGACAGTTAGTCATGGCAGCAGTCCAAGAGACCGTCGAACGCGTCAAGCAGATCGACGTCGACAAATACAAATACGGCTTCTTCACCGACATCGAATCGGTCACGGCCCCGAAGGGCCTGAACGAGGAGGTGGTCCGCTTTATCTCGGCGAAGAAGGGCGAGCCGGACTGGCTGCGCGACTGGCGTCTTGAGGCCTTCCGCCGCTGGCAGACCATGCAAGAGCCCAAATGGGCCAACGTCCACTACCCGAAGATCGACTTCCAGGAGCTCTATTACTACTCCGCGCCGAAGAGCACGGAGGGGCCGAAGAGCCTGTCCGAGGTCGACCCTGAGCTGCTGAAGACCTACGAGAAGCTCGGCATCCCCCTGAAAGAGCAGGAAGTGCTCGCGGGCGTGCAAGGCGCGCCCAAGGTCGCCGTCGATGCCGTGTTCGATAGCGTGTCGGTGGTCACCACCTTCAAGGAGGAGCT
>CAZHCN010000339.1:0-2107 GCA_964530895.1 uncultured Methyloceanibacter sp. | reverse complement strand
CCCTCGAAGGCCTGCGGGCTCGTCACCTCGTGCACGAGATGGCGGTCGATATAGATCAGACAGGTGCCGTCCGGCGCCTCGTGGACCAGGTGCTCGTCCCAGATCTTGTCGTAGAGCGTGCGGGGCTTGGCCATTTTCTCAGGGTTTTCGGTGTTTCGGGCTTCGTTAGGCGTCAAATAGCGATTGGATACCGGCTTGCCAAGCGGGCGAGCGTCCACGTCTAGGGGCCATCGGCGAAGAAATCGTGCATGGCCGGGACAGGCCCGGCCATGAGGCGACAGAGGGCGCTACCCCTTCGTGTCGGCTTCCGCCGGCGCGGCCTCGGCGGCTTCGCCTTCACCTTCATCCTCGGCCGGGACCTCGTCAGCCGTGGTCTCCGCCATGAGGGCGACGGACTTGGCGACCCAGTCTTCGTTCTCGATGGCGCCGCCGAGCGACAAAGCATCGTCGAGCTGGGCAATCTCGTCGTCGGTCAAATTGGCGATCTGCTCGAACTTGATGAGGCCGAGCTTGTTGAGCTTCTTCTCGAGATCCGGCGTGATCCCGGCGATGAGCTTGAGGTCGTCGGCGGGGCCTTTCGGCTTGGTGAAGCCCTTGAAGGCTTCCTTCTTCTTGCCGCGCACGTCCTGGCGCTCAGGGATGCGGGCGGCCTTGCCGCGGCGGCCGCGCAAATAATAGAGCTTGGCGCGGCGGACCCGGCCGCGGCGCACCACGTCGATGGAATCGATCAGCGGCGAATAGATCGGAAACACGCGCTCGACGCCCTCGCCGTAGGAAATCTTGCGGACGGTGAAGTTCTCGTTGATGCCGCCGCCGGAGCGGCCGATGCACACGCCCTCATAGGCCTGGACGCGGGAGCGCTCGCCTTCCACCACCTTGACGTTGACGCGGACGGTGTCGCCGGGACCGAATTCGGGCACTCTGCGCTTCTTGGTCAGCTCGGCGAGCTGCTCTTTATCGAGCTGGGCAATGATATCCATAGCTAAGCCTTTCACGGGCGTCTGCCTTGGCCTTTTGGCCTCGTTGCGAACGCCATTCTTTTTGATTGATCCAGAGATGCCGGCCCAAGCCCTAAGGCGCGGCCGGCGGGGGTTTCCTAGCCTAGGTTTTCCCCGTTGTCGATGGATTTCGGGCGAAAGCCGGCCCGAACGCAGGCGTTTACCCTTTGCCCTTCAGGCTGTGGATATAGGCCACCACGTTCCGCATCTCGTCCTGGCTGAGGACAATATTGGGCATCGTCGGGTGGGAGCTCTGCAGCCAGACGGAAAGCGCCATCTCGGTCATGCCAGGCGTGTCGGCCACGGATTGGAAGGTCGGGGCCTCGAAAAGCGGGGAGTCCTGTTCGCCCGGCTCGACCGCATGGCAGGTGGCGCAGACCTGCTGCGCGTAAGCCTTGCCCGCCGCGACGTCGGCGTCCTGCGCGGCGGCGCCACCGGACAGTCCAAAGGTCACGATCCCGGCGAGTATCAACTCTTTCATGCCCAGCTCCTCGGTCGCGTTTCGAGACGTGCTTGCCAATACCATTGGCGGGATGAGGCGCCCAGCACCCTTACGGCTTATCCTTGGCGTGGCGTTGATATAGGTCAGGCCGGCGCGCCTTGGTGAGGCTTTCCGCCTGCGCACGCCGCCATTTGGCGATCTTCTCGTGATCGCCGGAGAGAAGCACGTCGGGGATGGCGCGGCCTTCCCATTCGCGCGGCCGCGTGTAGTGCGGATATTCCAGGAGGCCCGAGGCGAAGCTCTCGTCTTCGAGCGAGACCTCGTTGCCGGCGACGCCAGGCAGCAGCCGGACGCAAGCGTCCAGCAGGACCATCGCGGCGAGCTCGCCGCCGGAGAGCACGTAGTCGCCGATGGAGATCTCCTCCACGTTGCGCGCCTCCAGCACGCGCTCATCGATGCCTTCGAAGCGGCCGCACAGCAAAACCACGCCAGGGCCTTGCGAAAGCGACCTTGCGCGCTCCTGGGTCAAGGGCTTGCCACGTGGCGAGAGATAGAAGAGGGGCGTACCGGAAGGCGCAGTTTTGCGCGCAGCATCGAGCGCCGCGCCCGCGATGTCCGCGCGCATGACCATGCCCGCGCCGCCGCCGGCCGGCGTGTCGTCCACGGA
>CAZHCN010000338.1:0-2127 GCA_964530895.1 uncultured Methyloceanibacter sp. | reverse complement strand
ACGCAGAATCTGCGGGTGGTGAAGACCGATGTCGAGCGCGGCCTGATCATGATCCGCGGCGCCGTTCCCGGTGCGAAGGGCGGCTGGGTGCTGTTGCGGGATGCCGTGAAGCGCGCGCTGCCCGACGAGGCGCCGAAGCCCGGCGCGTTCCGCAACAAGGGTGGCGACGAGAAGCAAGCGGCGCCGGAGGCCGATACACAAGCCGCTCAGCCGGCAGAGGGCGGGGACAACGCGTGATGAAAGCGGACGTAACAACCCTCGACGCCAAGAAGGCAGGCACCGTGGAGCTCTCGGACGAGGTGTTCGGCCTCGAGCCCCGGGCCGACATCCTGCATCGCATGGTGCGCTACCAGCTCGCCAAGCGGCGGGCCGGCACGGCGGCGTCCAAGGATCGCTCTCAGATCAATGCGACCACGGCCAAGATGTACCGCCAGAAGGGTACCGGCCGGGCGCGTCATGGCAGCAAGAAGGCGCCGATCTTCCGGGGCGGCGGCAAGGCGTTCGGCCCGAAGCCGCGCGATCATGCCATCGAGTTGCCGAAGAAGGTGAGGGCGCTCGCGCTCCGCCACGCGCTGTCGTCCAAGGCAAAGACCGACACGCTCGTCGTGATCGAGAATTGCGAGCTGAAAGAGGGCAAGACGAAAGAGCTGAAATCGCGCTTTGCCAAGCTCGGTTTCGGTTCGGCGCTGATCGTGGACGGGGCCGAGGTGCATGACGCCTTTGCCCGCGCGGCGCGCAACATTCCCAAAGTCGATGTGCTGCCGGTGCAGGGCATCAACGTGTACGACATCTTGCGGCACGACACGCTCGTGCTGACGAAGGCGGCGCTCGAGGCGCTGGAGGCACGATTCAAATGAGCTCGCTTGCGGCATATGACGTGATCCTCGCGCCGGTCATCACCGAGAAATCGACGGCCGCGTCGGAGTCTAACCAGGTGGTGTTCAAGGTGCGCGGCGACGCGACCAAGCCCGAGATCAAGAAGGCAGTGGAGACGCTGTTCGGCGTCAAAGTGCTGGCGGTGAACACGCTGACCCGCAAGGGCAAGGTCAAGCGCTTCCGCGGTATCGCGGGGCGCCAAAAGGACGTGAAGAAAGCGATCGTCAGGCTCGCCGAAGGCGAGCGGATCGACGTGACCACAGGAATATGACGAAGATGGCGCTCAAGACCTTCAAACCCACTACACCGAGCCAGCGGCAGCTGGTCCTCGTCGACCGCAGTCATCTGTGGAAGGGCAAGCCCGTCAAGGCGCTGACCGAGGGGCTGACCAAGTCGGGCGGCCGCAACAACCACGGGCGCGTCTCGGTATGGCACCGCGGCGGTGGCCACAAACGCACCTATCGCGTGGTCGACTTCAAGCGGACGAAGCGCGGCATGCCGGCGACCGTTGAGCGGCTCGAATACGATCCGAACCGGACGGCGTTCATCGCCCTCATCAAATACGAGGACGGCGAGCTCGCCTACATCCTGGCGCCGCAACGGCTCGCGCCTGGCGACACGGTGATCGCCGACGAGAAGGCCGACGTGAAGCCCGGCAACGCGATGCCGCTCGCCAACATGCCGATCGGCACCATCGTCCACAATGTGGAGATGAAGCAGGGCAAAGGCGGCCAGATCGCGCGCGCGGCGGGCACTTATGTGCAGCTCGTGGGCCGCGATGCGGGCTACGCGATCCTGCGGCTCAATTCCGGCGAGACACGCATGGTGCCGTCCGAGTGCATGGCGACGGTCGGTGCGGTGTCGAACCCCGACAACTCCAACGTGTCGTTCGGCAAGGCCGGGCGCATGCGGTGGAAGGGTCGTAGGCCCGTGGTTCGTGGCGTGGCCATGAACCCGGTCGATCATCCTCATGGCGGTGGCGAGGGGCGCACCTCCGGCGGCCGGCACCCGGTCACACCGTGGGGTAAGTCGACCAAGGGCAAGAAGACGCGCTCCAACAAGGCGAGCAACAAATTCATCCTGCGCAGCCGCCATCAGAAGAAGAAGAGGTAACGCACGTGGCACGCTCGATCTGGAAAGGCCCGTTCGTCGACGGCTATCTTTTGAAGAAGGCGGAGAAGGCGCGCGGAAGCGGGTCCAACGCCATCATCAAGATGTGGTCGCGCCGCTCGACCATCCTGCCGCAATTCG
>CAZHCN010000337.1:0-2131 GCA_964530895.1 uncultured Methyloceanibacter sp. | reverse complement strand
GGCCAATGCGCCGCCGCGGCCGAAGCGGTCGACGTCCTCCAAATCCCCGCCTTTCTCTGCCGCCAGACCGACCTCCTCGTGGCAGCGGCCAAGACCGGCAAGACAGTGAATGTGAAGAAGGGACAGTTCCTCGCGCCGTGGGACATGCGCCACGTGGTGGCCAAGGTGGTCGGCGCCGGCAATCCCAATGTCCTCGTCACCGAGCGCGGCGTGTCCTTCGGCTACAACACGCTCGTCTCCGACATGCGGGCGCTGCCGATCCTCGCCGAGACGGGCGCGCCGGTGATCTTCGATGCCACCCACTCTGTGCAGCAGCCGGGGGGGCAGGGGACCTCGAGCGGCGGCGAACGGCGCTTCGTGCCGGTGCTGGCCCGCGCCGCGGTGGCCGTGGGGGTGGCCGGGTTGTTTATCGAGACCCATCAAGATCCCGATCACGCGCCCTCGGACGGACCCAACATGGTGCCCCTGAAGGAGCTCGCACCGCTCCTCGGGGAGTTGATGGAAATCGATCGTCTCACGAAGCGCTCCGGCCGCTCTGACTGAACCCGGACGCATTATCGCCACTCAGTGAGGCGGAGGGATTAGTTCCTCCGCTGCTTCGTCCCAGCGCCATAGCGCGTCGTCGGTCAGATGCGTGCCGCCCCACCAGCGGTCGACCGTGTGATGCTCCGTCCAGTCGGCCCCGCCGGCCAGCACGGCCTTGCCGAGCGAGGTGAGGGAGAGCCTGCTCGTGAGATAGGCTTTCGCCAGATCCGGTTGGGTATGCTGGAACGGCGCCGCCTCGAGCCCGGCGATGAGCGGCTCGTCGGCGAGCGCGAATTGATCGAGCAGGCGCCAGAAGCTCCAATCGCCCATGAACTCGGCCTCCTCCAGCTTCTGCACGGCGACGAACAGGCCAAGCGCGGTGATGGACTCCACCGTCTCGATGCTCGCCAGCGTCTGCCGCTCGGTGCGTGACAGCCCGTCGCGGCCAGGCAGTTCCTCCAAAATGCGGAGCACGGCGCCCCGCAAGAAGGGCAGCGCGGAAGTGTCCTCATCGAGTAGGTGAGCCCACACTTCGGGTGTCGGCTGGCGAAGAGCGGACCAGGCGCGTTTGGCCAGATCGAGCTGGGCTAGCGTGACAGCCTCGGCCGTTGCCGCAAGCCTTTCGATATCCTCCGGTTCCTGCCGGCCGAGATAGTCCTCCGCTTGGACCACAAACAGCGTGCCCTCGGCGCGCGGATGCGCAGCGAACCAGTCGAGGACTTGGAGGAGCTGAAGCTGATCGTAGAGATCGTGCTCGAACCACAGCACCACCCGGTCGAACTCGACGCTCATGGCCAGGCCGCGATCGCGTGCGACAAGTTCGTACTCGATGGCGCCGAGATCGCCGCCGCCGGCACGCGCCAGGTATTCGATCCGGACCGGGGTCAACTCCGCAAGCGTCTCGGTGAAGGGCACGGGCCCTTCATGCAGGACATCGCGCCAAGGCAAGACCTCGGCGCCCGCCAGCGTGCGGCGAAGCACCTCGCCAGCGGCATCGCCGTTAGTGATGACGAGATCGGTCGTGACGGTCACCCGCGTCCGCGATAAGGCGCCACGCCTTGATCGGGGATCCACACGCCTTCGGGCGGCGTCCCGTACTGCCAGAACACGTCGATGGGAATACCGCCGCGCGGATACCAATAGCCGCCGATCCGAAGCCACGCCGGCTCAACCAGGTCGACGATACGCTTGCCGATGGTAATCGTCGCGTCCTCGTGGAAGGCGGCCGTGTTGCGGAAGCTGGCGAGGAACAGCTTGAACGACTTCGATTCAAGCAGAAAGCCGCGCGGCGCATAGTCCACGACGAAATGCGCGAAGTCCGGCTGTCCGGTCACGGGGCAGAGGCAGGTGAATTCGGGCGCGGTGAAGCGCGCCACATAGGACGTGTCGGCGTGCGGGTTCGGCACCCGCTCGAGCTCGGCCTCTTCGGGCGAATTGGGAACCGGCACTTCCGATCCGAGCTGGCGCAAGCCGGTGATCTTCCGCGTCATGGCCTACTCCGCAGCGAGCCGCATCGGCGGCCCGTAATAGATGCAGCCCTCATGGCAGGAATCGCGCGCGATCTCGATCTCCACCAGGCCGGGAAGCCGGTTGTGCAGCCGGTCCC
>CAZHCN010000336.1:0-2146 GCA_964530895.1 uncultured Methyloceanibacter sp. | reverse complement strand
CAGAACTGCGTCCACTGCAAAACCTGCGACGTGAAGGATCCGGCCCAGAACATCACCTGGGTTCCCCCCGAGGGCGGCGACGGCCCGAACTATGCCAATATGTAGCAGGGCCTTGGAGCCGCAGGCTTTTCGGCAAAACGAGCCATAAACGCGCCGCGATTAGCCTTCAAAAGCTTTATGGTTTGGCACGGTTGGGAAAAGCTCATAACCTTGCCGTGGGGATAAGACGAACCAGAAATTGGGGCGGCGGAGAGCCGAGCCGAGAACATGATGAACCCTGAATCGGGGACTCTGCGCAGATGGGCGTGGAGGTCTCTTCTCCTCGTAGCGATCCTTGCAGCACCCGCCGCCTATTCGGAGGTGATCCCGGCCGATACCGGCGACCCGGACTCCGGCACCCTTCTCGGCAATTACCTCGCGGGCCGGATCGCGCGCGACGGGCACGATACAATGGCTGCGGCCGAGTTCTACTCCAAGGCCCTCGCCGACGACCCCCAAAACGAGATCATCCTCGAGCAGACCTTCCTGCTTGAGACCGCCGCGGCCAACTGGGATCGCGCCATCGAGCTCGCCCACGATCTTGCCGCCGTCGAGCCGTCCCATCGGGTCGCCCAATTCATGCTCGGCCTCGAGGCCTTCAAGAAGCACGACTACAAGCAGGCGGAGGAGCATTTCGGCGCCGCCCGCCAAGGTCCTATCGCCGACCTCACCTCCACCTTAGCCCGCGCCTGGGTCCAGGAGGCCGACGGCAAGCATAGCGATGCGCTCTCCACGCTCGACACGCTGAGCAGCGCCGATTGGGCGCAGTACTATCAGCGCTATCACCGCGCGCTCATCGCCGACGTTGCCGGGCGCCACCAGCTCGCAAGCGAGGCCTACGCCGAAGCCTTCAAGAGAAACCCGACCACGCTCAGAGTGGCCGACGCCTATGCGCGCCACGCGGTCAACATGAATGACCGGGATCTCGCCATCGAGACCCTCAAGACTCATATTTCCAAGGCGGGTCCGCACCCGCTGTCCGAGGCGCTGCTGAAGGACATCGAGGACGGCAAGACGCCGCCGCTGGTCGCCACCAACCCGAACGAAGGTCTCGCCGAGGTGTTCTACGGCATCGGCGATGCGCTCGCCGGCGAAGGTGGCCTCGACATGGGCGTCATCTTCCTGCAGTTCTCGCTCTACCTGAAGCCGGACTTCCCTCTTGCTCATGTGGCGCTCGCCGAGGCCTACGAGAACGCGAAGAGATACGACGCGGAGATCGCGGCCTTCGATCGGATTCCCAAGGATTCGCCGCTCTGGGTGAGCGTTCAGATCCAGAAGGCCTTCGCCCTCAATTCGCTGGAGAAGGTCGACGAGGCCAAGGCTCTCCTCGTGAAGCTCACCGAGGAATACCCGGACGATACCCGTCCCCTCGATGCGCTCGGCAATATCCTCCGCTCCCACGAGCGCTATGCCGAAGCGCTCGAGTACTATTCCCGGGCGGTGGCCCTCATCGACAAGCCGACTGAGGAGAACTGGCCGCTCTTCTATTCGCGCGGCGTCTGCAACGAGCGGCTGAAGGACTGGCCGGCGGCGGAAGCCGATTTCAAGGAGGCGCTCAAGCTGTCTCCCGACGAGTCGCTGGTGCTGAACTATCTCGGCTATTCGTGGGTCGATCAGGGCATGAACCTGAAGCAGGGCATGGACTACATCCGCAAGGCGGTGAAGCTGAAGCCGGATGACGGCTACTACGTCGACAGCCTGGGCTGGGCCTATTACCGGCTCGGCAACATGCCGGCGGCGGTCGAGCATCTGGAGCGCGCCGTGGAGTTGAAGCCCGACGATCCGACCATCAACGACCATTTGGGCGATGCCTATTGGCGCGTTGGGCGGACGCTGGAAGCCAAGTATCAATGGTCCCAGGCTTTATCGCTGGACCCGGAACCCGAGCAAATTGAATCCCTGAACAAGAAGATCGCCTCGGGGCTCGAGGAGCCGGCGGAGACCAAGGCCGCGGCCGACCGCTCGACCCAGACCTCGCAATAGGCGCGATCCGGTCAACTCCCGGAAATGGCGCCACGGGCGTGTTGCGCTGAGCCGCTCCGCGCCTGTAGTCATCACGCGCATGACAGCGCTTCGCGATATTGCCTGGGCCAAGCTCAACCTCACA
>CAZHCN010000335.1:0-2151 GCA_964530895.1 uncultured Methyloceanibacter sp. | reverse complement strand
GCACGGACGGCATGGCGGTGCTGTCGGCCATGCGGTCCTTGCCGCGCAAGCCGCCCGTGATCGTGCAGACCGCTCATGGCAGCATCGATGCCGCCATCTCGGCCATGCGCGCAGGCGCCGTCGACTTCGTGGTGAAGCCGGTAAGCCCCGAGCGGCTCGAGGTCTCCATCAAGAACGCGCTTCGGATCGAGGCACTCGCCGGCGAGATCACCCGCATGAAGGCCACCGCCTCCGGCGAGCTCGGCTTCGCCGACCTCATCGCCGGCAGCGAGGCCATGAAGCGGGTCATCGAGCTTGGCCGGCGGGCCGCCAATTCCTCCATCCCCGTCCTCATCGAAGGCGAATCGGGGGTCGGCAAGGAACTGATCGCCCGCGCCATCCAGGGCGAAAGCGTCCGCAAATCAAAGCCTTTCGTCACCGTCAATTGCGGTGCGATCCCGGAGAACCTGGTCGAGAGCATTCTGTTCGGCCATGAGAAGGGATCCTTCACCGGCGCCTCCGAAAAGCGCACCGGCAAGTTTCTCGAAGCCGATGGCGGCACGTTGTTCCTCGACGAGATCGGCGAGCTGCCGCTCGACGCCCAGGTCAAGCTGCTGCGCGCCCTGCAAGACAGCGAGATCGATGCCGTCGGCGCCAAGCAGCCGGTCAAGGTCGACTTCCGGCTCATCTCGGCGACCAACCAGAACCTGATCGCCCTGGTGCAGGACGGACGCTTCCGCGAGGACCTCTATTACCGGCTGAACGTGTTCCCCATCTGGGTGCCGCCTCTGCGTGAGCGGCTCGAGGACGTGCCGGAGCTCGTGCGCCACTTCACCGCCCGCTTCGCGGCCGAAGAGGGCAAGCGCATCGACGGCGTCGATGCCGATGCCGCCGCCATGCTCCAGCGCTACTCCTGGCCCGGCAATATCCGCCAGTTGGAGAACGCCGTGTTCCGCGCCGTCGTGCTGGCCGACACGCCCATGCTGACGGTGGACGAGTTCCCGCAGATCGCCGCCCACGTCGAAGGCTATGCGGTCACCGTGCCGCCGGCACCGGCGCCGAAAGACCTGACGCCGCGCATCGAGGGACCGGTCATGCTCGGCCAGTCCGCCGACGCCCCGGCCACGATCCACGTGCCGAACGGCAACGGCAAGGACTCCGTGGGTATTCCGGCGCTCAGCGATTCCGGAGACATCCGTTCTCTGGAGGCTGTCGAAGCCGACATGATCCGGCTCGCCTTCGGCCGCTATCGCGGCCGGATGACGGAGATCGCCAAGCGGCTCGGCATCGGCCGGTCGACGCTCTACCGGAAAATGCGTGAGATCGGGCTTGAAGCGAGACCCAGCTAGGCGGGTCACAAGGCGATAACCAAGTGACGAGATTGGCATAAATGCCACAGTGAGGGGAAAAGCGGGTTCGGGGACCTTTAATTGGCTGCGTAGTATGGCCAGGTAGCGGGGGCGCCGGCTAGGGACCGGGCGCTAGCTGAATCCGGGGATTCAGCCAGAGGGAGCACATCATGAGGCCCATCTACGGTATTGCGTTGACCTTGTTCTTGGCCGCGCCGCTCGGCGCCCCGGTCTTTGCGGCCGAGCCCGATGCACCCAGCGCGCTGATCAGCCGGACCGAGGCGGTCCGGATGGCCGTGCAGACACAGCTCTCTGGCAAATTTGCCGCCACAACCGAGCACAAGAAGGACGAGAAGGGCGCTCTCGTCGAGTACTACTCCGTCCCGGACCAGAAGCTTCTCTGGGTGGACGCGAATGGCCTGACCGACCGCGGCAAGGCAGTGGTCGCCGAGATCAAGGAGGCGGACGACTACGGGCTCCGCGCGTCCGACTACGAGTTGCCGGACATGGCAAGCTTCGATCCGAGCGCGCCTGACGCCGTGGATCGGCTCGCCAACGCCGAGATCGAGATCAGCCACGCCGTACTCGACTATTCGTACGATGCCCGCGGCGGCCGGATCGACCCGCAGCGCATTTCCAAGAATCTCGACCCGACGCGCGCCCTGCCCGATCCTCTGGAGGTGATCGAGTCGATCTCCTTCCGCTCCGATCCCGCAGCCTATCTGCGCAGCTTCCAGCCCGATCAGCCTCAGTTCGAACTGCTGCGCAAGAAGCTGATCGAGCTTCGCGGCGGCAACCAAGAGGCGAAAGAGGAAAAGCCTGA
>CAZHCN010000334.1:0-2152 GCA_964530895.1 uncultured Methyloceanibacter sp. | reverse complement strand
GTTGCTGAAAAGACAGCGGAGATTGCGGCCCTCCCCAAAGGGCACGTCGGCGCAATAGGTCTCGAGGTCCTGGTGGCAATTGCGCAGGACCATGAGCTTCTTGCGCGGCGGAAGGAATCCTATGGTCGGAGGCGCTTCCGCGGGTGCGGCAGTCGGGCTTGCGGGCGGTGCTGTTTTCGCCGCCGTTGCCGGCGCGGAGGGACTGGTCGTGGCGGCCGCCGCGGGCGGCTCTGGCGCGGGAGCCGCAGCAGCCTTCGGAGGTGACGCAGGCGGGCTCTCGGACGCTGTTGCGCTTTTGGACGCTGCGGCGGGGGGCGTGGCTTTGGCTTCCGACGTATCCGCCGCGGGGGGCGTCTCCGTCGCGGCCGGCGCGGCCGCCGGTTCAGGCGCCGGGGCACTCTCAGGCTTCGCGGCGGCCGGGGCCGGCGCTGCGGGCGGAGTGGCCGCTTTCACCGCCTGCTGACAGCCGGGCGAGAGCTTCGCCATATGCTCCTTGAGGCATTGAAATGCCTCGGCGCCACCACGGGGCGTACCCCAGCAATTGGACATGAAATCAGAGCGGCAATTGGCTTTTATCGCCGAGAGCTGCGCGTCGGTCGGCTTCGCCGCCGCGGGACTGGTGGCGCCGAGCAATGCCAGCGCTGAAAGGCAGAAAGCTACCGCTGGAGCCGAGATCCTCATGCGTTCCCCCGTCGCGGCGCGTGTCAGTTCTTGCTCTTATCCACCATCTTACGCTCGGCGATCCACGGCATCATGTCGCGCAGGCGCTTGCCCACAACCTCCATGTCGTGAGAGTCGCACTTGGCGCGCATCGCCTTGAAGCTCGGCTGGTTGATGCGGTTCTCGAGCATCCAGTCCTTGACGAACTTGCCGGTCTGGATGTCGTTCAGCACCTCCTTCATGGCGGCTTTGCTCTCCTTGCCCACGACGCGCGGGCCGGAGACGTATTCGCCGTACTCGGCCGTGTTGGACACCGAGTAGTTCATGTTGGCGATGCCGCCCTCATAGATGAGGTCGACGATCAGCTTCACCTCGTGGACGCATTCGAAATAGGCCATCTCGGGCGCATAGCCCGCTTCGATCAGGGTCTCGTAGCCGTTCCGCATCAGCTCGACCAGGCCGCCGCACAAGACCGACTGCTCGCCGAAGAGGTCGGTCTCGCATTCCTCGCGGAACGTGGTCTCGATGATGCCGGCGCGGCCGCCGCCGATGGCAGCGGCGTAGGACAGCGTCAAGTCGTGGGCGTTGCCAGTGGCGTCCTGGGCGATGGCCATGAGGCAGGGCACGCCGGCACCGCGTGAGTACTCGGCGCGCACCGTATGGCCAGGCCCCTTCGGCGCCACCATGCAGACATCCATGTCGGCGCGCGGCTCGATGAGGTTGAAATGGATGTTGAGCCCGTGGGCGAAGAACAGCGCCGAGCCCTGCTTCATGTTGGGCTTCAGATCGTTCTCCCAGATGCCCGCCTGGAGCTCGTCAGGCGTGAGCATCATCACCACGTCGGCCCATTTGGCGGCATCGGCCACGGACATGACCTTCAGACCTGCGCCTTCCGCCTTGGCGGCAGATTTCGAGCCGGGACGAAGGGCCACGGCCACGTCCTTGACGCCCGATTCCTTGAGGTTCAGCGCATGCGCGTGACCCTGGCTGCCATAGCCGACGATAGCGACCTTCTTACCCTTGATCAGATTGAGATCGGCATCCCGATCGTAATAAACGCGCATACCTGTTCCCCTAGTCCTCTAAATCCAACGTGACGGTTTCGGCCTGGGTTTTGCCGTCCAGGCCGCAAAAAGACAAGTGGCCGCTCACATGTGCCCAGGGCCGCGGGCGATGGCGGCGAGCCCCGTGCGGCACACTTCGACCAGGCCGAGCGGCTGCATCAGCACGATGAACTGCTCGATCTTCGACTGGCGCCCGGTGATCTCGAACACGAAGTGCTCGGTCGAGGCATCGATGACTTGCGCGCGGAAGGCCTCGGCCAAGCGCAAGGCCTCGACCCGCTTCTCGCCCGTCCCCGCCACCTTGACCATGGCGAGCTCACGCTCGATGGGATGGCCCAGCACGGTGAGATCGGTGACCGAGTGTATGGGCACGAGCCGGTCGAGCTGGTTCTTGATCTGCTCGATGACCATGGGCGTGCCGGTGGTGA
>CAZHCN010000333.1:0-2152 GCA_964530895.1 uncultured Methyloceanibacter sp. | reverse complement strand
CGCGCTTGAGCATCGCACCGGCGATAGCGCCGAAGACAAGGCCCGGCGCGCCCGCGCCCAACGCCATCAGCAACAGGTCGAGCGGGGTGAAGATGCCGCCTATGTCGGACATGAATCCCTCTTAGGGCGCGCGAGATGAGGCTCTAGTGCCCCGGCGACCCGGGCCCAAATCCTCTTTGACCCGGAGTGGGTTCCGAAGGCTTCGATCCACGCAGCAAGAATCCCGTCGGACTCTGTTCGAACTTCTCGAGAATGCGGTTGAGGGTGACCGCCGCGGTGCGCGCCTGCTCCATGGTCGCATTGAAATTCTGCAGGCCTTGCTTGGCCTGCTGGCTCAGCCCGTCGACATTGGTATCGAGCTTGCTGGCGAGCTCGTTGAAGGATTTGGATGCCTGCTCCAGATGCTCGATCGTCTGGCTGATCTTCTCGTTCTGGTCCTTCAGCATGGTGGTGAACTCGTCCACGTTGGTCATCGTGCTGTTGACCGAGTCCTCGTTCTTGGCGACGAGATCGTCCAAACGCTGGATGAAGGCGTTGGCGCTGTTGAGGGCGGCGGGCGCGGCATCGAACAACCCTCCCCCGCCGTGGCCGGCCTCGATCGTCGGAATGGGATCGTCGTCCGTCGCCACCAGAAGGGGTGACTTCGGCGTGCCGGGCGTGATCTGAATCCCGGAGCCGCCTGTCAGTCCCAGAGAGACGATCCGCGCGCGCGAGTCCTGGCGCACCGGGGTCATATCGTCGACGCCGATGAGCACCTGCACCTTGCGCCCGTCCTCCGGGTCCAGCGCGAAGGACTGCACCTCGCCGACCTTGATGCCGTTGAACGAGACGCTCGAACCGGAGGTGAGCCCCGCGACGGAGGTTTCGAACACGATCTTGTAGCGCTTGCCGCCGCCGGCGAAATTGCTGATCCAGAATATGAAGATGAAGGCAAAGGCGAGCACGCCCAGCACGAAACCGCCGATCATCAGATAGTTGGCTTTGGTTTCCATCGCAGTGCTCAACACCCGTCAGGCGTCATCAGCCGATCAGTCTTCGTTGCTCGGTGGGGCTCGCAGCGCGAGCCCGCTCTCCGCAGAAATATTCCTTGATCCACGGGTGATTGGGCTGACTTTGCAACTCGGACGGCGACCCGGTCCGCACGATCTGCTTGTCGGCCAGCACCGCCACCCTGTCACATACCGTGAAAATCGTATCAAGGTCGTGGGTCACCATATAGACGGTGAGCCCAAGTGTCTGTTGTAGCTTGCGAATTAGGTGATCGAAGTCCGTCGCGCCGATCGGGTCGAGCCCCGCCGTAGGCTCGTCCAGGAACACGATCTCGGGGTCGAGGGCAAGCGCCCGGGCAAGCCCTGCCCGCTTGCGCATGCCGCCGGAAAGCTCGGAGGGAAATTTGTGCGCGGCGTTCGGCGGCAGGCCGACCATGGTGAGCTTGAGAAAAGCGAGGTCGTCCATCATAGCTTGCGGCAGGTCGAGATGCTCGCGCATGGGCACCTGGATGTTCTGCAGGACGGTGAGCGAGGAGAACAGCGCACCGTCCTGGAAGAGGATACCCCACCGCTTCTCGATCTCGAGGCGGGCTTGGGGGGTAAGGCTCTCCGCATTCTCCCCGAACAGCGCGACAATGCCGTGGTCAGGCTGCACAAGTCCGGTGATGACGCGCATCAAGACGGACTTGCCTTGACCGGAGCCTCCGACGATGGCGAGGATCTCGCCGCGATAGACGTCGAGGTTGAGGCCATCCCAGATCTGATGCGTGCCGAAGCTCTTGGCGAGCTGGCGCACGCGGATAACCACCTCTCGTCCGTTCTCGACGATCACACCCCGATCCCCGACAAGAACATGGCGAACACGGCGTCGAGTACGATCACGAGGAAGATCGCCTTGACCACCGCGGACGTCACATGAGTGCCGAGAGACTCGGCGCTCCCCTCGACTTTCAAGCCTTCGAGACAGCCGACAAGAGCAATGATTATAGCGGCGAACGGCGCTTTGATCATGCCGGCCAGGAAGTGCTGGAAGTCCACTGCCTCGTGCAGCTTGTCCATATAGGTCGAAAGGTCGAGGCCGAGCACGCCGAAGGCCATGACGCCGCCGCCGGCAAGCCCCATGATGTCGCCGAGGAAGGTGAGAAGCGGCAGCGCCACGACGA
>CAZHCN010000332.1:0-2177 GCA_964530895.1 uncultured Methyloceanibacter sp. | reverse complement strand
AGCAGCCGCCCGTTGCGGTCGAGGATGTCGGGCCGGTGGATGGTGGTCGAGATGTCGTAGGCGCCGCCGCCGCTCTGTTCGGTGCCGGCGAAGCCGAACGAGACGAGGCGCCCGCCGATGAGAACGAAGGCCACAGCGAAGCCAAGGCACGCCATGCGGAACCGGTACCGGCAGCGGGCGTGATAGGCGCGCGCAGCGCGCGCCTCGGCGGGATCGGATGTTTCGGTCTCGCGCAAGGTCCGTACCGCTTAGTTGGAAGCAGCTTTCAGAGGCGCCGTTATTCCCGGCGGGGCGGGCGTCGCGGACGCCCGCGCAATGTCGCGCCCGAAGTCGCGGTCGGTGACCTCATCGAGGATCACGAGCTGCTGGGGCGCGGCCGGCGCGAGCTTGAGATATTTCTTGGCGAGCCGTTCGATGCGCTCGGGACGATTGAGCAGGCCCCATTCGGCGCGCAACACGGCGAGCGAGTCGCGCTCATCGTCGATCTGCTTGTTGAGGACAACGATCCGCTCATCGAGACCCTTGGCCTGGTACTTCACCTGATAGTTGACATAGGCGAGCGCCACGAGACCGAGGACGAGGCAGATATTCACGAAACGCAACATGGCACTGACGCGCGAACTAAATGTGCGCGTTCCCCCTTCACATGACTTACGCGACCCTCAATTGGGCAGCTTTGGCACCCCGAGCGCCCCGAGATCGAGCGGATGGGCGGGCGCCGCGGTGCGCTCGCCGGCCCTGAGCCGCGCCGAGCGGGCCCGCGGGTTCCGCCGAATCTCATCGTTACTGGGTTCTAAAGGACGACGGTTAAGAAGCTGGAAGCTTGGCGCAAATGTTTCTCTCCCCTGATCCGGCAGATGGCGCGAGCCTTTCGGGCCCGGCGCGCTGCGGCTGGCAAAGAAGCGCTTGGCGATGCGGTCCTCGAGGGAATGGAAGGTGACCACGACGAGACGCCCGCCGGCCTTCAACAGCCGCTCGGCGGCGGAAAGGCCCTGGGCCAGCTCGTCGAGCTCGGCGTTGAGGTAGAGGCGGAGGGCCTGAAAGGTCCGGGTCGCAGGATGCTTGGTCTCGTCACGCTTGCGGCCAAGCACGCCAACGACAATGTCAGCAAGCTCGCCGGTCCGCGTGATGGGGGCTTCGGCGCGGCGCGCCACGATGGCCTTGGCGATGGCGCGCGACCGCCGCTCCTCACCTAAAATATAAATGATATCAGCCAGTTCCGACTCTGCGAGGGTATTGACGATGTCGGCGGCGGTCGGCCCTTCGGCGCCCATGCGCATGTCGAGCGGCCCGTCATGGGCGAAGGAGAAGCCCCGCTCCGCCTGGTCGAGCTGCATGGAGGAGACACCGAGATCGAGGGTCACGCCGTCGACGCGCGCGAAGCCTTCGCTCGCGGCGATGGCCTCCATCTCGCTGAAGCGGCCGAGCACGGCCATGAGGCGTCCGGGATATTTTTCGGCGAGCTGACCGCCGAGACGGAAGGCCTCGGCGTCGCGGTCGATGGCGATGAGCTTGCAGTCGGCAGCATCGAGAATGGCGGTTGCATAGCCGCCGGCGCCAAACGTGCCGTCGAGGATGATGTCGCCGTCGGCAGGCTTAAGCGCTGCCAAGACCTCGGAGAGCATCACGGGAATGTGGCGGGCCGGTCCGCCAGCGGCAGCCGTGCTGCCGCGACCCGCCATCATTCCCGTGCTCCCTCTGGCCCGCCGCTTCCGCGGCGCCCCGCGCCGAGTAACTTGCGAAGGTCACGAACCTTGTTGCGTGCCTCCGCGAGATGACTTTCGAAGCGCTTCGGCTCCCAAAGCTGAAACTTTTCTCCCAGCCCGACAAAAGTGATGTGGCTGGTGATCCCCGCGTGCTCGCGCAAGCGCTCGGGGAGAATCGTACGACCGTCCTGATCGATAGTGAGGATCTCGCTGGTGCCGAAGAGCGCAGTCGCGAGCTGATCGCGCTCATCGGAATAAGGCGCGAGGTCTTCGACCAGATGATTGATCTTATCGATGAGACGCTGGCCGCCAGCGTCGAGCGCAGGGGCATCAAGCGACGGATAGCAGTAGATGCCGTCGAGCCCGTCCTTGGCCAGGACTGTGCGAAAGGATGCGGGGACCGAGACGCGACCTTTGGTGTCGATCTTATTGGTGAATGTCGAGACAAACTGGTCCATCTCCCCCTCACGC
>CAZHCN010000331.1:0-2180 GCA_964530895.1 uncultured Methyloceanibacter sp. | reverse complement strand
CAGTTCAAGGAGAAGCCGGGCATCATGAAGGGCACGGACCGGCCGGACTATGGCCGTGCCGTCGACCTTCTCACCAAGGCGGCCATCAAGGAGATGATCGTACCGTCTCTGCTGCCGGTGTTGTCGCCGGTTGTGTTCTATTTCCTCATCAATTGGATCGCGGGCAAGAGCGCCGCGTTCTCGGCGCTCGGCGCCATGCTGCTCGGCGTTATCGTCACCGGCCTATTCGTCGCCATTTCCATGACGGCGGGCGGTGGTGCCTGGGACAATGCCAAGAAATATATCGAGGACGGCAACTACGGCGGCAAAGGCTCGGAGGCCCACAAGGCCGCGGTGACCGGCGATACGGTCGGTGATCCTTACAAGGACACGGCGGGACCCGCGGTGAACCCGATGATCAAGATCACCAACATCGTGGCGCTGCTGCTGCTCGCGGTGCTCGCCCACCACTAGGAGAAGCAGGTGCCCGGCTAGGTGCCGGGGATGCTGCCGGGGCCACCAGATGGGGTCTGGCCCTTCAAATTTTTGCGGCTCGCGATGTTGCCGAAGATCTGCTCGATGAAGCTCAGGTCCTTGCCGCGGGCGGGTGTCTCGCCCTTGTAGTAGTTGACCACGACGCCGTCCTTCAGGCCGTAGTGCGCGACATCCGTGACGTTCTCGCGCCCGTCGAAATAGACGGCGACGACCTGCCGGTCGATCTCGCGAGGTTTGAGGAACGCCACGGTCTTCTGTGTGGTCGAGATGTAGTAATAGGCGTCGCCGCCGATCGTGCTCGTGGTGTCGGGCGAGCCGAGGGCAGTCTGCACCTGCTCCTTCGACATGCCCGGCTTGATCTGATCGAGATCGACGTCGATAAAGACGTGCCCATGCCGGTCGATCTGGGCACCACAGGCCGAGAGCGTCGCCACGCCCGTCATGAGGACGGCAAGCAAGGGCAGGGAAGCCCAAGCGGAAGCAGGCTTGACCTTACGCAAAATTTGGTCGTCCCCTCGTTCGGCCCCTGAAAGCACCCAGAAGCTAGTCGAAATGGCCTGGTCTTTGAAGCCTATCGCCGTCTTGCTGCCGTGGCGCCGCAAGCCCTCGCATGCAGACGAACTCTATGGCTCGATTGTGGCGCAGGCGCGGCTTCCTGTTTTTTATCAGGGGTTTGGAGTGCCAGATACACTGGAGGGCCGGTTCGTGATCCTGTCGCTTCATCTCTTTGCCGTGCTGCATCGCCTGAAAGAGGGAGGCGGGGCTGCGGCCGCGATGGCACAAGAGCTTGCCGACCATTTCACCGCGGATATGGAGACCGTGCTCCGCGAGCTCGGCATGGGCGATCTTGCCATCCCGAAGAAGGTGAGGGGGCTAGCAGCGTCGGGCGCCACGTTGCTGCAAGGTTACGAGAGAGCTCTTGGCACAGGCGAGAGCGCTCTCGCCGCTTCGATCGCTCACGCTCTTCCTTTGGATGAGGCATTCGCCAAGCTCGCAAGCGCGCGCCTTGCGTCTTATCTAATGAATGTCATCCGGCACCTCGAGGTGCAACCTGTCGCGGACCTTTGTGCCGGCGCGCTGACACTTCCGGAACCGTGCGCCGTGGGCGAACTGCGAGACGAGACGCTGTGATGAACGAAGACGCTGACGCTTTACCCTTATCGCGGACGCTGCGGATCGCCGATCTCGAAGAGCATACCGAGCACCGGATCGAGGCGACGGGTACCGAGAAGGCCGACATCATGCGCCTGCTCGAACTCGTGCGGCTCGACGGCCTCACCTTCGACTATCGCCTGCGCCGCGGTGCGGGCGGGCGCATCCATCTCTCGGGCCAGCTCAAGGCGCTGGCAGTGCAAACCTGTGTTGTTTCGCTGGAGCCTGTGGAAGCGGTCATCGACGTGCCCGTCGAGGCTGAGTTCTGGCCCGCGCCGCTGATCGAGGCACTCGAGGAGAAGGCCGAAGACCCTGGGCAGTCCGGCTTGCGCGATTGGCCCGATGCCATCACGGATGGGACCATCGACCTCGGGCCTCTCGTCTACGAGACCTTGGCCACGTCCCTCGACCCCTACCCGAAACGGCCGGGGGCGAGCTTCCAATGGTCGCAAGGCGCCTCCGAAGCCGAAGCCCCAGAAAGTGGGCCATTTGCAGCACTCGCCAAGCTCAAAAAGCGCTAAGAGGCGAATCCTGAGGAAAATCAGGTTGTCACT
>CAZHCN010000330.1:0-2209 GCA_964530895.1 uncultured Methyloceanibacter sp. | reverse complement strand
GCGGTGGCTGCGGTGCGGGACCACGCGTGACCGGCGTGTAGGTCGGCATCTGCGTAAAGGCCGCGCTGCCATTTCCGAAAATCGAGCCCTGTCCGATGTTTGGCTGGCCCGGCCGACCCGCTCCTTGAGCCATGAAGGATACCTCACTCTTTTGGTTGTTTGTTGCGTTCGAGCCCCAGGACTGATCGTCCTGTACGTAACCCTTGTCCTGCCGATTGGCAGAATCCGATTCAAATCCAGAGGATCGGCCGACTTTTCCGCCGAGCCCGTTGTCGTGCGTGGACATGGCTACTTTCCCTCGAAACCACCGTGCCCTGGCCGGCTAATGTAACTCGTGCATGGCCTGAACCCCGAGGATCCCCAAACCCAACGCCAAAACACGCTTTGTGGCGGCCACAAGCGCTACACGAGCACGTGTTAACTCTCGGTCACTTTCGTAAATAAAACGTAATTGTGGCAAGTCTTTGCCTCTGTTCCAAAGACCATGAAAGTCTCCGGCAAGATCGTAAAGATAGAAACCGAGGCGATGCGGCTCATGTGCTTGGGCTGCACCCTCCACAACACGGGGAAACTGGGCGATACGCCGGACCAAAGCGATCTCCGCATCATCATTCAACCGGTCTAGGTCGGCACGCGCCAACTGATCCTCCCCAAGATCGAGGTTCGGAAACATCTCTTGCACATTACGCAGAACTGAACTCGCCCGGGCATGGGCGTACTGAACATAGAACACCGGGTTGTCCCGCGACTGCTCGGTGACTTTGGCGAAGTCGAAATCGAGCGGCGCATCGTTCTTCCGGTAGAGCATCATGAACCGAACGGGGCCAGCGCCCACCTCGTCCACGACGTCCCGGAGCGTCACGAAGGTCCCGGCACGCTTGGACATCTTGACAGGCTCACCGGCCCGAAACAAGCGAACCAATTGACATATCTTGACGTCTAGATCGGCCTCGTTGCCGGTCAGGGCCGCGAGGGCCGCCTGCAAGCGCTTGATGTGGCCGCTATGGTCGGCGCCCCATACGTCGATCATGGACTTAAACCCGCGCCTGAACTTGTCGTAGTGATAGGCGATGTCAGAAGCGAAATACGTATACGACCCGTCCGACTTGACGAGCGGCCGGTCCTGATCGTCGCCGAATTCGCTCGAACGGAACAGGAGCTGCTCGCGGTCTTCCCACTCCTCATCCACCTTGCCCTTGGGCGGCGGCAAGCGGCCCTCGTAGATCAACCCGTTAGCCCTGAGATCGGCGATGGTATCGGCCACCTCGTCGTGGGCACCATCGATCAAGGAGCGCTCGGAGAAGAACACGTCGTGGTGGATGCCGAGCTGGGCGAGGTCGTCCTCGATCATGCCGAGCATCGCTTTGAGCGCGGTCGTCCGCACGATGGGCAGCCATTCCGCCTCCGGCTTGTCGAGAAGCGACGTCCCGTAATGGGCAGCTAGCTGTTCGCCGACGGGCTTGAGGTAGTCGCCAGGGTAAAGGCCTTCGGGGATCTCGCCGATGTCTTGGCCAAGCGCCTCGCGGTAACGCAGATGGGCCGAGCGCGCGAGCACGTCGACCTGAGCGCCCGCGTCGTTCACATAGTACTCGCGGGTGACGTCATAGCCGGTGAAGGCGAGCAAGTTCGCCAGCGCGTCGCCGAATACGGCGCCGCGGCAGTGGCCGACATGCATCGGGCCGGTCGGGTTGGCGGAAACGTACTCGACGTTCACGGCCTTGCCCTTGCCGATGGCGCTCCGGCCATACGCATCACCCTGCTCCAGCACCATGCGCAGCACGCTCGGCCAGAATGCACGGTCGAGTGTCAGGTTGATGAATCCGGGCCCGGCGATTTCGACCTTTTCGATGAAGGGATCCGAGGCGATGAGCGGCACCAGACGCCCGGCCAATTGGCGCGGCGCGGCGGAGGCGGGCTTGGCGAGCACCATGGCCGCGTTGGTGGCGAGATCACCGTGGGTCGGGTCCTTCGGCGCGGTGAGCGTGATGCCGTCGACGCTCGCCTCGTGGGGCACGACACCGTCATGTTTGAGCTGTTGGACGGCCGCGAGGACGTGGCCGTGGAACCCTGCAAAAACGTCCATGGGAGCTCCGGGAAGACTTTTTTGAGCGTGATCTTATCGGAAAACCGGTGCCCACTTTTCCGGACCATGCATTGGCGCGCGACTATCGCAAATCCGGGGTGGCGTCAAACAGGCGGCGATGCTCGG
>CAZHCN010000329.1:0-2210 GCA_964530895.1 uncultured Methyloceanibacter sp. | reverse complement strand
CAGCCGATCGAGCAGATGGTGTCGTTGCGCGCCATCCCCGGCATGATGGTGATCCGCCCGGCCGACGCCAACGAGACGGTGGAGGCCTATCGTCTCGCCATGCCGCTCACCAATCGTCCGGTCGCGCTGATCTTGTCGCGCCAGCCGCTTCCCATTTTCGACCGCGCCAAGCTTGGGCCGGCATCGGGGCTCGCCAAAGGCGCCTACGTGCTGGCCGATGCAGGCGACGGCAAGCCTGACGTCATTCTGATGGGTACCGGCAGCGAGGTGTCGTTGTGTCTCGAAGCGCGCGATCTGCTCGCCAAGGACAAGATCAAAGCACGAGTCGTTTCAATGCCTTGCCGCGAACTGTTCGACGCCCAGGATGAGGCCTACCGGGAGTCCGTCCTACCTTCCGCCCTCACGGCGCGCGTGACGGTCGAGGAAGCCTCGCCGATCGGATGGGACCGCTATGCGGGCCCCAAAGGCATCGTGCTAGGCATGCACACGTTCGGCCTCTCGGCGCCGCTGAAGGTCGTCTCTGAACATTTCGGGTTCACGCCAGAACGGGTCGCGGCTGCGGCCAAGATGGTGCTGGGCCCCTAGTCCCATGCGTTCCGGCCCTCGGAGCGCCCCGATCGAAACGAGGAGATGAACGATGCAACTCGGCATGATCGGCCTCGGTCGAATGGGTGCCAATATGTCCGTGCGGGCGATGAAGGCCGGCCACGACATGCATGTCTATGACACGCACGCCGACGCCGTGAAGGCGCTGACGGACAAGGGTGCCAAAGGCGCCACCAAATTGAGCGACTTCGTGAAGGGGCTCGATAAGCCGCGCGCCATCTGGATGATGGTGCCGGCCGGCGCGGTCGATGCAGTGATCGGCGAACTGAAGCCTCTGCTCGAGCCGGGCGACGTCATCATCGATGGCGGCAATTCCTACTATCACGACGATCTCCGCCGGGCCAAAGCTCTGAAAGCAAAGAACCTTCACTATGTCGACGTGGGGGTGAGCGGCGGCGTGTGGGGGCTGGATCGCGGCTATTGCATGATGATCGGCGGCGAGGACGACGTGGTCGCGCGCCTCGACCCCATCTTCAAGGCGCTGGCACCGGGTGTCGGCGAGGCGGCACGCACGCCAGGCGCGACCGGCGAACCCTCAGCGGCCGAGAACGGTTATCTCCATTGCGGGCCGAACGGCGCCGGGCACTTCGTCAAGATGGTGCATAACGGCATCGAGTACGGGATCATGGCGGCCTACGCCGAGGGCCTGAACATCCTCAAGAACGGCAATATCGGAAAGAGCAAGCAGGAGACCGACGCGGAGACAACGCCGTTGCGGAATCCCGAGCTCTATCAATATGACATCAACCTGCCGGACGTTGCCGAGGTGTGGCGGCGGGGCAGCGTCATCGGCTCGTGGCTGCTCGATCTCACGGCCGCGGCGCTCCGCCATAGTCCTGACCTTGCGAACTTCGAGGGCCGCGTCTCCGATTCCGGCGAGGGCCGCTGGACCTTGCAGGCGGCCATCGACGAAGGGGTCCCTGCCCCGGTCATCGCTTCGGCACTGTTCAGCCGCTTCTCCTCCCGCGGTGACGCGGAGTTCGCCGACAAGCTGATGTCGGCCATGCGCTTCGAGTTCGGCGGTCATCTCGAGAAGAAGGCGCCATGACGGAGGCAAGCCAAGGCAATTCCGACGCCCTCGTCTTCTTCGGCGCGACCGGCGACCTCGCCTATAAGCAGATCTTTCCCGCGCTCTTCGGGCTCGTGCGCGACGAAGGCTTGTCCACGCCCATTATCGGCGTCGCCAAGCAGGGCTGGGATCTTGATCAACTGAAGCAGCGTGCAGCGGATAGCGTCAAAGCCCATGGCGGCGACATCAATTCCGATGCGTTCAAGAAGCTCCTGAGCCAGCTGCGCTACGTGGACGGCGACTACGCCGATCCGAAGGTGTTCACGGAGCTCCGCAAGCAAATGGGCGATGCCAAGCGTCCGTTGCACTATCTCGCGATTCCACCGGCTCTGTTCTCGGAAGTGGCGTCCCAGCTCGCTAAATCAGGCTGCGCGAAGAACGCGCGGCTCGTGGTGGAGAAGCCATTCGGCCGCGACCGCAAGTCGGCTGCCGCACTCAGCCGCATCCTCGATCACTATTTCTCGGAAGAGGACATCTTCCGGATCGACCACTATCTCGGCAAGGAGCCGGTGCAGAACATCCTCTACACGCGCTT
>CAZHCN010000328.1:0-2211 GCA_964530895.1 uncultured Methyloceanibacter sp. | reverse complement strand
ATCTGCACATGGCCCGGGCAGTTCATGGGCTTGCAGCAATAGACGCGCTCGTCAGGCGTCTCGGCGATGTACATGTTCTCGGCGAACTTCTCCCAATGGCCCGACTGCTCCCAGAGCTTGCGTTCCATCATGTCGGGTGAGTTCACCTCGAGATAGCCCCAGTCGCGCTGGCGGCGGCGCATGTAGCCGATCAGCGATTGGAACAGCGCCCAGCCCTTGGCGTGCCAGAACACCGCGCCCGGCGCCTCTTCCTGGAAGTGGAACAGGTCCATCTCGCGGCCCACGCGCCGGTGGTCGCGCTTCTCCGCCTCTTCCAGCTGATGCAGATAGGCCTTGAGGTCTTCCTCGCTCGCCCACGCCGTGCCGTAGATGCGCTGGAGCATGGGATTGTTGGAATCGCCCCGCCAATAGGCGCCGGCGATCTTGAGCAGCTTGAAGCCTTTGCCGATGCGGCCCGTGGTGTCCATATGCGGCCCGCGGCACAGATCAAACCAATCGCCCTGGTGATAGACCTTGACGTCCTCGCCTTCCGGGATCGCGTCGACGAGCTCGACCTTGAAATTCTCGCCCTTCTCGGCGAACACCTTCCTCGCCTTGTCGCGGCTCCAAATCTCGACCGTGAAGGGATGATTGGAGGCGATGATCTCGGCCATCTTCTTCTCGATGACCGGCAGATCCTCGGGCGTGAAGGACTCCTCGCGCGCGAAGTCGTAATAGAAGCCGTTCTCGATCACCGGGCCGATCGTGACTTGCGTGTCGGGGTAGAGCGCCTGCACGGCCTCCGCCATGACATGCGCCGCATCGTGCCGGATCAGCGTGAGCGCCTCCGGGTCGGACCGGGTGATGATGCGGATCTTGGCGTCGCTCTCGATCGGCTCGCCGAGATCGCGCAACTTGCCGTCGATCTCGACGGCAACGGCGTTCTTCTCGAGCGATTTGGCGATCTGGCCCGCAACGTCCTTACCCGTGACTCCAGGTTTGAAGTCGCGCGCGGAACCATCAGGAAATGTCAGGGAAATCATCTTGTCTCTCCTCTCACTCCTGCGTACCAGCGCAGG
Organism: uncultured Methyloceanibacter sp.; assembly: GCA_964530895.1. GTDB lineage: Bacteria > Pseudomonadota > Alphaproteobacteria > Rhizobiales > Methyloligellaceae > Methyloceanibacter. Next base: position 1,153 of record CAZHCN010000328.1, on the reverse strand, counting down.
TAAGACGGAATTCGCTGTGCGGGGCCGCTTCTAGCGGGAATCGGCCGGCACGTCACTCGTATTTAGGCGCCAGCGGCCGTAGCGCCAAGGGGCCAGGCGATGCTGCTCGTGGGTGAGGTCCGGCACCGGATCGAAGCCGTGGCTGCCCCAGGGATGACAGCGGCAGAGCCGGGCGAGCGTAAGCCAACCGCCCTTCCATGCGCCGTTCCTCTCGATCGCCTCCCGCGCATAATCGGAGCAGGTCGGCAGGTGCCGGCAATTGGCGCCGACGAGCGGCGAAAGCGTATAGCGGTACGCCATGATAGGCGCCAGGAGCAGCGCCTTGGCGACGTCGCGGCTGAACCGGGACACCGCGCCTTTCTGGAGGTTAGCCATTGTCTGAGGCGGCGTGCTCTTGCGCATGGTCGCCGCGCCGCTTCGCCTCGATCTGCGCGATGGCGTCCTCCACGGCATCGAACACGAGCAGGGTCGAGGCGTGGCGCGCCTTGTAGTCGCGCACGGGCTCGAGCAGCGCGAGATCCTTCCATTTGCCGTCCGGCGGCTTCCCGCCCTCTTTGAGCATCTTGCGCATGGCCGCGCCCACTTCCCGGAGCTCCGCCGCCTTCGACCCGACGATCTCCCGGCCCATGATCGAGGCCGCGGTTTGGCCCAACAGGCAAGCCCGAACCGTCTGGCCGTAATCGGTCACCACGTCCCCGTCCATGACGAGGTCGATGCCAACCCGGCTGCCGCAGAGCTTGGAATGCGCCGTGGCTGTGGCCTGGGGCGCCGACAACCGCTCCGTGCGCGGCATGGCCGCAGCCAAATCAAGCAGTTGCTGGCTATAAATGTCGTCCGGCAAGGTCATCTTGTCATCCATCGTCAACCCGGCTCGCCTTGCAGGCTGATTTCACGCATTATATATGCATCCGGGGACGGGACGGCCACGCGCCCCATGTCGCGCCTGAGAAATTAGCCAGATAAGGAAGCTTCAAGTCATGGACGCCACAACGAAAGACAGGCGAAGCACGCTCTACGCCGGCATCGAAATCGGCCGTGGCCCTCAGATCACCCGCCCCTCGCGCGAGAAGGCCGAGGAGGCCGTGCGCACGCTGATCGCCTATGCTGGCGACGATCCGGCCCGCGAGGGCCTGCGCGACACGCCCCGCCGCGT
>CAZHCN010000327.1:0-2220 GCA_964530895.1 uncultured Methyloceanibacter sp. | reverse complement strand
TCGTCGTCAACGACACGGCAAAGCTCGCCCGCATCTCGGACCAGGCGAAGGCATATCTGCTGAGGGAGTCGCTCGGCGCGCCGGCGCATCCCTTCCGCGAGATGCTCAACGATCCGAAGTTCCACATCTTCTATCATGCGCCGGTCCTGGTGGTGATCGCCGCCGCCGAGCCGACCGATTGGGCGGTGGAGGACTGCGCGCTGGCCGCGGAGAACCTGATGCTGGCCGCCTACGCCAGAGGTCTCGGCACGTGCTGGGTGGGCTTCGCCCAGAATTGGCTCGCCACGCCGGACGGCAAGGCCGCGCTCGGCATCCCTGCGACCTACGCGCCCATCGCGCCCATCGCCATCGGCCACCCGCGCCGTCAGCCGCCGCCCGTGCCGCGCAAAGCCCCCGAGGTGCACTGGCTCGGCACCACCACACCGCCGAAGGCGTGACCGCCCTGCCCTCGTGCCGCATAGTGCCTCCGTGAGACAAGAGACGATAGCGCGCTCCGACACGACGCTCGCCCATGCGCAGGCAGTAGCGGACGTGCTCGCGCAGCAAGGGGTGAGCCTCGAGCGCGGCCTCAGCGAAGGGGAGGTTGCAGCGCGACTCCAACGCTACGGGCCGAACACGCTTGCCACGCATCCCGAGCGCACCGCTTTCGCCATCCTCATCGATCAGCTCAAGAGCCCGGTGGTCTGGCTGCTCGGCGCCGCGGCAGCCGTGGCCGGCGCGTTCGGCGACTGGAGCGAGACGATTGCCATCGTCGCGGTGCTCGTGATCAACACGATCATCGGCTTCGTCACCGAGCTCCGCGCCACCCGCTCCATGGAAGCCCTGCGCAAGCTCGGCTCCCGCGCCTCGCGCGTGCGCCGCAACGGCAAGATCAAGATCGTCGCCGCCGAGGACGTCGTGCCCGGCGACATCGTCGTGCTGGAAAGCGGCGACGTGGTCACCGCCGACATGCGCCTGGTGGAGGCCAAAAATTTGTTTGCGGACGAGTCGACGCTCACCGGCGAGTCGGTTCCCGTCGAGAAAGGCACCGCCCCTGCGCCCGCCGACGCCATCATCGCCGAGCAGACCTCCATGGCGCACAAGGGCACGGCGATCACCCGCGGTACGGGCGCCGGCGTCGTCGTCGCCACCGGCATGGAAACGGAGCTCGGTCTCACCACCAAGCTCGTGATCGAGGCGGGGGAGGATACTTCTCCACTCGAGCGCAAGTTGGCCGAGCTGACCGGTCAGCTTGTCAAGGTGACCCTCGTCGTCACCGCGCTCATCGCCGCGGCCGGCATGGTAATGGGCCGCGACCTCGTCCTCATGATCGAGGCCGGCATCGCGCTCGCCGTCGCCGCCATCCCCGAAGGCCTGCCTATCGTCGCAACCATGGCGCTTGCCCGCGGCATGTGGCGCATGGCCAAGCGCAACGTGGTGGTCGAGCGCTTGGCCGCGGTGGAAACGCTCGGCGCCACCACCGTCATCTGCACCGACAAGACCGGCACGCTGACCGAGAACCGCATGACGGTGGAGCGGGTCTGGCTGCCTTCGGCGCGCTATCATCTCGACCACGAGCGCAGGCAAATCGTCGATGAATCGGGAAATGCGGCCGCGCTCGACGGACCCTTGCGGCGAATCCTGGAGGTCGGTGTGCTGTGCGGCACCGCCACGTTCAAATCCGAGGACGAGCGCGGCACGGGCGATCCCATGGAACTTGCGCTGCTCCGCCTGGGTGCGCTCGCCGGTCTCGACCGCGAAGATTTGCTCAGCGCGTGGCCGGAGCGGGACGAAATCGCCTTCGACACCGAGACGAAGATGATGGCGACCGCGCACGAACGGGACGGACGCCTGTTCGTCGCCGTCAAGGGTGCGCCCGAAGCGGTGCTCGATGCCTCGGCGACCATCGGTGCCGAAGCGAAGGCGCCGCTCGACACTGAACTGCGCGAGGACTGGCTGCGCCATGCGAGATCCCTGGCGGGAGAGGGCTTGCGCGTTCTGGCGCTGGCCGAGGCCACCATTCCGTCGGACGCGACGCCGGCCTACGAGGAGCTCACCTTTCTCGGCCTTGCCGGCTTCCGCGACCCGCCGCGCCTGGAGGTGAAAGAGGCCATCGCCGATTGCCGGCAAGCCGGAATCCGCGTGGTCATGGTCACCGGCGATCATGCCATCACCGCGCAGAAGATCGCCGAAGGTCTCGGTATCGCCGAGCCGGACGCCGCCATCGTCGAGGGTCGCGAG
>CAZHCN010000326.1:0-2239 GCA_964530895.1 uncultured Methyloceanibacter sp. | reverse complement strand
TGAAGCGCATCACGCTGCCTAAGATCCTGGATAGCCTCGTCTTCATGAAGGAGGAGGTGACCATCGATCCTGCGGTCGCCGACCGGGCGCGGGCCGCGGTCGAGCGCATGATCAACCTCAACCACTAACGAGGGGCGCGTCCTTTAGGCGCGAGGCGCAACTGATGAGTTCCGGCATGCGGCAGATGCACGGGCACGCGACGGGCGACGGCATCGTCGTGGTCGGCGCCGGTCTTGCCGGCCTGTTCACCGCGCTCAAGCTCGCGCCGCTTCCCGTCACCGTGATCTCACCGGCGCGATTCGGCGAAGGCGCATCGAGTGTCTGGGCGCAAGCGGGCATCGCCGCCGCGGTGGCCGAAGGCGATACGGCTGAGGCACATGCGGCCGATACCATCCAGGCCGGCGCGGGCATCGTCGATGAGAAGGTCGCCCTCCTTCTCGCGGAGGAGGCCCGCGAACGCATCGAGGATCTGCTGCGCTATGGCGTGCCTTTCGACAAGGATCTGGAAGGCCGTTTCAGCCTGAGCCGCGAAGCGGCGCATGGCCGTAACCGCATCCTTCACGTCAAAGGCGACACCGCAGGCCGCGCCATCATGGGCGCCATCACCGAGGCCGCGCGCGCAACTCCGTCGATCACCGTGCTCGAGGGCCTCACTGCCCGCGACCTCGTCGTGCGCAATGGCCGCGTTCAGGGGATCTCCCTGGCATCGGTGAATGGCGAAAGTGGCGCCGAAGGGCTGGTACTGCCGGCCCGTGCCGTGGTGCTCGCCACAGGCGGCGCCGGTCAGGTTTATGCCATCACCACAAATCCGAAGGAGGCCCGCGGCGAGGGCATAGCCATCGCCGCGCGGGCGGGCGCTGTGATCGCCGATGCGGAGTTTGTGCAGTTCCACCCCACGGCCATCGACATCGGCCGCGACCCCGCGCCGCTTGCAACCGAGGCGCTGCGCGGCGAAGGCGCGTTGCTGATCAACGGCAAGGGCGAGCGCTTCATGCGCGCGGTGCACGAAGATGCGGAACTCGGCCCCCGCGATGTTGTAGCTCGCGCCGTCTATCGCGAGGTGATGGGCGGCCGCGGCGCGTTCCTGGATTGCCGTCCGCTCGGGCCGGCGCTGCTCGGCCATTTTCCCACCGTGGTGGCAGCGTGCCGGTCTGCCGGCATCGATCCTGCGAGTGAGCCGATCCCGGTGGCTCCGGCGGCACATTACCACATGGGCGGCATCCTTACCGACGCGCAAGGCCGCACGACCGTTGACGGGCTGTGGGCATGCGGTGAGGTGACCTCGACCGGTGCGCATGGCGCCAACCGGCTCGCCTCCAACTCGCTGCTCGAAGCCGTCGTGTTCGGCGCCCGTGTCGCCCGGGACATCGGCAACGTTCTGCCGCCGGTTCCCTCAAGACAGATCACGGCCGAGCCCTCTTCCGAGAGCGCTCAAGCGCATGACGAGGCGACCGAACATACCCTCCGCCAGACCATGTCGGCCGGAGTCGGGGTGATCCGCGATGCGGAGACACTGACAGGAGCTCTCGCGACAATCGTTGCCCTCGAGCGGGAGAGCAAGGGTTACCGGCGCCTTGCCAACATGCTCACGACCGCCAAAATGATCGCCGCGGCGGCGCTCCTGCGTAAGGAGAGCCGCGGGGCGCATTTCCGCAGCGACTATCCGGCCCCGGACGAGACCCAAGCGAAGCGGAGCTTCCTCACGCTCGCCCAGACGAACGAGATCGCCCGCGAGGCCGCAGGCGTCGCAAGCCCGCCGCGCCTCCGCGTGGTCTCGCAAGGATGACAGAGCGGCCCCCTCCCCGGCCCGAGCTGCCAAAGATGCTCGTGGAGCAGGCGGTCCGCGCCGCGCTCGCCGAGGATCTTGGCCTTGCCGGCGACATCACCACCGACCCCATCATCCCTGCGGACGCGCAAGGCGAAGCCGCGCTCGTGGCGCGCAAACCCGGCGTGGTCGCCGGGCTCGATCTGGCCGAGGCCGCGTTCAAGACCCTCGATCCCGGTGTCCGGTTCACCCGCGTGATCGACGACGGCGGCAAGGTCGAGAGCGGCGGCACGATTGCCAGGATCAAGGGGCACACGCGGGCGCTCTTGACGGGCGAGCGGACGGCGCTCAACTTTTTCGGTCGGTTGAGCGGCATCGCCACGCTCACGTCGGCCTATGTGGAGGCGGTCAAAGGCACAAAGGCGCGGATCGCCTGCACGCGCAAGACGACGCCGGGTTTGCGCGCCTTCGAGA
>CAZHCN010000325.1:0-2256 GCA_964530895.1 uncultured Methyloceanibacter sp. | reverse complement strand
CGGCGCAGATACCGGTCGGTGCGCCAGTCCTTGGCGAGCTCGACACAGGCGCGCTTGAGCTGGTCGGGGAAGCGCTCGAGCTTCGTCTCGAGCCGCTCGAATAGCGTGAAGGCGTCGGCGGTCGAGCCGGCGAAGCCTGCGATGACATTGCCGGAGCCGACCCGGCGCACCTTGCGCGCCGAGCCCTTGATGATGGTCTGGCCGAGCGTGACCTGGCCGTCGCCGGCGATGACAACCTTGCCGCCCTTGCGGACAGTCAAAATCGTGGTGCCGTGCCAGGTCTCGGAGGGAGCGGGGGATGGGGACATACTGCGTTGCGATATCGGCGCGGCCGCGCCGTTCGTCAAGCGCGGCGGGGCAAACGAGCCTAACGGAGCGTGAGGAAATTCCGGCTTATTCCGGGGGGTTGGCGAACCAGGAGTCGATGGGAGGCAGCTCGATTGCGACAGCACGCCACCGCGGGCCGACAAGGGCCATCTCGGCGGTGATGGTCGGCGAATCGGCCTTGTTGGGGTCCTTGAGGTCGAAGCGGAACCGGGTCGGGGCCGAGAAGAAGGCGTAGGTCACGAAGGGGGCGAAGGATTCGTCCTTCCGCTGGTGCTCCACCACGATGTCGCTGTCGAGGATGGCGCGCGGGGTGACCATACCGTCGACGGCGCTATCGACCACGGTGGGGCCGAGGAGCCCGGCCAGCGCTGCCCCGAAAGCCCCGAGAATTGGGCGATTTTCGGCCGCCGCCTGGGCCTTGTCGAGCACTTGGAGCTTGAGGTCGGCCTTGAGGCCCTCCCGCACCCTCGGGAAGTCCACCAGGCGGATCAGCGCCGTCTCATCGTCGGTGATCAGCGCCCGGTCGATCCAATACATGGTCAGGTAGGGGTAGCCGACATAAGCGGCGGCGAGCAGCACGGCGAGGAGCGGAATCACTCTGCGCATTGGGGCATCCCTCGGTTTGAGCGATCCGCAATAGCACAGCCGAAAGACCCGGCGTAGAGGCGCGGGCCCGAGAGACCCATTTCCTTCGAATTACACAGCCCCCGGCGGAAGCTCGACGGCAACAGCCGGCCAGCGGTAGCCGACCAGCTCCAAGATCGCCGTGACGGTCGGGGCATGGGCTTTTTCCGGATCCTTCAGGTCGACCTTGAATTTGGTGGGCGACATGAAGAACGCGTAAGTGATGAAATCGATGAAGGATTCGTCCTTCTTGCGGTGCTCGACGACCGTCGGATTGTTGAGGACCATCCTTGGCGTGACGGTCTCGTCGACCTTCTGGTCGACGATGCCGGGGGCGAGGCGTTTGGCCAGGGCGTCTTCGATACCCCCGATAATCGGCCGTTTTTCCTTGGCCTCGGCGGCTTTGCCGAGGACCTCCCCCGTCACCTCGCCAGCGATATCCCCCCGAATTGTGGAGAAATCCACCAGCTCCGCCAGGGTCGTCGCGTCGTCGTCGAGCAGCGCCCGGTCGATCCGGTAGAGGGTGTAGTACGGGTAGGCGAAATAGCCGGCGATCACGAGGACGAGGATCAAGAGCAGCAAACGGCGCATAGGTCTTTCCTCATTTCTGGGCGTCGGCCGTAGCATGGCCGTGTGACGCGGCGTATAAGCTCCCGGCGAGCCTAGAAGCGAATTGCTAACAGCCTGTGAGCTATGCTGCCGGTCATGCAGAAGCCTAGAAAACCAGCCGAATCCCGCGTCGCGACCATCAAGCGCCGCACCAAAGAGACCAAGATCACCGCGGCCGTCGACCTCGACGGGACCGGCGCCTACGACGTCTCCACGGGCGTGGGCTTCCTCGACCACATGATCGAGCAGCTCGCGCGCCATTCGCTGATCGACATTTCGCTCAAAGCCGAGGGCGACCTCCATATCGACCAGCACCACACGACCGAGGATTCCGGGATCGCGCTCGGACAGGCTGTGGCGGAAGCGCTCGGCGACAAGGCGGGCATCGCCCGCTACGGCGCCTCGTATCTACCGATGGACGAGACGCTGACCCGGGTCGCGCTCGACGTGTCGGGCCGGCCGTATCTCGTGTGGAAGGTGGCGTTCACGCGCTCGAAGATCGGCGAGATGGATACCGAGCTGTTCCGCGAGTGGTTCCAGGCCTTTGCCCAGAACGCAGGCATCACGCTGCATGTGGAGAATCTCTACGGCGAGAATAACCACCACATCGCCGAGACCTGCTATAAGGCGCTCGCCCGGGGGCTTCGCCAGGCGATCGCCATCGATCCTCGGCAGAGCGGACGGGTGCCCTCCACC
>CAZHCN010000324.1:0-2260 GCA_964530895.1 uncultured Methyloceanibacter sp. | reverse complement strand
TCGTGTAGACGTTCTTGATCGACTCGGCGATGAAGATCGACTTGTCGTGCGCCACGCGGACTTCCATGCCTTGCGGCAGCGAGGCCCTGATGGCGGGCAGCTTCTTGTTGACGGCCTCGGAAACTTCCAGCGGATTGGCGGTCGCCTGCTTGATGACGCCGAGCGCGATGGCCGGCTGGCCGTTGAAACGGACGATCTTGCGCTCATCGAGTGCGCCGATCTCGGCCTTGCCCACGTCGCTCAAGCGCACCAGGTAGCCGTTGGCATCCTTGATGATGAGATCGTTGAACTGTTCCGGCGTTCGTAGATCGGTCTCGGCCAGCACGGTGAACTCGCGCTGCAGGCTTTCGATGCGTCCCGAAGGCACCTCGACGTTCTGGCGGCGGAGCGCGTTCTCGACATCTTGCGGGGTCAGCTGATAGGCGGCGAGCCGCTCCGGGTCGAGCCAGATGCGCATCGAGTAGGCCCGGTCGCCGTAAAGGCGCACCTCGGCGACGCCGTCGAGCGTCGTGAGCTGATCCTTGACGTAACGGTCGGCGTAGTCGGTGATCTCGAGCGCCGAATGGCGCTTGCTCGAGAAAGCCAGAAACATGATGGGCTGAGCGTCTGCCTCGCGCTTCTGGATGATCGGCTCGTCGATCTCCTCCGGCAGGTGCCCGCGCACGCGGCCGACCCGGTCGCGAATATCCGCGGCGGCGTAGTCCGGGTTGCGGTCGAGCTTGAAGGTCACCGTGATCTGGCTCGACTCCTCCCGGCTGATGGAGGTGATGAAGTCGATGCCCTCGATGCCGGCGAGCGAATCCTCGAGCACTTTGGTGACCTGGGTCTCGACGATTGCCGCGCTTGCGCCGGGATAGTCGGTCTCCACCGTGATCACGGGCGGGTCGATGGCGGGATACTCGCGCACGCTCAGGCGCCCATAGGACACGAGCCCGACGAGCACGAGCACGAGACTGAGGACGGTGGCGAAGACCGGTCGCTTGATCGAAAGTTCGGGGAGCGTCACGCCTAAGCCCCGGCACCGCTGACGATAGAGACCTGCGCTCCGTCGCGCAGCTTGAGCTGCCCCGCCGTCACGACCTGGTCGTCGGCGCTAAGACCATCGAGAATCTCGACCCGGCCCGACCGGCGCAGGCCGACCGTGACCTTGGTCATCTGGACCTTGCCGTCATCGATCTTGAACACGTACTGGCTGTCGCCCTGGGGCACGATGGCCTGCTCGGGGACGGTCAGCGCATCCTCCTTGAGCTTCAGCAGCACGGTGACGCGCGCGAACAGCCCGGGCCGCAGGCGTTGGTCCTGATTCGGTACCTTGGCCCGCACCAGCAAGCTCCGTCCGGCCACGTCGATGCGCGGGTCGATGGCGTAGACCTTGCCGTCGAAGGTGTCTCCGGGGAAGGCGTCAACCACGATGCGGATGCTCTGTCCCACTTTGATCGCCGGCAGGAATTTCTCGGGCACGCGGAAATCCGCCTTCACGGGGTCGATGGCCTCGAGATTGACGAGGGCCCGGCCGGCGGTGATGTACTCCCCGACGCTGACTTGCCGTAAGCCCACAATGCCGGAGAAGGGGGCCACGATCCGCGTCTTCTCGAGCTGGACCTTGGCGAGCTCCACGGCCGCCTTGGTGACCGCGAGATTCGAGACCGCCTCGTCCGCCGATTGGGCGGTCGCATATTTGCTGCTGAACAGCTTACTCGTGCGCTCATAGGTCTGCTCGGCCAGCTTGAGCTTGGCTTCCGCGTCGGCGAGCTGTGCGCGGTAGACGGAATCGTCGAGCGTGAAGAGGGGCGCGCCTTTCTCCACCGGCTGCCCCTCGGTGAAGTGGATTTCCTTGAGGCGCCCGGGGATCTCGGCGCTGACCGTGACCGATTCGTCGGAGAGCAGCGTGCCCACCGCCGTGACCTGCTCGCTGAGCGGCGCGGCGACGACTTTCGCCGCCTCGACGGGTACAGCCTGGTCGGAATCGGGCTGGGCGAGGGCGCTTCCGGGCGTCAGAAGAAGGCCGGCGGCCAAGAGGCACCAGCACGCGCCCGCATGAGAAACTGTCCGCGCCATTCGTCTCGTCCTCAGATTGCGGGACATTCTAGCAGCAATACGGCATCAAAAAGCCTCCAAGATGAAGGCGCTGCGTGCTTTCCGACGCCCTTCGAGAGCCCGATCGGTAGGCGGGTTGCCACGAGGCCCCCATTCCCCGATATACTTCCTCAGGGAGGTTGGCAGCAGGCGCGTGCCTCGCCAACCGGGTCAGGTCCGGAAG
>CAZHCN010000323.1:0-2275 GCA_964530895.1 uncultured Methyloceanibacter sp. | reverse complement strand
CTGATCTATACGATGGTCACCATGTCGGCCGTGGACCGCACCATGACCGATGCCGAGATCGCCCGAATCGGCGAGATCGTCTCCAACCTGCCGATCTTCGCCGAATATGACGGAGACAACTTGGTGCAGGCCTCAGAGGCCTGCGGCGAAATTCTTGGCCAGACCAACGGACTCCAGCAGGTGCTCCAACTCATCCGCAGCGCCCTGCCCAAGAAGCTCCGGGAGACGGCCTATGCCGTGGCGCTGGAAGTCGCCGCCGCCGATCTCAACGTGCGGCCCGAGGAGACCCGCTTTCTCGAGATGCTGAGCGACAATCTCGAGCTCGACAAGCTGACGACGGCAGCAATCGAGCGGGGCATCAGAGCCCGCAATACTGTGCTCTGATCCGCAACGAAAATCTCCCAACTTTACGGTTTGCGAACGGTGAGCGGTGGAACCAAGGACGGCGCGCCGCGGTTCTTGTTATGATGCGCGCGCGAGGGGCGGACGCGCGCGTTTTTGTTCAAGGAGGAGTGCACCATGTGGGGCTTGGCTGAACGGAAGACGTCAAGGTTCGGAAGAGACCTCGACATGGAAGACCTTTACGACCAGCTCGATACATTGCGCGGTTACGTGCAGGAGCTGTCACGGAACGCCGGGCGGAGCGCCGGTCAAGGCTATGGGCGCGCCCGTGATTTCGCGTCCGAGTATGCTCAGGAAGCCGAGGACGCCGTGAAGGACAATATCGCCGTCTCGCTTGTCGTCGCGCTCGGGCTAGGGCTGCTGGTCGGCTATTTTCTCCACCGCAGCAGCGACTAGCCCGCGCCGCCTAGTGGGCAAGCTTGGCCGCGCCGCTGTAGAGCGCGCCGCCGATCACGCACGGCACCGCGATCTCCGGCTGACCGAGCGCGCTCGCGGCGATGCAGCCGGTGGCGATGGCGATCGAACCGGCCGTCATGCCTTTCGACATCCCCGCGTCCGCAGTCAGCTGCCGTTTCTGGGCGTCGTCGATGGCGCCGAACTGATCCTTGCGGATCTTCTCCGACTCGAACAACTCGGCGGCCTCGATCACGTCCTTCAAGGGCTTGGCGATCTCGGGCGGCTCCCGTGAATACTCCGAGCGATAGAGCGTGATCAGGTCGCGGTCACGCTCCGCGTAGGACGCAAGCGTCCATTTGGCGGTGCCGCCGGTGGTGATCTTGTCGACGGCGCTCGGGTCCGAGCCCCAGCCCGAGAAGATCTTGCCGAAGGAGAAACCCGAATCCTCCTTGTCCTTGGACCATTTCAGCGCCTGCATGATGCGTATGACCGGCTGATATTGACCTGTGGCGACATAGTAGCCCCACAGCGCGTAGATGCCGGACGCGCCGCCGACGTCCAGCTTCAGGTCCATCAGCTTCGGCCGCTTGCCGTTGAGGAAGTCGTCGATGAGCGGACGCCGCAGCGGCATGCGCGCGGAATTCTTCTCAAGCAAATCCCGCCAGTCGGGCCGTCCGGAATAGGCGATGGCCCTGATGATGACTTCCTGCTCCTTGGGAGGCATGGGGAACATGCGGGGGATCAGACCCGGGCCGTCCTTCGGATTGGTGCCGAGCACGCCGGCGATGAAGCCGATGCAAAACCAGCGCTGCTCCTCATTGGTGAAGAGGCCGTAGTCGACCATGGCGTGCACGGCCGAAGGAACCTTCCAGAGCTCGGGATGGTCGCGGTAGTTGGAGATCCACTTCAGCAGCTGCTGGTCGGACGAGAAGCCCGATTGCGGAGACGCCTGCGCCACCGGAGCGGGCTGCATCGGCGTCGCATAAGCGGGCTGGAGGCCGGGATCATGGGTCGGCACGCTCTGCGCCGGCGCAGCGTAGGCCTCCCGCGGCACTGCCTGCTTGGGCGTGATCTGTTGCGTCACAACCTCATGGGGGGCGGCCACTTGCGGCGAGAGGCTCACAGGCGCGACGTCCTCGCGCGCCGCCTTGTCTTGTTCCGAAGCCTGAGGGACAGGCGACTCCGGCGGCCCGAGACGCTCCGGCGCGGGCAGGCTCTTCGAGACAGAACTCGACTTCGGCGCCTCGGACACCGTGAGCGACTGCGCGGCGCAAGGCAATGCGACGGCGAGAACGCCGACGGCGGCGAGCGCTAAGGTCGTGACGATACGCATGTCATCAGCTTCCTCCCCCCGTCCCCAGAGTGCTGACGAAACAACCGGATATGGTTAATGCCCGCAGGCTCAGCGCCAACGGGAAACACCATGATTTTCAAGCGTTTCGTGGCAATTTAAAGGCCGGCGCGTTAACCATAACAA
>CAZHCN010000322.1:0-2279 GCA_964530895.1 uncultured Methyloceanibacter sp. | reverse complement strand
TCCAACGCCATCATCAAGATGTGGTCGCGCCGCTCGACCATCCTGCCGCAATTCGTGGGGCTCACTTTCGGCGTCCATAACGGCCAGAAGCACATTCCGGTGCTCGTGACCGAGGACATGGTGGGCCACAAGTTCGGCGAGTTCTCGCCGACCCGCACATTCCACGGCCATGCGGCCGACCGCAAAGCGAAGAAGGTCAAGTAGTCATGGGCAAGCCGCAAAGGGAGCGCACGCTCAAAGATAGCGAGGCGAGGGCCGTGACCCGGCTCATTCGCGTGAGCCCGCAGAAGCTCAACCTGCTTGCCCAGCTGATCCGGGGCAAGAAGGTGGACCGCGCGCTTGCCGACCTCACCTTCTCGCGCAAGCGGGTCGCCAAGGACGTGAAGAAGACGCTCGAGTCGGCCATCGCCAACGCCGAGAACAACCATGACCTCGATGTCGACGCGTTGATCGTGTCCGAGGCTTATGTGGGCAAGAACACCGTGATGAAGCGGCTCCGCGCGCGGGCGCGCGGCCGGGCCGCTCGTATCTTGAAACCGTTTGCGCAGATGACCGTGGTCGTGCGCCAGGTCGAGGAGTCCGCTTAATGGGACAGAAGGTCAATCCGATCGGGCTTCGGCTCGGCGTCAACCGTACCTGGGACTCGCGCTGGTTCGCGAGCCGCGGCGAGTACGCGCGGCTCCTGCACGAAGACCTGAAGATGCGCGAGCACATCCTCAATTCGCGCAAGCAGGCCGGCATCTCCAAGGTGGTCATTGAGCGTCCGCATAAGAAATGCCGGGTGACGGTGTACACGGCGCGTCCGGGCATTCTGATCGGCAAGAAGGGCGCCGACATCGAGAAGCTCCGCCGGGAGCTTGCGAGCCTGACGGACTCCGAGGTGCATCTGAACATCGTCGAGGTGCGCAAGCCCGAGGTCGACGCCACGCTGGTGGCGGAAGGCATCGCCCAGCAGCTCGAGCGCCGCGTGGCGTTCCGCCGGGCGATGAAGCGGGCGGTGCAGTCGGCGATCCGCATGGGCGCGCTCGGCATCCGCATCAATTGCTCGGGCCGGCTCGGCGGCGCGGAGATCGCGCGCATGGAGTGGTACCGCGAGGGCCGCGTGCCGCTGCACACGTTGCGCGCCAATATCGACTACGGCACGGCGCTCGGACGCACGGCTTACGGAATCATCGGCATCAAGGTTTGGATCTTCAAGGGCGAGATCATGGAGCACGATCCCATGGCCCAGGAGAACAAGGCCCTTGAGGCTCAGGAAGGCGGCCGTTCCACGGGGCGCCGCGAACCCGCTCAGGCGCAGGGCTAAGGGCGAGGGTAAGGCTTAAGTCATGCTGCAACCGAAACGCACAAAGTTCCGAAAAGCCCATAAGGGGCGCATCAAAGGCGCCGCCAAAGGCGCGACCGCGCTCAATTTCGGCACGTTCGGGCTGAAGGCCCAGGAGCCTGCCCGCATCACCGCGCGGCAGATCGAGGCGGCGCGGCGCGCCATGACGCGCCAGATGAAGCGCGCGGGCCGCGTGTGGATCAGGCTGTTTCCCGACGTGCCGGTGTCGAAGAAGCCGACCGAGGTGCGCATGGGTAAGGGCAAAGGCACGCCCGAGTTCTGGGTGGCCAAGGTGAAGCCGGGCCGGATCATGTTCGAGATCGACGGCGTGAACGAGGCTGTGGCGCGGGAGTCCCTGCGGCTGGCCGCGGCCAAGCTTCCCATCAAGACGCGCGTCGTGGCGCGCATCGAGGGCTAAGGCGATGAAGGCGGGCCAGGTGCAAGACATGACGGTCGATCAGCTCAACGACGAGCTGGTCAAGCTGAAGAAAGAGCAGTTCAACCTGCGCTTCCAGGCGGCCTCGGGGCAGCTTGAGAACACGGCGCGGGTGAGACAGATCAGGCGCGATATCGCGCGCGTCAAAACGGTCGCGCGCCAGAAGAGCGCCGCGGCGAAGGCATAGAGGTCAGGAACGATGCCGAAACGAGTTTTGCTTGGGGTCGTGGTCAGCGACAAGAACGACAAGACCGTGGTGGTCAAGGTCGAGCGTCGCTTCACGCATCCGCTGTTCAAGAAGACGGTGCGCCGGTCGAAGAACTATCACGCCCATGACGAGAAGAACGAGTTCAAGGTGGGCGAGAAAGTGTGGATCGAGGAGTGCGCGCCGATCTCGAGACAGAAGCGATGGACGGTGCTGCCGCGTGGGCAGGAAGCAGTTTAAGGAACGGATGCGGGCCTTCGGGCCTGAGCAAGGGCGGATGCCATGATTCAGATGCAGACCAATCTCGATGTGGC
>CAZHCN010000321.1:0-2281 GCA_964530895.1 uncultured Methyloceanibacter sp. | reverse complement strand
TATAACGGTTTAGCAAACCGCCGCCTTCAGCCTCTCGGCCACGTCTCCGTCAAGCTATTTCAGATAGTTGGAGCCGCAGACGCTTGCAACAAATTAGGAGCGCGTCTGCGACCGGCGAGGACTATCATCCCTCCCCCAGCACCGACGCACTCGCGCGCCGCCGCCGCGTCAGCACCCTTGATAAGATGCCGGTGGGTGTCAAGCGCCACTACATAACCTGGCTCGCTGACGCAGTTTAGATCTCCAAGAGACTCCCGCTTAACTATAGGTCCTGAAATCCTCGGTGCCGCTAACTGTTTGAAAAAATGACGCTGCTAGCCTTTCGCCAACAAGGAGGCACGTCATGGGTAGCACAAGAACACTTGCTGCCGTGATTGCGGCGAGCATGTTTGTCGCTGGGTGTGCTGTCGAAGTGCCGAAGTCTGCTCTCTCAGGCTTCCGGCTCACGCCACCGACCGAATCCAGCGCGACAACGCCGACAGATCAGCGGTCCTAAGAGCAGGCGTCACGCAGCATGCCAGAGCCGCTATTTGGGGCACTTGCCGTACTTTAGAAAGCCCCGGTTCATGTAGCGTGGGTTGAACATGAAGGCCGGCGTCGGGGCGTCGCAGTTTATCTTCGACTTGGCCTTGGCTTGCTTCTGCGTCGAAGAGACCTCGCCTGACTGGTACTTTTTCTTCGCCACGGCCGGAGTTGCGCTGGCGACGAGCGCGAGCGCAAGCAAGATGCGCGGAATGGCTTTTCGGGCGTCCATTGCCGAAATCCTCGTCCTGTTCTGGCCGCGAGACCCTAACAGCCAATCTTGGCAGAGTCCCTATCGCCTCATGATCCCGCAAACGGCCGGAAATGCACGTTATCGGCGCGCGCCGTCGAGCCGGAGCCCCGGGGCGCGTGTTTTGATTGCTCCCCCAATGTGCTAGAATTCTAGGCATCACCCACGGGGATGATCCGAAAACGATGGGTCAGCGTGCTTACCCAAGATTGCTCGTCGTTGCGCCGCTCGCTGGGGCTGCGCTCATCGCGTTCGCGCCCTTCGCGCGGGCGGGCCACGTGGACTATTGCGTCACCTGCAAAAACCCGGACGAGACCTATCGCTGTCGGGTCACCGGCGGGGGCAAGCCGAGCGACGCGCTGAAGCTCTATTGCGTGATCCGCATGGCCAAGGAAGGCCACCACTCCTCCTGCGCGGCCGAGGCGGCGACGCCGTCCTGCGTCGGTTTGGTGAAGGTCTACAATTACGACGGCCCCACCGTGCCCCAGGAGCTCACCTCGGACCCGCGCGTGCGGGAGCTGAAGCAGAAGGTCGAGAAGAACCAGCGCGAGTTCGAGCAGCCGCAAGGCAACGCACCGAAATCGCTGTTCGAGCTCGGCGGCCGCGCGGTGAATGCCTCGAAGAAGGGCCTGCGCAACGCGGGCTCGGCGATCGGCCTCACCTCGTCCGAACGCGACGCGGCGCCACCAGCGGCGCAACCCTTACCGCCTACGGCGCCGACCGGCGCGCCACCCGCTGAACCGGCACCGCAGGCGGCGGCCACGCCTCAGACGACCGGCAGCGTGGGAACCGCCACGCGCGTGAAAGAGGCAGCCCAGAGCGCGAGCTCCGCCGTCGGCGGCTGGGCGCGCAAGAGCTACCATTGCATGCTCTCGCTCTTCCGCCACTGCAGCGAACAGGAAAGCGGGGCGCCGGAATAAATCCGGCACCCCTCCTCCCAAGAGCGACCTGAAATCCGAAAGCTAGTGAGTCTGGAGCCACTCGCGCGCGAGCTTCTGGGCCTCGGCGATCTGATCCGCCGTCATCTCCCGGGCAAGCTCGACACGATAGGTCAGCGCCGAGGCGTTCCCGCGCGCGGCGGCGAGATTGAACCACTTATGCGCCGTCACGAGATCCGCATCGATGTCGCGGCCGGTCGCATAAAGCATCCCCAGCTCGAACAAGGCATCCGGCGCCCCCGTCTGCGCCGCGAGTTCCATATGGCCTGGCAGCCCCGTCGAAATGTCCATTCGCGCCATTTTTACGTCCCCCTATTCACGCGCCTGAAGAACTACCGTTTCCCTCGTAAGTTCATCGCGTGTTGTTCAACTTCAGATGCGGGAGATCATCGGCGAGCACTTTCAACAACGTCTGAATCGGCGTGCTTAATGGTGAATGACCAAATCTAAACCGCGCGGTAACTTCGGTTTACGCCGAACGCGTCTACGCGGGCGCATTGGTTAAGATCGGCGTTTGGCAAGATTTCTTTGACCAATTCGGGTGACGCGCCGCTAACCACGGCAAAACTTC
>CAZHCN010000320.1:0-2320 GCA_964530895.1 uncultured Methyloceanibacter sp. | reverse complement strand
CGACGGTCAAGAACCCGCGATAAAGCTTCATGGCGCACTCTGAATGCGCCAGGTCGAATGACCCGGCAAGGGCGGGGAACGCGAGCTACACGGACGTGAGCGCCGATTCCTGCTGCGCCACGAGCACTTTCGTCAACCGCTCGCGGATCAAGGACTCGCGCGTTGCGCTCGTGATCTTCTTACCCGTGAGATCGGTGACGTAGAAGACGTCGACGGCCTTCTCGCCGAAGGTGGCGATATGGGCCGACGCGATGTCGAGGTTGAGGTCCGAGATCTCGCGCGTCACGTCATAGAGAAGACCGGGACGGTCGAGACCGTTGATCTCGATCACGGTCAGCGCATCGGACAGGGTGTTGTCGATCACCACTTGCGGCTCGACGGTGAAGGCCGACAGCCGCGCCTTCGGCTTCTTCTTGCTCTGCACGACATCCGCGGCGCGCGCCTCGCCATGGAGCATCCGCTCGATATTGGCGGCGATCTTCCGCGCCCGCCGCTCCTCGTCATCGGCGTGGTCGAACTCGCGCTCGAGATGGATAGTGTCGAGGGCCATGCCGTCGCGCGTGGTGGAAATCTGCGCGTCCACGATGTTGGCGCCGGCGCCGGTACAGGCGCCCGCCACCATGGCGAGAAGCCGCGGATGGTTCGGCGCCAGCAATGTCACCTCGGTGACGCCGCGGAATGCGTCGGTCGAAATATGGACGACGACCGCGCGGCCTTGCGCCTCGGCATCGCGCACGAGCTTGGCATGCTCGGCGATGACGTCGAGATCGGTCCTGAGCCAATAGGCCGGATAATGGCGGTCGATGAACCGCTCAAGCTCCTGGTTCGGCCAACCCGCCAGGCGTTCGCGCAAGGCATCCTGCGCGCGGGATACGCGCTCGGTGCGGGTGAGCTCCGTATGTCCGCCGCCCAGCATCGGCTCGGTCTCGAAATAGAGGGTGCGCAAGAGCTGGCCCTTCCAACCGGTCCATACGTCGGGCCCGACGGCGCGGATATCGGCGACGGTGAGGATAAGCAGGAGCTTCAAGCGCTCGCGGCTCTGCACGATCGCGGCGAAGTCGCGGATGGTCTTGGGGTCGTTCAGATCGCGGCTCTGCGCGAACAGGCTCATAGTCAGATGATGCTCGACCAGCCAGGCAGCCGTCTCGGTCTCCGCCGCGGTCAGGCCGAAGCGCGGTCCGAGCTCGCGGGCGATCCGCGCGCCGGCGATGGAGTGATCCTCGTCGCGGCCCTTGGCGATGTCGTGCAGGAAGGCGGCGACATAGAGCGCACGCCGATTGTCGATAGTGCGCACGACCTCGCTCGACACCGGATGATCGACCGACAGCTTGCCGCGCTCGATGCCGGCGAGGAAGCCGATGGTGCGGATCAGATGCTCGTCCACCGTGAAGTGATGGTACATGTTGAACTGCATCATCGACACGACGCGGCCGAAGTCGCCGACGAAGCGGCCGAGCACGCCGGACTCGTTCATCTTGCGCAACACGGCCTCGGGATCGCGCGAGTCGGTCAGAAGCCGCATGAACAGACGGTTGGCGGTGGGGTTGCCGCGGAGATTGTCGTCGATCAGCCGGAAATTGGCCCGGATTTGCCGCAAGACCTCGGGCGAGAGGGCGGCTTGGTTATCGTCGGCGAAGACGAACAGCCGGATGAAGTTGACCGGGTCCTTGACGAAGGCGTCCTTGTCGACGGTCGAGATGCGGCCGTTCTCGATGCGGAAGTCCGAGGTGCGGCGCAGCTTGGCGCGACGGCGCCAGCCGAACGGCGCGAGCAGCGTGTCCAGCGTCGGCACCGATTTAAGTTGCTTGAGCTCGAGCGCCGAACAGACGATTCGCGTGAGCTGCCCGACCTCCTTGGCGATCAGGAAGTAGTGCCTCATGAAGCGCTCGACAGCGCTCAAGCCTGCATGTCCGCGGTAGCCGAGCCGGTCCGCCATGGCCCGCTGGAGGTCGAAGCTCAAACGCTCCTCAGGCCGGTCGGTCAAAAAATGCAACTGACAGCGCACCGTCCACAGGAATGCCTCACAGCGGCGGAAGCTGCGATATTCGTGGGGGGTGAAAACGCCGGCCTCGACGAACTCCTCCTCGGCCTTGTCGGGATACAGATGCTTGGCGAGCCAATGCAACGTGTGTAGGTCGCGCAAACCGCCCGCACCTTCTTTGATGTTGGGCTCGACCTGGTAGCGCGAGGCGCCGGCGCGCGAGTGACGGGTGTCCTGCTCGGCGAGCTTCGCGGCAATGAAGGCGCGCGCATCGCCCTCCAACACATCCTTGCGAAAGCGGTGCTGAAAATCGGCGAACAGCTTCTCGTCGCCGAGAAT
>CAZHCN010000319.1:0-2350 GCA_964530895.1 uncultured Methyloceanibacter sp. | reverse complement strand
ATCTTGCCCACCAGGATGTCGCCCGGGTTCACCTCGGCGCCGATATAGACGATGCCCGCCTCGTCGAGATTCTTGAGCGCCTCCTCGGAGACGTTGGGAATGTCGCGGGTGATCTCCTCCGGCCCGAGCTTGGTGTCGCGGGCCATGACCTCGAACTCCTCGATATGGATCGAGGTGAACACGTCATCGCGCACGACGCGCTCGGAGATGAGGATGGAGTCCTCGAAGTTGTAGCCCATCCACGGCATGAACGCGACGAGCACGTTGCGGCCGAGCGCCAGCTCGCCGAGGTCCGTCGACGGACCGTCGGCGATGATCTCGCCCGCCTGCACGTTGTCGCCCACGCGCACCAGCGGCCGCTGGTTGATGCAGGTGTTCTGGTTCGAGCGCTGGAACTTGCGCAGGTTGTAGATGTCGACGCCCGACTTCGACGGATCGGTCTCCTCCGTCGCCCGGATGACGATACGGGTCGCGTCCACCTGATCGACCACGCCGGTCCGGCGCGCACCGATGGCGGCACCCGAATCGCGGGCCACCACCTCTTCCATGCCGGTACCGACGAGCGGCGCTTCCGCCGTGATCAGCGGCACGGCCTGGCGCTGCATGTTCGAGCCCATCAGAGCGCGGTTGGCGTCGTCGTTCTCGAGGAACGGAATGAGCGCGGCCGCGACAGACACGAGCTGCTTCGGCGACACGTCGATGAGGTCCACCTTCTCGCGGGGATAAAGCTCCACGTCGCCCGCATGCCGGCAGACGATGAGGTCCTCGACGAACGTGCCGTTGGTGTTTAGCTGCGCATTCGCCTGGGCGATGATGTAGCGCGCCTCCTCCATCGCCGAGAGATAGACCACCTCGTCCGTCACCTTTGACTTCACCACGCGCCGGTACGGGCTCTCGATGAAGCCGTATTTGTTCACCCGCGCGAACGTCGCCAGCGAATTGATAAGGCCGATATTCGGACCTTCCGGCGTCTCGATCGGGCAGATGCGGCCGTAATGGGTCGGGTGCACGTCGCGCACCTCGAAGCCCGCGCGCTCGCGGGTCAGGCCGCCTGGGCCGAGCGCCGACAGGCGCCGCTTGTGGGTGATCTCCGACAGCGGGTTGGTCTGGTCCATGAACTGCGACAGCTGCGAGGAGCCGAAGAACTCGCGCACCGCGGCAGCCGCGGGCTTCGCGTTGATCAGGTCCTGCGGCATCACCGTATCGATATCGACGGAGCTCATGCGCTCCTTGATGGCGCGCTCCATACGCAGCAGGCCGACGCGGTACTGGTTCTCCATGAGCTCGCCCACCGAGCGCACCCGGCGATTGCCGAGATGGTCGATGTCGTCGATCTCACCCTTGCCGTCGCGCAAGTCGACCAGCGTCTTGATGACGGCGAGGATATCCTCGCGGCGCAGCGTGCGCATCGTGTCCGGCGCATCGAGGTCAAGGCGCATGTTCATCTTCACCCGGCCCACCGCGGACAGGTCGTAGCGCTCGGAATCGAAGAAGATACCGTTGAACAGTGTCTGCGCGGCCTCCGGAGTCGGCGGCTCGCCCGGGCGCATGACCCGGTAAATGTCGAGCAGCGCCTCCTCGGTGTTCGAGTTCTTGTCGACAGCGAGCGTGTTGCGGATGAACGCGCCGATATTGACGTGATCGATGTCGAGGATCGGGATTTCTTTAAGCCCGAGATCCTTCAGCGTTTGAAGCAGCTTCTCCTCGATCTCCTCGCCGGCCTCACCGTAGATCTCGCCCGTCTCGAGGTTCACGATGTCCTGGGCGAGGTAACGGCCGTAAAGGTCCTCGTCGCTGATGAGGAGCTCTTTCAGGCCCTCGTCGGCGAGCTTGTTGGCGAGACGCGCCGTCACCTTGCGGCCGGCCTCGATCGCGACCTTGCCGGTCTTGGCATCGATAAGGTCGGTGGTCGGCTTGATGCCGCGCATGCGATCGGGACGGAACGGCATGCGCCATCCCTCCTTTGACGCCTTCAGCACGATGCGGTCGTAGAAGGTCGACAGGATCTCCTCGTCGTCCAGCCCAAGCGCATAGAGCAGCGTCGTCACCGGCAGCTTGCGCCGGCGGTCGATGCGCACATAGACGACGTCCTTGGCATCGAACTCAAAGTCGAGCCACGAGCCGCGATAGGGAATGATGCGGGCGGCGAATAGGAGCTTGCCGGACGAGTGCGTCTTGCCGCGGTCGTGGTCGAAGAACACGCCAGGAGAGCGGTGCATCTGCGAGACGATGACGCGCTCGGTGCCGTTGATGACGAACGTACCGTTCATCGTCATCAGCGGCATGTCGCCCATGTAGACGTCCTGCTCCTTGATGTCCTTGACCGAGCGGGCGCCGGTCTCCTCGTTGA
>CAZHCN010000318.1:0-2353 GCA_964530895.1 uncultured Methyloceanibacter sp. | reverse complement strand
CTGCACTACCGGCAGCGGCCGGAGCTTGGCGAGACGTGCAAGGACGCGGTGGAGAAGGCCGTCGCCGGCACCAACGGCCTCGTCATCCTGCCCGGCAAGATGGTCTTTGAGGTGCGGCCGAAAGGGCTCGACAAGGGGACGGCGGTCAAGGCGTTTCTCGACGAGCCGCCGTTCAAGGGCCGTGTTCCCGTCTATATCGGCGACGACGTCACCGACGAGGACGCCTTCGCTGCGGTCAACGCGTTGGGCGGCATCACCATCAAGATCGACGACGGCAACACGAAAGCCCAATACCGCATCGACAGGCCCGGTCTGATCGATTGGCTGGAGAGCCTGGCGAGCGCGCGCTGATCGGATCTATTGCGCGGCCTTCGCCGCGAGCCGCAAGTCCTTGACGAGAAGGTCGAACTCGCGCCGCTTGTCGCGCTCCTCGCGGAGCCTCAGCAGATAAGAAGGGTGAACGGTGACGAGGGCCTGCGCGTCGCCGGGAAGGGTCATGAGGCGGCCGCGATTGGCGTTGATGGTCATCGGCTTTCCCATCACCGCGCGGGCCGCCGTGGCGCCGAGCGCCACGACCACGCGCGGCTGCACCACCTCGAACTCGTTCTCCAGCCACCAGCGGCAGGCGTCGATCTCGCTCGTGTCAGGCTTCTTGTGGATGCGCCGCTTGCCGCGCGGCTCGTTCTTGAAGTGCTTCACGGCGTTGGTGACGTAGACCGCCGTGCGGTCGATCTCGGCGGCTTCGAGCGCACGGTCCAGGACCTTGCCGGCCGGCCCGACGAAGGGGAGGCCGGCCAGGTCCTCCTGGTCCCCCGGTTGCTCGCCCACCAGCATGAGCGCCGCATCGGCGGGACCTTCGCCGAACACGGTTTGGGTGGCGTTCTTGTAGAGGTCGCAACGGGTGCAATCCCGCGCCTCGGCCGCGAGTAATTTCAGGGCTTTGGTCGGGTCGTTGACCCTCTTTTCCCGGAATAATGGAAGCTCGTCTTCCGGCTTGTGCGGCATGATCCAGGCTAACCCTGTTTCGTCTTGCAGAGCAAAGGGCTGTGCACGAAGCCTTACAACACACGCCGAATGGCCTTATATGGAAGCGGGGTCGGGGGAGCATTAACTTTAGCTCCGAGGTGTCAAAAGACATGCTGGACGACATGCCACGGCAGAGCACCGCCCTCGTCGCATCATCCGGAACCGACGTGGCGGCCTACGTCGACGAGCCTGCCGGCAAGCCGGCCAAGGCGGGCCGCCGCGCGCGCGCGGTCAAGCAGAAGGTGGTGAAGCCCAGCGCGCTCGGCATGCTGCTGCGGCCGATCGGCATCTCCGTCGGGGTGGTGCTGATCGCCTATGCGCTGCTCTCCCTCGGCACGACCTTCTATCGCAGCTATTACCGCCATCTCGACCACACCGCCGCGATTCATCCTGACACCAGCATGTTCGACGTCTTCTTCGGCGACAGCACGCTGCCGCCGGACGCCGTCGATCTCGTGGTCAAGGACGTGGACGGCAGCTTGCACAAGGTGGTGGCGAGCAAGTCGGCGACCGACAAGTTCGTCAACGACACGATCCTCATGCTCGACGACGAGCGTCAGCGCATCAAGGAGGCGGCGCATCAGGATATCGACCGCACCTTCGCACTCGCCTTCCAAGACCGCGAGCAGGCGATTCAGTCCTACGCCGATTGGTTCTTCGCCTGGAAGCGCTCCTATGTGGTGCTGAAGGAGACCATCTCCTCGGCGATCAGCCGTTTCTTCGAGACCGGCAAATACGAGTCGCTGAACGAGGCCGTCGAGGCCGACATCAACGACTACTTCATGAAGAACTATACGGAGCAGGTGCTGAAGCCTGAGCTCCGCGACGAGACCATCACCAAGGGCGTCGAGCAGGCGGCGCGCCACGCCCATGACAGCTACCGGCGGGTGATCGCCAATGGCGACATGCGGCTGCAGCTCTTTCTCGCCAAGCACACGAGCCACATGCAGGACATTCCGGCCACGACGTCGATGACCAACGTCAAGCTCGACTGGGATGCCCAGAAATGGAAGGCACCGACCTATCTGATGGAGGATCGCGCCTTTGACGGGATCGTCGGTGTCGGCACGGCGGCGGCCGGCGGCACGGTCGGTGCGCTGGCGCTCGGTCCTGCGCTGGATACCATCATCGCGCGCAGCTTCGGGCAGCTGTCGCAGCGCCTCGCCACCTCGCTCGGCACGCGGCTCGCTTATGCGGAGGGCGGCGCGGTCGCGGGCACGGTCGTTCAGCCCATGGGCGGGCAGGTGGTCGGCGCCGCCATCGGCGTCCTGATCGGTACGGTCGCCGACTATCTGGCCAACGAGGCCAACGAGGCGATCAATCGCGA
>CAZHCN010000317.1:0-2359 GCA_964530895.1 uncultured Methyloceanibacter sp. | reverse complement strand
GTCATGTAAGGCTCGACCAGGCGCTCGCGGTTCTCCTTCGGCAGACCGCAACCGTTATCGATGACGGTAACGTGCACGCGGTCGCCTTTGCTGGCGACCTTCGCCGTAATGTGGCCGGTGCCGGCGCGGGCCGGATCGGCCTCGACCGCCGAGTCAATGGCCTCGCTCGCATTCTTGACGAGATTGGTCACGGCCTGGGTCAAGAGACGCTGGTCCGACATGGTGACGACCGGCTTCTCCGGCAGATCGAGCTCGAACTCGATGTCGGGACGGCTTACTTGGAACAGGAACACCGCCTCGCGCACGATCTCGCGCACGTCGTGAAGTTCCATGACCGGTTTCGGCATGCGCGCGAAGGCGGAGAACTCATCGACCATGCGGCCGATGTCCGACACTTGGCGAATAATAGTGTCGGTGCACTGGTCGAAAATCGCGCGGTCCTTGGTAATGGAGTCGCCGTATTTGCGGCGAATGCGCTCGGCGGAAAGCTGGATGGGCGTGAGCGGGTTCTTGATCTCGTGGGCGATGCGGCGCGCGATGTCGGCCCAGGCGGTACTGCGCTGGGCGCTGACGAGCTCGGTGATATCGTCGAAGGTCACAACGTAGCCTTGCCCTGCGCCTTCGCTGGTGACACGGACGGCAAAATTGCGCTCCGAGCCGGCGCGGCGCAGCGTGACCTGGTCGGTGGCAAGCCGCCTCCCCTGCTTCTGGGCGCGTTTCAGATGCGGCCCGAACTCGGGCACGACCTCGGCCAGCTTCTTGCCGGACAGTTTCGCTTCCTTGATGCCGAGCAAAGTTTCGGCGGAGCGGTTGACGAGGTTGACCGTGCCGTCGGCGTCGACGCCGACGATGC
Source organism: uncultured Methyloceanibacter sp. (assembly GCA_964530895.1). Taxonomy (GTDB): domain Bacteria; phylum Pseudomonadota; class Alphaproteobacteria; order Rhizobiales; family Methyloligellaceae; genus Methyloceanibacter. The sequence goes on along the minus strand of CAZHCN010000317.1, from coordinate 1,506 downwards.
CGGCAGTCACGCCGGACAGCACCGCCTCCATGAAGCGGTTGCGCTCATCGAGCGTCGCATTAGCCCCGACCAGCTCGTCGCGCTGGCTCTTGAGCTCGGACGCCATGGTGTTGAAGGTCGTGCCGAGCGTGGCAAGGTCGCCGTCGGCCGGGTTGACGTCGACCTCGACGCCGAGATTGCCTTGGCTGATGTCCTGGGCCGCGCCCATCAACTGCCCGATCGGCGCCACGAGGCGATTGGCGAACCACATGCCGATCCAGATCGCCGACAAGAGCAGCGTCAGCGCGATCGCCGTATACATGAGGCCGAACGCCACTTGCACGCCGGCGCGCCGCTGCTCGAGCAATTGATACTCAGCTACGTTGGCGCGTGTGGCGCGAAGCTGTTGCAGCACGCGCGCGTTCACCGGGCGGATCACGTAGAGATAGGTGTCGTTGAAGTTGTTGAGGCTCTTGATGGCGCCGACCAGGCTGGTCTGGCCCGGGGCGATGACGATCACCTGCCCCTTCTTGGCAAGTTCCATGGCTTCCTTGGGCGGCGGTCGATACGGCATCTCGGCCGTCGATGCGGCCGTGGCGAGGATCTTGCCGGAGCCGTCGATCAGATAGGCGGCAGGCAGCGCGCGAATGGCGGCTTGCGCTTGCAGGAAGTTGCCGAAGCCTTGCGGTTGCGTCCGCACGAGCTCCACCGCCTCGTCGATGTCCTTGGCCATGCCGACCGTGTCGGCGCGGATCACTTGGCCGTGCTCCTGGAGATAGGCCGTGGCGACGTCGATAGAGTTCTGGATGATCGACTTGGTGCGGACCGAGAACCAGTGGTCGAGGCCGCGGTCGAGTGAGATGCTGGCGAAGACGGCGAGCAGAATCGCCGGCACGACGGCGATCACGCTGAACAGGCTGACGATGCGGACATGGAGTTGCGCGCCGGCCACGTGCCGGCGTTTGGCGAGCCACAGCCTGGTGACCTGCCAGGCGATGATCCCCACCATGGCAAGGACGAGCGCCAGATTGATGAGGAGCACGGCCACCACGACCGTGTGGGTGGGCACGATCGGGGTCAGTCCGGTGAGGACGAGATAGGTGGCCAGGCCCGAGCACAGCGAGAGCACCATGATGACCAGGCCGAGGCCGAGCACGAACGGCAGACGGCCGCCGCGCGGTCCGGACGCGAGCTTTGCGTCCTGATCGGTTGGTGAACGCAAAAAACCCTTGCGTCTCGACGGTTTCTGCGAGGTTTGGAAGACGCTGCGCACCGCTTTCCCCTGGCCTTCCCCCTTGGACGCCCGGTTCACGCCGGGCCGTTCTGGAGCGTCCGCCTCAGCTATGGTGCAATAAAATCACAATGTGGCGCTTTGGCGACATTTTCGTCACGCGCGCTGGCCCGCAAAGCCTTGGCTCCGCGGGATATGGGGAGTTGCCTGCGGATTAACCAGAGCCGTCAGGCACTCGGGGTGCGGATGACCTTGATGCCGAGATCGCGGATCTTCTTGCGCAGGGTGTTGCGGTT
>CAZHCN010000316.1:0-2376 GCA_964530895.1 uncultured Methyloceanibacter sp. | reverse complement strand
ATCGCCAATGAATTCACCGAGGCTGTCGGCGATCTCTACACCTCATCGCTCATTGCCCTCGGCCTTATCCTGTTCCTCATTACGTTCGTAGTGCTCGCATTCGCGCGGCTGATGCTGATGCGGATCGAGCGCAAGGCGGGAAAATAAGATGGCGCTGAACGACTCCAATAGCCTTTACGCGCGGCGCCGCTGGCGCAACAGGCTCGCCACAGCGCTTTCGGTTGGCGCCGCGGGATTTGGGCTCACTTGGCTCGTGCTGATCTTGCTGGTCCTCGTCATCAAGGGCGTGGGTGGCTTGTCTCTCGCCGTATTCACCGAGATGACGCCTCCGCCGGGCGGATCGGGCGGTCTGTTGAACCCGATCATTGGCAGCCTGATCCTCACAGTGATCGCCGTTGCGATCGGCACGCCGCTCGGCATTCTGGCTGGGACGTACATGTCCGAGTACGGACGCTATTCCAAACTCACGATGGTCGTGCGCTTCATCAACGACATTCTGTTGAGCGCGCCCTCCATCGTGGTCGGCCTATTCGTGTACGAGATCATGGTTGCCCAGATGGGCCACTTCTCCGCCTGGGCCGGCGCCGTGGCGCTCGCAATCATCGTCATTCCCGTGGTGGTGCGCACCACCGAGGACATGCTGCTGCTTATTCCGAACACCCTGCGCGAGGCCTCCAGTGCCCTTGGCGTGCCTCAATGGCTCGTCATTCGCTATGTCGCCTACCGCGCTGCGCGTGCCGGCATGATCACCGGCATCCTGCTGGCCATCGCCCGCATCACCGGCGAGACGGCACCGCTCCTGTTCACCGCCCTCAACAACCAGTTCTTCAGCTGGAACCTGAACGCGCCGATGTCGAGTCTACCGGTGGTCATCTTCCAGTTTGCCTTGAGCCCTTACAGCGATTGGCAGCAGCTTGCCTGGACCGGGGCTTTCATCATCACGGTCGCCGTGCTTGGCTTGAGCATCTTGGCGCGTGTCCTATCCTCCAAAAAGGTAGCACAATGACCAGTCTTGCGATCCACACCGACATGAAACAGCAGCCACCGACTCCGGCCGCCGAGACGAGCGACAAGCTTGCCAAGAAGGTTTCGGTGAGCAATTTGAACTTTTTCTACGGCGATTTCCGCGGGCTGGCGGACATCAATGTCGATCTCTACAAAAACAAGGTCACCGCGTTCATCGGCCCCTCTGGATGCGGCAAGTCGACTTTGCTGCGTGTCCTAAATCGCATTTACGACCTCTATCCCAACCAGCGGGCCGAGGGCGAGGTGCTGCTCGACGGCGAGAACATCCTTGCTTCCCACTATGACCTCAATCTCTTGCGGGCCAAGGTCGGCATGGTGTTTCAGAAGCCGACGCCATTCCCCATGACGATCTACGAGAACATTGCCTTCGGCGTGCGCCTCTATGAAAAGCCGTCCAAGTCCGAGCTCGATGATCGGGTCGAGGATGCCTTGCAGCGCGGCGCGATATGGGACGAGGTCAAAGACAAGCTCGATGCGAGCGGCCTCAGCCTGTCTGGCGGTCAGCAGCAGCGCCTGTGCATCGCCCGCACCGTCGCCATTCGCCCCGAGGTCATCCTGCTCGACGAGCCGTGCTCGGCGCTCGACCCGATTTCCACCGCCAAGATCGAAGAGCTCATCGACGTCTTGAAGAAGGACTACACGATCGCCATCGTCACCCACAACATGCAACAGGCGGCGCGTACCTCGGACTTCACTGCGTTCATGTATCTGGGCGAGCTCGTCGAGTTCGACGAGACGGGCAAGATTTTCACCAATCCGAAAGAGCAACGGACACAGGACTACATCACCGGGCGTTTCGGCTAGGCCGGGCGCTCTTAGGAGCCGGATATGGATCAGCAGCACGAACACACTGTCAGGTCGTACGAGGAGGAGCTCGCGCTCCTCAACAACAAAATCGCCAAGATGGGTGGTCTTGCCGAGCAGGTTCTTGGCCAGTCCTTCGAGGCGCTGGAGCGCCGCGACCCGGACCTGGCTGCCGCCACCATCAACGAAGACGAGGCGATCGACGAGCTCCAGCGCGAGATCGAAGAGCAGGCAGTGGTCATGATCGCCCGCCGTCAGCCCATGGCCTACGATCTCCGCCAGATCATGGCGGCGCTCCGCATCTCCGCCGATCTCGAGCGCATCGGCGATCTCGGCAAGAACATCGCCAAGCGTGCCGTGGCCGTGGTCACCGAGCAGCAGCCCAAGCAGCTCATGCTCGGCCTGAAGCACATGGGTGAGCTGGCGCTTGGCCAGCTTAAAGAGGTGCTCGACGCCTTTATCGAGCGCGACGCCGATCGCGCCTTGAAGGTCTGGTACAAGGACGAAGAGATCGACGCCATGTACAACTCGCTGTTCCGCGAGCTC
>CAZHCN010000315.1:0-2377 GCA_964530895.1 uncultured Methyloceanibacter sp. | reverse complement strand
CGTCCTTAAACCTTTGGCCTCAGTCTAACACGACTGGCGAGGCGCTTGAATTTCGCGGGTTTGTCTTGCCATTCCCTGAACGCCCGCCTCGGCCGAGGCCGAGACCGCCGGAGCTCAGGGGCGTCTAAGGAGGAGCTTGGGTGCAAGCGCGCGCGCGGAGGCGGCCAGCGGGAACTCGCCGGTTTTCAGCCTCATCTGGTCGTTCAAGCGCTGCATAAATCACCCTTCGCGCAAGGTGTGACCCTCGCCGTGCCCGGAAAATAATGTGAACGCCCTGGAAGAGCAAGGGCGCTCTGACCGCAGATCAGTTGGGATGGCTGAAGCTCCCGTGCCGCGCCATCCAGGTCAGAGCCGCGAACTCCGCGTGGGTCATGTGCACCAGGGTGGCGTGGTCGCCGCCTTCGAAATAGATCTCCGGCTGGGCGTCGATATCGTCGTCGACCACCACGTCGAGCCCGTAGCACTCGCCGATCGCGGGAACCGCGCCCCGGGCGCAATCCTCGAACAGCTCGATGATCTCGCGCTCGCTCGCCAACTCGACATCGTCGCCGAACTGCCGCTTGAGATCGGTCAGGCGAATGTGGTGCGAGGCGGGGAGCACGGCGAGGGCATAGCCCTGCTCGTCGCGGAGCAAGACCGCCTTCGCCAGGCAGTCCCCGGGAATGTGGCAGGCGCGCGCGGTCCGCAGCGCGCTTTGGGTGGGCGTATGCGCCAGCACGTCATAGGCAACGTTCTTAGCGGCGAGGTATTTCGCAAGTCTGGGGGCGATAGCCATGGTCGAACCTCCTTCGCGATTTCCACACATCGCAAAGCGTGAAGTCCCCCCGCTAACGCCTCACGCCAGCGGCCTTCGACCCTCAAACGGAAGACTACACCCATCGGTTCCCCGGCCACAATATGACCTCGGCCGGTCATTTTGCCGCCTGGACGCCCCTAGGCCAGCGCCGTGTCGAGGAACTCGACGAAGGAGACCACCTTGCCGTCCGCCATTGTGATGAAGGCGGCGAGTTCCGTGGTGACGGTCTGACCCGTTGTCATCACTTCGACCGTCGCCCGCCAGCGGACGGCCGCCTTGTCGCCGTCGATTAACAGGTCGAGAATTTTGACATCACTCAAGCTGAAGGTGTCGGTGATGGTCCGCATGAGAGACATCACCGTCTCGTGACCCTCGGCGAGCGACGCCAGCATGCTGTACTCGGGTGAACCGGCGATTTGGAACTTGGCGTTCTCGGCGAACAGTTGCGACAGCGTGTCAACATTTCCGTCCACGCGCGCGTCATAGAGCGTCGTGACGATTGCCTCGATCTGGCTGCGGTCCATTATGAGCGATCCTCCGTCTTCGCGGCCTGTGCTGCCGGCGCCTTGCCGAGCTGGCTCAAGGCATAGGCGGTGTCCAGGAATTCAACCAGAGACACGACCTTGCCGTTCTCGACTTCGAGGAATTGGGCAACCTCCGTCGTGGACTCCGCCTTGGCCTCTTGATCTCGAACCGTCGCCCGCCAGCGGACGGCAGCCAGGTTGCCGTCGACAAATAGATTGAGAATGGCGAAGTCGCTGAGCGCAATGCCGGCGATCATGGCTTCGAACCGGGCCATGATCGTGGCATGGCCGACCAGCGGCGCCGTCAGCGTGCCCCATGCCGGCGAGCCGACGATCCGGAATGTGGCGTTTTCGGCGTAGCCTCGACGGAGAACATCCATGTCGCCGGCAACGCGGGCGGCGCAAAGCCCCCTGACAAGCCCCTCGATGTCGCTGCTCCCCGTCATGAGGGATCCCCTACTCCGTGTCCGTGCGGCGGCGACCTTTGTCACCGGCACGGCGATGCGGCGGCCTGTCGGAGCGGGGTTTCGCTGCGGGCTCCTCGGCCGGCACCGGTGGCGCGGGCAGATCACCGTCGGGCAATACCACGAAGATCAGCACCGCCAGCACGGCCATGTAAAACCGGAAGGCGGCGTCCTGGCCGTTCCACGTGGCGGACTGCCACATGGCGAACCACTCGCCTGCCACCACCATGAAACCGAAGAACCACAGCAGGAAGGCAAGGAGCGCGGCGGCGACGACCAGGCCCTTTCCGTGATTGAAGACCGCGCCGGGCGCGTGCCGGACTTGGAAAAGGCGGATGGCTCCGGCGAGGAACAGGATCCCGGCCGCGGCCTCGGCAGCGATGATGAGCCCATAGCAGAGATGCCACAGCGCCGGGGTCGTAATGGACCGATACATCAGGGTGTTGCCCGGATAGGTCGTGTCCATGCTCATGACGTGCTTCACGAAGAGATAATTCGTGCCGTAGTCGGTGATGTTGTCGAAGGCGACGAGCAGGCAGAACGCCGCGAGGCAGGCGCTCATCACGATCTTGGCGTAGCGGGCGATCAGCATG
>CAZHCN010000314.1:0-2446 GCA_964530895.1 uncultured Methyloceanibacter sp. | reverse complement strand
CGGCGCCGTCTCATCGAAGGGAAGCGACGTCCCGCAGCCGGCGAAGATCCCGTAATGGGTCGAGAACGTGCCGACGAAATCGAAGTAGGGGTGGAACCGCGTCTCGGCGAGCATGCGCCATGTGTTGCCGCACACGGGGAACACCTTGCCGCGCTCTATGATGTGATGGCCGTCGAGCGCGAAGGCCTGATCTTGCTCGGCCACGCCGCCGCGATAGACGACCGCCTGGCCGTAATCCTCGCAGGCCGGTTCTAGGTCATCGAGCTTGAACAGCCGGTAGGTGGCCGAAAAGAACTTCGCCTGGCCGAGCTTCGCCCGCATCGCCTCGTTCTCGACCTCGATGGGCCGGCTGGTGACGAGGCGCGGATCGAGGAAGCCCGCTTGCTTCGCCATCGGCAGGAAGTCGTTCCAATAGAGCGCGCCGCCCAGGCACTCGCCGTAGAGCAGAGGATCGGCGCGGATTTCGTCGGGCAGACGCCGGTCGCAATAGACATCGGCGAAATAGAGCTCGCCGCCGGGCTTCAAGAGCCGGTGCGCGCCGCGCAGCACCGCGAGCTTGTCGACGCAGAGATTGATGACGCAGTTCGACACCACCACGTCGAACGTGCCGGGCTCGAGATCGAGTTGATCGAGCTTTTCGAGATAGCCTTTGAGGAAGCGCACATTCGGCTTGGCGAAGCCGAATTGCCGCATGTGCCAGTCCTTATGAGTCTCGGCCGTGGCGAGCTGCTCGTCGGTCATGTCGACGCCGACCACCTCGCCATCAGCGCCCACGAGCTGGGAGATCAGATAGACGTCGCGTCCCGAGCCCGAGCCCAGATCGAGCACGCGGCAGCCTTTGAGCGCCGCGGGAATGACGATGCCGCAGCCGTAATATTTCGACCGGACCTCCTCGTGCACATTGGCGATCAGCGCTTCGAGATGGCCGGGCACGCCGCCGCCGTCGCAGCACGCCGAGGTCTTCAGGTCCTTCGAGCCCTTGAGGACCTTGCCGTAATACTCCTTCACCACCTCGACATTCATGGACCGCTCCTCGCGCAATAAAGATGACGCCACACTAGCAAGACTTGGCCGTCTCCGGCAGCACACGCAAGTGCACACTCCCGTGAAGCTTCACTGCGGCGCGCCCCGGAACCCGGTCGCCAGCACATAGACCTCCGACGAATCCGCGCGTGACGCTTTCGGCTTGACGTGGGCGACCTTGGCAAAGCCTTGGCGGAGACGCGTCACCAGTTCCTGGCCGGCGCCCCCTTGCAGCACCTTGGCGAGATAGGCCCCGCCGGGATTGAGCGTATCCTCGGCGATATCGAGGGCGGCTTCGGCGAGCCCGATGACGCGCAAATGGTCGGTCGAACGATGGCCCGTGGCCGACGCCGCCATATCGGACAGGACGACGTCGGCGCGGGCGCCGCCGAGCGCGGCCCGGATCCGATCGCCCGCCTCCGGGTCCGTCATGTCGAGGACCATAAAGTCGACGCCCGGCACCGGCTCGATGTCGGTGAGGTCCGCGGCGATCACCCTGCCCTTGCCGTCCGCGGCGCCGACCCGCGCCGCCGCGACCTGGCTCCAGCCGCCCGGCGCGGCACCGAGGTCGATCACCGTCTTGCCCGGCTTCAGCAAATGATACTTGTCGTCGATCTCCAGCAGCTTGAAAGCGGCGCGGCTCCGATAGCCCTGGCGCTTCGCCTCCTCCACGTAAGGATCGTTGAGCTGCCGCTGGAGCCAGCGCGTCGAGGCGAGCTTCCGCCCCTTCGCGGTCTTGACCCGCACCGAAAGGCTCCGCCGCCCCGAACCGCCGCTTTTTGTCGATTTCACCATACGTTAATCACGCCCCGACGCCGCACCGGCTTGACCTGGCCGGCACGCCCGCCCCATGTGCACCATATCGCTCCTCTAACACCTGCCACATGCCCCGCTATTTCGTCACCCTGATCGTCGCGGTCGCCCTGTTCATGGAGACCATGGATTCGACGGTGATCTCGACGTCGTTGCCGGCGATCGCCGCGGATCTGCATGAGGACCCGATCGCGCTCAAGCTTGCGCTCACCTCATATCTCTTGTCGCTCGCGGTATTCATCCCCTTGAGCGGCTGGATGGCCGACCGCTTCGGCGCGCGCACCGTGTTCCGCGCGGCCATTATCGTCTTTTCCTTGGGGTCGGCCGCGTGCGGCTTCTCCCAGGGCCTGCCCGATTTCGTCCTGTTCCGCGTCATCCAGGGCATGGGCGGCGCCATGATGGTGCCGGTCGGCCGCCTCGTCATCTTGCGCTCCGTGCCCAAGGCCGAGCTGATCTCCGCGCTCGCCTGGCTCACCGTGCCGGCGCTCATGGGCCCGGTCATCGGGCCGCCGCTCGGCGGCTTCATCTCCACCTTCTTTTCCTGGCGCTGGATCTTCTGGATCAACATCCCCATCGGCCTGCTCGGCATCTATCTCGCCACGCGCTACAT
>CAZHCN010000313.1:0-2472 GCA_964530895.1 uncultured Methyloceanibacter sp. | reverse complement strand
CCGGCTGCGGCATGAGCGAGGAGGTCAAGCACAAGATCTTCGAGCCGTTCTTCTCGACGAAGGAGATCGGCCGCGGCACCGGTCTCGGCCTCTCCACCGTCTACGGCATCGTCAAGCAGACGGGCGGCTACATCTACGCCGATAGCGAAGAGGGCAGCGGCACCACCATGCGCGTCTACCTGCCGCGCTTCACGGAGAGCGCGGCAGCCGAGCCGGAGCCGGCGAAGATCGAGCGCAAGCCCGAGAAGCCGAAGGACCTGACGGGCCGGGGCACCGTGCTTCTCGTCGAGGACGAGGATGCGGTCAGGAGCTTTGCGGCCCGCGCGCTGGGCACCCGCGGCTACCAGGTGCTCGAGGCGTCGACCGGCACCGAGGCACTCGAGGTCTTCGAGGCGCATGAGGGCGGCGTCGATCTCGTGGTGAGCGATGTGGTCATGCCGGAGATGGACGGGCCGACGCTCCTGAAGCGGCTCCGCAAGGACAATCCCGACATCAAGATCATCTTCATCTCCGGCTATGCCGAGGACGCCTTCCGCCGCAATCTCGCCGACAACGAGGACTTTATGTTCCTGCAAAAGCCGTTCGATCTGAAGCAGCTGGCGGCGGCGGTGAAGGCGGCGCTGCAGGGCTAGCCGCGAGGCCCTTCAACGCGGTGGCTGCGTCCCTTTAGGGCTTCCCTTGCGCTCCGATCACGTCTAAGCGGGACCGGACATCCAACCCGACTGGAGTGCCCCCGCGTGCCCGATTACGAGGTCTTGCCGCCGGAGGAAGACGGCCAGCCTTCGCGCCGAAGCCGAAAGAAGCCGAAAATGCCGGCGCTCACCATTGAGCGCTATGGCGGCCGCCTGCTCTATGTCTGGTTCGGCATGCGCTTCATGACGCTGATGCGGCTCTTCTGGCGCGGGCGCTTCTCCTTCACGCTGAACTGCATTCCCGACACGCTCGCGCTGTTTATCTGGGTGCCGTGGAACACCCCGCTCACGTGGATCTCCGAAGCGCTCTACAAGCGGAAGGCGGAGAATCTGCCGCTCGACAAGCCGCCAATCTTCGTCGTCGGCCATTGGCGGAGCGGCACGACGCTGCTCCACGATCTCTTCTCCGAGGACCCGAACCTCGCTTATCCCACGACCTATGAGTGCTTCTTCCCGCACCATTTCCTGCTGACCGAGGGCACGCTCGATCACGCCTTCAAGGTGCTCCTGCCGAAGCGGCGCCCGCAGGACGACGTCCCGGTCGGCTTCGACCGCCCGCAGGAAGAGGAATTCGCCATGATCATGTTGGGCGAGGGCTCGCCTTACAACACCATGGCCTGGCCGCGCAGGGGTCCCGTCGACATCGAGTATGTCGATCTCGAGGGCCTGCCCGAGAAGAAGGTGAAGAGTTGGGCGAATGCCTTCATGTGGTTCTACCGCCGGCTGATGCTGAAGCATGGCAAGCGCCTCGTGATGAAGACGCCGGCCAATGCTGCGCGCATCAAAGTGCTCAGCAAGCTGTTCCCGGACGCGCGCTGGGTGTTCATCGCCCGCAATCCGCTCGACGTGTTCCCGTCGACGGTCAAGCTGTGGCGCGCGCTCTATTCGACGCAAGGCCTTCACAACCCGCCGCGTCTCGAGCCGTGGCTCGACGACTACGTGCTCGACGTCTTCGAGCGGTTCGCGACGGCCTACGAGCGGGACCGTCATTTGATCCCGCAGAAGAATCTCGTGGAAATCCGCTACGAGGATCTGATCAAGGATCCGATCGGACAGATGCGGTCGATCTACGAGCGACTCGGGATCGAGAAGTTCGACGAGGCGGAAGGGCCGATGCGCGCGATCCTCACCGACCGCTCCGATCACCGCGTGTCGTCCTACAAGCTGCCGAAAGACATTGCCCGGAAAGTCGCCGCGCGCCTGAAGCCGTTCATCGACCGCTACGGCTATCGCGAGGCGGTCGATGCGGCGCTCGCCGAGCCGGACGCGGACACGAAAGCGCGGCTCCGCGAAAACGCGTCTTAATCATCCCGCCGTAAGCGGAAGAAGGCGGCGCCGCCTCATCGGCGGCGCGCGCTCTTGCGTCTCGTGTCAGACCGCGTCCTTGGCGGCCTTCACCGGGCGAACCTTGAGCACCTTGCGGGCCGGCTTCGCCTTGAACACGGTCGGCTCCTTGGTGAACGGGTTGATGCCCGTGCGCTCCTTGGTGGCCGGCTTCTTGACGACGACGAACTTGGCGAAGCCGGGCACGAGGAATTCGCCCGACTTCTTCATCTCCTTGTAGCCCACCATGGCGAGCTGCTCGATGACCGCCTTCACGTCCTTCTTGGACAGCTCGACCTCATCGGCGATTTTCTGAATGAGCTCGGATTTCGACATCATGTGATTCTACTCCTGAAAGAGAAGGAGCTCCCCGCGCCTGAAATAAAGGCCTCTGGCTCCACCCAATCCATCACGGATGGCCGATTCGACGGGAATTGTCTGCCCCTAAACCGACAAT
>CAZHCN010000312.1:0-2474 GCA_964530895.1 uncultured Methyloceanibacter sp. | reverse complement strand
GCTCGATGCCCATATATTTGCGGCCATACATGCTCTTCTCCACCCAGGTGCCGTAGGCTTCGCACACTTTGCCGTCCTCATCGGAGGCAAGCGGGAAGGGCAGGTCGTACTTCGCCTTGAACTTGTCGTGGCTTTTCACCGGATCCCGGGAGATGCCGACGATCTCTGCGTCGACCTTGGAGAAATCGGGGAGCGCGTCGCGGAAGGCGCAAGCCTCCGCCGTGCAGCCCGAGGTGTCGTCCTTCGGGTAGAAATAGAGCACCACCGTCTTGCCCTTGAGATCCTTTAGCGAGACCTCGCCGCCACCGTCGGCCGGCAACGTAAAAGACGGCGCCTTGTCGCCCACATCCACGCTCATCGTCCCTCCTCGTGATAGGCTCGCCGCTCAGGGCAGTCCCAAAATGAGGTGCCCGGATGACGGAAACAGACATGTGGCCAGAGTTACCATACGCGGCATGGCGTGACACCTATGCCACCTTGCACCTTTGGACGCAGATTGTCGGCAAGATCCGCCTAGCCCAGACGCCGTGGTTAAATCATTCCTGGCACGTGACGCTCTATGTGACGGCGAACGGCCTGACCACCTCGCCGATCCCGTACGGCAATCGCACCTTCGAGCTTACGTTCGATTTCCTGCGCCACGTGCTGGTGGTCTCCACCGACGACGGTGCGCGCCGCGAAATCGGCCTCCACCCGCGGACCGTCGCCGACTTCCACGCCGCCGTGATGCAAGCCCTGTCCGAGCTCGGCATCGCCGTTCGCATCCACGAGGGGCCGAACGAGATTCCCGATGCCGTTCCCTTCGGCGAGGACCACTTCCACGCTGCCTATGACCCGGTCTTCGCCACGCGTCATTGGCGGGTTCTGCTGCAGGTCAACCGGGTCTTCAACGCGTTCCGCTCGTCCTTCATCGGCAAGGCGAGCCCCGTCCACTTCTTCTGGGGAAGCTTCGACCTGGCGGTGACGCGCTTCTCGGGCAGGTCTGCGCCGCTGCATCCCGGCGGCGTGCCGAACCTGCCCGACGCCGTGGCGCGGGAGGCCTACTCCCACGAGGTGAGCAGTGCCGGCTTCTGGCCGGGCACGCCGCCGATCGACTACCCTGCCTTCTACTCCTACGCCTATCCCGAGCCGCCGGGTTTCGCCTCGGCTTCTGTCTATCCGGCGGAGGCCTTCTACAGCGAGGACTTGCACGAGTTCGTCCTGCCCTATGACGCGGTGCGCACGGCGCGGGATCCGGACCGCGTGCTCCTGGCCTTCCTGATGAGCACCTACGAAGCCGCGGCGGAAGCAGGCGACTGGGATCGTGAGGCGCTGGAATGCGCCATGGGCGTGCCGGGAAAGCCGCGTGCGATCTGACAGGGAGGCGTCAGCGAAGCCATTTGACCATCCTGACATGCGGGATGGTGTTCTCCTCGAACGGCTCGCCCTCGAGGGCATAGCCGAGTCTGAGATAGAAGCCTTCGGCGCCGATCCGCGCATGGAGCACCATGAGGCGGAAGCCGGCTTCCGCCGCCCAGCCTTCCGCGTGTGCCAGAAGCCGCGCCCCGATCCGCTCCTGCCGCCGCGCCTCCGCGACCGCCATCTGCTTGAGGTGCAGCGTCGTCTCGTCGAGCGGCCGCAATGACACCGTACCGACCACCGCGCCGTACGACACCGCGCAGAAATGCTGGCGCATGGCGTCGTCGAACAGCTCTTCGCGTGAGACTGCGAGGCCAAGCGGCTTGCGCAGGATCGCCTCGCGCAAGCGCAGCGCCTGGGCGTAGAGCTCGGAGCCGAGCGGCGCCTCGAAGATAAGGACGGCGGTCTCGTCGGCCATCTCGGCGTCACTCCTGGGGTTGCTTCGCCAAGTGCTCGACCATGTCCCAGATGGCCTTGATCTGCGGCGCGTCCTTGCCGAGATAGTCGAGGCCCGTATAGCCCCACCAGTCCCAGCAGCCTTCCGGGTTGTAGGAGCTTGCCTTGATTTGCGGAAAAAGAACGACGAACCGATTCGAATCGGCGACCTCGGCGAAGCCCGACTCCTTGACGAAGGCGTCGCCTACCGTATCGCGGGACTGCTGGCAGCCGTGGAGCGCCACGTGGACGCGGCAGCCGGGTTGCGTCTTGCAGGCGGGCGGCACGTAGACCACGCCTTCGTCCGCAAAGCCGTCACCCGGCTCGGAGAAGGCCGTCTGATCGAACACGACGAACGCGCCTTGGGGCGAGGACGAGCGCGGCTGAAGCGGCCCGTAGATCCAGCCGAGGATGGCCCTCGCCTGATCGTAGTCGCAGTCGCTGACATAGGGCTCCTCGGTGATGCCGCAGGCCGCGCCGCCCTCCTCGGTGATGAAGGCGTGGCCGCCTTCGCCTTCCACCAGCGTCACATTTCCGGCCGGTACCCCGGCCATCTCGTAGAATTTTTTCGCCGCCTCGACCACGGGCCGGGTGACCGTCTCGTCCTCGTTGCCGGAGAAGAGATAGACGTTGTGCTTGGC
>CAZHCN010000311.1:0-2480 GCA_964530895.1 uncultured Methyloceanibacter sp. | reverse complement strand
GCCAGCGGCGTCATGGTGTTCGCCACCTTCACGCTGGCGCGGCTGGTGCTGCCCGCTTTGCCGTCCCTGGCGGCGGCGGCGGCCACGGCCGTGACGCCGCTCTTTGTCGTTCATGCCCGCATCTTCAAGGAGGATATCTTCGTCGGGACCTTCCTCCTGCTGGCGCTTGCGACGCTGATCAGATTGCTGCAAGAGCCGGCGCCACATCGCGCCATCCTGCTTGGTCTGCTCATCGGCTGCGCGGCGGGATCGAAATATATCGGCGCGTTGATTCTGCCCTTTGCCATTCTGGCCATTATCCTCGTGCCGACGCCCGGACCGGAGCGGCGGGCGCTCCGCGCGGGGACTGTTAGCGCCGTCTCCATCGGCACCTTTCTTCTCCTCATGCTGCCGGCGATCAGGCGTCTGAACCGCTGGCGACTGGGTATGAATATCGAACTCACGCATTCGATCGAAGGCCATGACGTTCCGTTGCCGCTACGGGTCACCTGGGGCCTGTTTCATCTTCGCGAGAGCCTGTGGCCAGGCCTTGGTGCGCCGCTCCTTGCTGTCGGCCTTCTCGGCCTCGCGGCGCCATTCGTCGCCGTGCGGGAGCGGCGCATGCCGCTCCTCCTGATCGCGAGCTTCGCGGTGGTCTGGTACGCCGTTCACGCGGCGACCCCGCTCAAGCCGTTTCCCGATTTTGCCCGTTACATGTTGCCGCTGGTGCCGTTGCTCCTAATCCTCGGCGCGTCCTTCATCTACGAGCTCGCGGTGCGGTGGGATCGCCGCGGCATCCTTGCCGCCATCGTCCTGCTCCTGGCCGCGGTGCCGGCGCTGGTGATGTCGGTGCGGATCAATTCACCCGATGTCGATCCGCGCGGCGTCGTGCCCTCGATCGTCGCCGCAAGCGGCGCGCGCGTGATTTTCGATCGCTATTCGGACTACGAGAGGAATCGTCGCATCCTCGGCATCAAGTTCCGCCCGACCAAGGACATGGCGGATATCGTGGTCACGTCGAATCTGGCCTATGATCGGTTTGCGCTGGAGGCTGCGCCCGGCGCGATGGCAGCCTATTATCGCGAGCTCTCGGCGAAGCCGCACCTCGACGTGTCGAACGGGCGGCCGACGGTTGCCTATTTCAACCCGGCGCTCCGTATCGTCGCCATGGACGGCTCGGTCGATCGGTTGAAAAGGATTGCCGCGGAGATCGAGGCCGCGGCGCCAAGTCTGAAGGTGGAGCTGATCGAGCCGCCGAACAGCGGGGAATAACGAAAGGATTTGAGTCCGATGCGTGTCGAGCAGGCGATCAGGGAGAAATTGAGCGCGGCGTTCAATCCGGCGGCGATCGAGGTGGTGAACGATTCCCACTATCACGCCGGCCATGGCTCTTCGCCTGGGACGGGCGAAAGCCATTTCAGCGTCGTCGTGGTTTCGCCCGTGTTCGCCGGCAAGTCGCGGCTTGAGCGCCACCGCATGGTGAACGAAGTGCTGGCCGAGGAGCTTTCAGGCAAGATCCACGCGCTCGCCATCACCGCACTGGCGCCTGGGGATCGTTCAGGGGGATAGGCGCGGTGTTGCGGATCGCTGCGTGGGTCGTGGGCGGGATCGCCATCGTCGTCGTCATCGCGGCGCTCTATCTATTGACCTACCGTCCGGACAGCTCCAGCTATCCTCTGCGTGGGGTCGATGTCTCGCGTCATCAAGGCAAGATCGATTGGCGGATGGTGGCGGCCGACGACATCGCCTTTGCCTATATCAAGGCAACGGAAGGCGGCGACTGGCGCGATCCTCAATTCGCCATGAACTGGCAAGGCGCGCAGAACGCGGGTTTGGCGACCGGCGCCTATCATTTTTTCACGATGTGTCGACCCGGCCGCGATCAGGCGCGGAACTTCCTTGCGGTCTTGCCGCAGCAAGACAAGATGCTGCCACCCGTCCTCGATCTCGAATTTGTCGGCAATTGCGACCGGCGCTTGACGCCGCAAGAGCTGAAAGTCGAGCTCAACGATTTCCTTGGCGAGGTGGAGGGAAAGCTCGGACGCGAAGTCATGCTCTACGTGCCGGTCGATTTTCTCGCGGCATACAGGGAGGCATTGCCGCCGCGCCGGCTATGGCGGCGCTCGCTGTTCCGCCCGCCCCATAAGAACGACTGGACGCTCTGGCAATACCACTCGGCCGGCCAAGTCGATGGTGTCGATGGCGGCGTCGACCTCAACGTCTTCAACGGCGATGAAGTCGAATTCGCCGGACTCCTGGAGGGCGGCCAACCCGCGGAGTGACAGCGCGCTGCCTCAGCAACAGCATCGCAACCAGAAGTCTCACGGCTACCTACCCTGCCTTGCGCTCCTCGCGCTTATCTTTCCGCGTCGGCCCCAGCGGCGTCACGCGCAGGCTGGTGATGCGGTTGCGCTGCCGCCTCAATACCTCGAAGCGGAAGCCGTGAAAGGTGAAGCGCTGGTCGGGATAGGGGATCGCCTGAGCCTCGTGGATGACGAGGC
>CAZHCN010000310.1:0-2482 GCA_964530895.1 uncultured Methyloceanibacter sp. | reverse complement strand
TCAATATCGCGTCGTGAGATTCGTCAGCCAATCGGGCGAGACGTCGACCAGGTACGTCTCGAGCCGCTTGTCGGCGCCCGTGGCGATCAGGAGCCCGACAGCGACCAGAAGCGCGCCGAGCAGCATCTTGCCGCCTTTGCCCGCCTCCGCCAGACGCCCGCGCCAGCGCAGTATCGCCTCGCGCGACGCGAAGCCGAGCAGCATCAAAGGCAGCGCCGCGCCGACGCCGAAGACGAGCATGGTGAGCGCCACCTGACCGAGATCCTCGCCTTTGGCGGCGAGGAGCGACGCAGCGCCGAGCGTCGGCCCGACACATGGCGCCCACACCGCACCGAGCAGAAGCCCGAGGCCGAATTGGCCCCACAGGCTCGTGGCCGTGAAGCCGCCGAAATGATCGTCGACCCAGTTGCCGACCGGGCCCGCCGCCACGGCGAACTGCTGCTGAAACCGCGGCACCAGCAGCACGGTGCCGACAGCGATGAGCAACACGGCGGAGATGGCGCGAAACACATCGGTGTCGAGGCCGATGGCAAAACCGATGGTGGCGACGAACAGCCCGATCGCCGTAAACGACACCGCGA
Source organism: uncultured Methyloceanibacter sp. (assembly GCA_964530895.1). Lineage (GTDB taxonomy): Bacteria > Pseudomonadota > Alphaproteobacteria > Rhizobiales > Methyloligellaceae > Methyloceanibacter. The sequence goes on along the minus strand of CAZHCN010000310.1, from coordinate 1,901 downwards.
GCCCACAGGCCAAAGCGACAGGCCCGAGCCGGTGCTCGCTCTGTGCCGTACCGAATACGATCGGCAAGAGCGGCAGCACGCATGGCGACAGCACCGAAAGCACCCCCGCCAGAAATGCCAGTCCGAGTGTGCCGATCATTGCGTGCGCCTCACGCGTTTCGCCTAGAGCGTCTTGTCGAGCATGGCCTCGATGGATTGTTCGCTCGTGTCGCCCACAGAGCGGTCGAGCTCCTTGTCGCCCTTGAAGAGGATCAGCGTGCTTTGCCGCTGTACTCTTAGGGGGATCAAATCGGCCTTCTGCATGTCGTAGTCGATCTTGAACACCACGAGGTCCTTGTACTTGGGCTCCTTCGTGAGCTTGACGAGGATCGGGTTCTGCGCGCGGCAGACCGGGCACCACGCCGCGAACACATCGACCAGGATGGGCTTACCGGCGCTTTGCGCGGCGGCGAACGCGTCCGGCGTGAAATCCTTCCACTCGGCCGCCGCGGCGGGTACGGAACCGAGAAGCGTAACGGCGATGAGGCCGGCAAACAGGGCGCGGATCAGGGGCATTTTTCCGTCCTTCCAGGTGGAATCCTTCACCGCTGCTATAGCAGTGCCCGCTTGGCAAACGCCAATCACCACCCTTGAATTCTACGTGAGCGAAAAGCTGGGCTAGTTAGGACCGGCGGGTCGCACCAAAGGCTGCGACCGCGGCGAGGAAGGCCGAGACGACCGCGTCCCACCCGGCGAAGGACAACCAAAGAAACCGCCCCGCGGCCTCGTCGCAGCGGATGATGGGCGTGTCGACGATCCCGCCCTGCCCCCAAGTCAGATCGAAGCCCCCGCCGCAGGTCGAGGGTCCGGGCCACCACTTCCACTCGGCGCCGGCATGATAGACGGCAAGCGCGGCGTTGCACATGAAGGCGAGCGCGACGAGCACGAGCAGGACGCGCGCGGCGCCGCTCATCCGGACGCTTGCGGCGAACCAGGCGAGCAACGCGACCGGCACCGCGAAGTAATACGCGTAGCGCTCCTTGAGACAGAGCTCGCACGGCGCGTAGCCGCCAAGATGCTCGAAGGCGAGCGCGCCGAGAATCGTGGCAAGCGCCACCACGAACACCACGCCGCAATAGAACATCATCGGCCGTGGCGATTTCGCCGTCGCTGCGTTCGCGGGTGCAGTCATCTCAGAAAGCGTATTTGGCGATCAGGAAGCCGCCGACAATGGCGGCGAGGAATCCGGTGGTCACCAATGTCAGCCGCTTCTCGACGAAATCGCGGATCGGCTCGCCGAAGTGCCGCAGCAACTCGGCTTCGAGGAAAAATCGAAAGCCCCGCGTGATGATCGACAAGACGACGAAGGCAAAGAAGTTGTAGCCGGCGAAGCCGGACGCGATGGTCACGATCTTGTACGGGATCGGCGTCATGCCCTTGATCAGGATGATCCACGCGCCCCATTTGGCGTAGGCCGCGCGGAACGCCTCGACGCCCTCGCCATAGCCGTAGGCGGAAATCAGCCAATGGCCCACCGTGTCGTAGAGCAGCGCGCCGATGGCGTAGCCCACGATTCCACCCAACACCGAAGCGATCGTGCAGACGAGCGCATAAAGCCGCGCCTTTTGCGGCTGCGCGAGCGCCATGGGCACCAGGATCACGTCGGGCGGAATGGGAAAAAACGAGCTTTCGGCGAACGACACGCCGGCCAGCGTGGGCAACGCGTAGCGGCTCTCGGAGAGCGCGATCACCTTGTCGTAGAGGCCCTTCAGCATGGCCGCTTGCTTAGCTGGGCGACGGGCCCTTGTCCATCGGATCAAAGGTCCCCCGCCCCCGGTTGACCGCAGGAGCCGCTTACCCCATGTTCCCGGCCCGAAAGCCCCAGTGGCGGAATGGTAGACGCGACAGACTCAAAATCTGTT
>CAZHCN010000309.1:0-2507 GCA_964530895.1 uncultured Methyloceanibacter sp. | reverse complement strand
TGACGCGGGAGGCCACGTCGACCTCGTTGGGGAGCACTTCCGACGGCCCCGGGCGAATGAGCACGTCGTCGAAGGTGAGCGCGAGGGCGCTGTCGGGAAAGCGGGAGTTTTCTTGTGAAGAGTGCCCGTCGGGCATCGGCCAACCTCTTGCTGAGGGCCCCTCTCCGCCTTTTGCGCAGTGCAAAACGCGAGGGCCGGTTGGCGGCTTCCTTTAGCAGCTTGTCCCCGGTTTGGGAAGGCGCGGCGGCTGCTTTCCAGCAGGTCCTTGGTGAGCACCCGCGATGAGCACCTTGCGCAGGCTCGGCAGGGCGAGCGCGATGAAACTCTGGACCTTCGCCTGCGGCAGACGATCCTCCCGATGAGTCAGGCTGACGGGAACGGGCTCCGGCTCGAACGCCTCGAGGATCAGGCGAAGGGATCCGCCCTTAAGGCTCTTCTCGGCCTGATAGGAGAGCACGCGCACAATACCGAGCCCAGCCTCGGCGGCATCGATCGCGGCCTCGGCCGTATTGACGATGAGGCGGGGCACAACCGTCACACTCTGCGGCTTGCTTCCATAAAACGCCCAACGTTCCGGGGGTGAGAACGCGGCGAAGCTAATACAGGGGTGACCTTCGAGCGCCTTCGGTTCCTCAGGGACACCGGCCGCTTCCAGATAGGTCAAGCTTGCACAACAGACATGGCGCACGGTGCCGAGGGCTGTTGCGCGCATGGAGGAATCCGGCAAGTGGCCGATGCGGATACCGAGATCGAGCCCCTCCTCCACAAGATCGACCACCCGGTCCACCAGAAGCATGCGCGCCGACATCCGCGGGTAGGCCTCCAGATAGGCTTGCACCACCGGCTGCACGTGCCACCGCCCGAACAGGATCGGCGCAGTCAGCGCCAACTGGCCTTGCGGCTCCGCTTGTTCGCCGGCCAGACGCCGCTCCGCCGCATCGAGTTCGCTCAGCACGCGCCGGCAGGTTTCCAGATAGGCGCGGCCCGGCTCCGTGAGGGTAAGCCGCCGCGTTGTCCTGGTGATGAGACGCACGTCGAGATCGTCTTCGAGCGCCTTCAAGTGCCGGCTCACCGTCGCAAGCGGCATGCCGAGCCGGCGCCCCGCCCCCGAAAGGCTGTGCGCGTCGGCCACGGCAGCGAACACCCGTATGGCCGTGAAGCGGTCCAAGCCATTATCCCGGAAATTGGAATTATAAATTGAGATATTAGCCCATACCGCCACATTCTGGAACAAGCCACATAAGGAGCGACCGGGGCCGATTGCCGCCCCAACCGCCGACGGAGGAACGCACGTGGGAACGCTCAAGCTGCACGACCTGGAGCTTTCGGGAAACTGCTACAAGGTCAGACTGTTCTGCGCCCTGCTCGGGCTCGACCTCGACATACGGCCGGTCGACTTCATGGCCGGCGCCCACAAGCAAGCCCCGCTCATCGCGCTGAATCCGTTCGGCGAAATTCCAGTATTCGAGGACGGCGACTTGGTTCTCCGGGACTCGCAAGCGATCCTCGTCTATCTCGCGCGCAAGTTCGGCGGCGAGAACTGGCTTCCGACCGACCCTGCCGGGATGGCCCAGGTGGTGAGTTGGCTCATGGTCGCGGAGAACGAGATCGCCCGCGGCCCGAACGACGCCCGCCTCCACGACAAATTCGGCTACCCGCTCGACGTAGATCAGGCGCGCGAGAAGGCCACGCGCATTCTTGGACTGCTGGAATCCCACCTGAAACAGAACACGTGGTTGGCGGTTGGCCGTCCGACCATCGCCGATATCGCCTGCATGCCCTATGTGGGTCTCGGCCACGAAGGCGGCGTGACGCTGGAGCCCTACCCTGCGGTCCGCGACTGGATCGGCCGCATCAAAGCGCTGCCGGGCTTCATCGCCATGCCGGCACTGTGACCTTGCCATGACCACATGGATGGACCTCGCCTTCTCGCCCGCCGTCAAAGCCGTGCAGGCACGGCGCGGCTCGCGGGACGGCTATGCCCACGCGGAGGAAAAGGGTTCGACCGCAACGTCGATAGATGAGAACCTTGCGGCGTTCATTGGCACGCAGCGGTCTTTCTATCTTGCGACTGCAAGCCGCGATGGCCAGCCATACATTCAGCATCGCGGCGGGCCGCCTGGCTTCCTCCACGTCCTCGACGAGAAGACGCTGGCGTTCGCCGACTTCAGCGGCAACCGCCAATACATTACGACCGGCAATCTCGCGGAGAATGCGAAGGCGATGCTGTTTCTCATGGATTACGCCAGTCGCAGGCGGGTGAAGATCTGGGGCACGGCACGGGTCGTGGAGGACGATCCCGAGCTGATCGCGCGACTGTTTCCCGACGGCTACCGCGCGCGGGCCGAAGCCGCGATTCTCTTCACCGTCGAGGCGTGGGACGTGAACTGCCCCCAGCACATCCCGCAAATGTTCTTCGCCGAGGACGTTGCCGCGGCCGTCACTCAGCTTAATGAGCGCGTCGCCACGCTTGAGGCGGAGAATGCGCGACTGCGCGCCGGTTAGGC
>CAZHCN010000308.1:0-2516 GCA_964530895.1 uncultured Methyloceanibacter sp. | reverse complement strand
TGCAGGCCCGAAAGGCTTAAGCGGTTTCCCGCACCTGCAATCTCGGACAGGTTTGAATCGCTCGAATTACCGAGCGACCCTCCGGGGCCGAAACCGGCCCCGAAACTCTCTACTTAAGCGCTGCCGAGACTGGCAGGCTCAATCTTCACACCCGGCCCCATGGTCGAGGTCACGGCGATCCGCTTCACAAAAGTGCCTTTGGCACCCGAGGGCTTGGCCTTCATCACCGCATCGGCAAAGGCGCGAATGTTGTCGACCAGCGCCTCTTCGGTGAAGCTCGCCTTGCCGACGCCGGCGTGAATGACGCCGGCCTTCTCGACGCGAAACTCAACGGCGCCACCTTTGGCAGCGTTCACGGCGGCAGTGACATCGGTGGTGACCGTGCCGACCTTCGGGTTCGGCATCAGGCCGCGTGGGCCGAGCACTTTACCGAGACGGCCGACGAGCGGCATCATGTCGGGTGTGGCGATGCAGCGGTCGAACTCGATGACGCCCTTCTGCACCTGCTCGACGAGATCCTCAGCGCCGACGACGTCTGCGCCCGCCTTCTTCGCCTCTTCGGCCTTCGCACCCTTGGCGAACACGCCGACACGGAGCTTACGCCCCGAGCCGTGCGGCAGCTGACACACGCCGCGCACCATCTGATCGGCGTGGCGCGGGTCGACGCCGAGATTCATGGCGACCTCGATGGTCTCGTCGAACTTGGCTTTCGCCGCGCCCTTGACCAACTTCACCGCCTCTTCGATGCCGTAGAGCTTGTCCTGCTCAACGGCCTCTGCGGCGGCACGGAACCTCTTGCCGGGCTTGCTCATCGTCTACTCCTGCACCTCAAGACCCATCGAGCGGGCCGAACCGGCGATGATTTTCATCGCTTGCTCGATAGAGTTGGCGTTCAAATCCTGCATCTTGACCTCGGCGATCTCGCGCAGCTGATCCTGCGTCACCCGCCCGGCGACCCCGCGGCCCGGCTCTTTCGAACCCTTGCCGATCTTCGCCGCCTTCTTCAGGAGGAAGGACGCCGGCGGCGTCTTCATCTCGAAGGTGAAGGAGCGGTCGGCATAGACCGTGATCACCGTCGGTATCGGCGAGCCCGGCTCGAGCTTCTGCGTGGCTGCGTTGAACTGCTTGCAGAACTCCGGGATATTCACCCCGCGCTGACCGAGCGCAGGACCGATCGGCGGCGAAGGGTTCGCCTGCCCCGCCGGCACCTGCAGCTTGATATAACCGTCAATCTTCTTCGCCATCCCGCTTACCTCACGCGAAGCTCAAACTAGAGCTTCTCCACTTGCGCATATTCCAGCTCGACCGGGGTCGCCCGGCCGAAAATCGAAACCGCAACCTTGAGCCGCGCCCGCTCCTCGTCGACCTCTTCCACGAGGCCGTTGAAGGAGGCGAACGGACCGTCGGCCACGCGTACCTGCTCGCCGATCTCGAAGGTGACGGACGGCTTCGGCCGCTCCACACCCTCTTGCACCTGCTGGAGGATGCGTCCCGCTTCCTCCTCGGTGATCGGGATCGGCTTGTTCTCCGTGCCGAGAAAGCCCGTGACCTTCGGCGTGTTCTTGATCAGGTGATAGGTCTCGTCGTTGAGATCCATTTTGACGAGCACGTAGCCCGGAAAGAACTTTCGCTCGGACGCGATCTTCCGGCCGCGGCGCATCTCCACGACCTCCTCCATCGGCACGAGCACTTCATCGAACTTCTCGCCGAGACCGGCGGCGGCGGCGCGCTCCTTGATGGATTCGGCGACCTTCCGCTCGAAGTTCGAATAAGCGTGGACAATGTACCAGCGCATAGCCATCGGATTTAAACTTCGACCTCCTACCGGCCCAGACCCAAGATGACCTTGACGAGCATGCTGAACACCCAGTCGACGCCGAGGAAGAACAACGCAGCGAAGATCGACATGGCGATCACCATGATCGTCGTGATCATCGTCTCGCGGCGCGTGGGCCAAGTGACCTTGGACACCTCGGTGCGCACCTGCTGAAGAAATACAAAGGGATTCGTTCTCGCCATCTCTGTCCTTAGCCCACGGGCAATTCCCGTTCCTTGTTCTTGTGTCCCTCACCGGGGCTTTGGTCTCTCACCGTGGCAGGAGTGGAGGGACTCGAACCCCCAACCCCCGGTTTTGGAGACCGGTGCTCTAGCCAGTTGAGCTACACTCCTATCGCCCGCTCGCAGTCACCGTAAATTTCATCTCAAAATCAAACGTCTAGCGGCCTAGCTTGCTGGAGCGGGTGAAGGGAATCGAACCCTCGTCCTCAGCTTGGAAGGCTGCTGCTCTACCATTGAGCTACACCCGCATCCATCCGGCTCGTAAGAGTGGTTGGTGGAGGGGGTTGGATTCGAACCAACGTAGGCATAGCCAACGGGTTTACAGCCCGTCCCCTTTAGCCACTCGGGCACCCCTCCTTGAGAGTCAGATGGATTGACTGGTGATTGTAACCAAGCAAAAACACCCCGCCGTCGGCCGGCAGGGTCCGCAATAACTGCGTTTATGGGTAGCCATTCGG
>CAZHCN010000307.1:0-2544 GCA_964530895.1 uncultured Methyloceanibacter sp. | reverse complement strand
ATTCGGTGCTCGGCATGGACAAGGAGGAGCCGATCAACCGCTTCCTCACCAAGATCTCCACGCGGCGCTTTGCGCCCTCGCTCGGGGTGGCGACGATCTGCGGTGTCGGCATCGAGATCGACGACGCGACCGGCCTGGCCCGCGCCATCGCGCCGGTGAGGCTCGGCGGCAGGCTTTCGCAGACGGAGCCGGCTTTCTGGCTGGCGGAGGCTTAGGCCGAGCGCAGTCCTGGGCGCGCGCCGTTTGCCCCGTTCGATTGCGTGGCGCGGCCGCGGGCCAAGAGACGCCTCAGGCAGTCGATCGCCTCGTCGAGATGGCGCAGCGCCCGATCCGTATCGTAGTTCTCGTCGAAGAGTGCGAGACGGGCATGCGCCACGTGGTCGGCGGCCTCGGAGCAAAGCTGTGGGAGACTGGGCGCAGTTCCGGCGTGTGGCGTACCCGCAGCGGCGTTCCGTTTCGGCGTCATCGTGCCCCCCCTTCCACTTCTCACGCGGAGCGCCCGGGTTTCGGGACCCCAAGCCTTTAGTTGTCAGGCCATTAGGGTTAAGGCTTCCCTAAGCCGCGTCCGCCTGGCGCCGCATTCGCCGGTCCAAGGGCGGTCTTGACCGGTAAGGGCGCGAACGACTAGGGAAACAGCCCATGGCAGGCCATTCGAAATTCAAGAACATCCAGTTCCGCAAGGGCGCGCAGGACAAGAGGCGCGCCAAGCTCTTTTCCAAGCTCGGCCGGGAGATTACCGCGGCGGCCAAGATGGGAATGGCCGATCCGGCCATGAATCCCCGCCTCAGGACCGCCATCCAGGCGGCGCGCGCCCAGAACATGCCCAAGGACAATATCGAGCGCGCCATCAAGAAGAGCGAGGAGGCCGGCGGCGACAATTACGAGGAGGTCCGCTACGAGGGCTTCGGCGTGGGCGGCGTCGGCGTCATCGTCGAGGCCTTGACCGACAACCGCAACCGGACGGCGAGCGAAGTGCGCTCCATCTTCTCCAAGTTCGGCGGCAATCTGGGCGAGACCGGCGCCGTGTCGTTCAATTTCGACAAGCTCGGGGCGATCGAGTTCGACGCCGACACGGCGACGGACGACGCGATGCTGGAAGCCGCCATCGAAGCCGGCGGCGACGACGTCGAGTCGGGCGAGGAGGGGCACATCGTCTACTGCAATCCGGATGAGCTGCACCAGGTGGCCAAGGCGCTGGAAGAGCGCTTCGGCGAGCCGCGCGCCATGCAGATCCTGTGGCGCCCGAAATCGGAAGTGCCGATCGACGAGGAGAGCGGCCAGAAACTGTTGCGCATGATCGACGGTCTCGAAGATCTTGACGACGTACAGCAGGTCTACGCCAATTTCGACATGGCCGAGGACGTGCTGCAAAAGCTGACCGCCGCTTGAGCCTGAAAGGCATTCGAATGGACGCACCGCGACCGACGGAGAGTGCCGAGTACAAGCATCTGCGCGAGCAGTCGGCGCTGCCGGGGAAGGGTGGGCTTACACGCATCGGGCGGGCGTTCTGGAATACGATTGGCGGCTTCCGCGAAGGGCTTTCGACCGAGGCGGCTATCAAGCAAGAGGCGGCGCTCCTCGTCATTGCGCTGCCCGTGTCGTTCTTCCTCGCCACCAATGTCTGGGTCTGGGCCGCGCTGATCGGCAGCTTGATCCTGCTGCTCGCCGTCGAGTTCCTCAACACGGCGATCGAGCGCCTTTGCAATCACCTGCATCCGGAGAAGCACGTGGCCATCAAGGTGACCAAGGACCTCGCCTCGGCGGGCGTGTTCTGCGTCATCGCGCTCACCGCGCTCGTCTGGATCGCCGCGCTCGTCGCGCGGTTTTGGACGTGAGCGGCCCGGCCGAAGGTTGGCCGCTCCGAGACGCGGAGCTCATCGTTAAAGGCAACGAGGCCTTGCTCGGACAGAAACATCTGCTCGTGGCGATGACGCGCATGCGCAACGAAGCGCTGATCCTGCCCGATACGCTCGATTATCTCTCACGTCACGTGGACGCGATCGTCGCCTATGACGATGCGAGCACGGACGAGACGGTTGCGATCCTGCGCGCGCATCCGAAGGTCGCGCTGATCGTCGCCAATCAGACCTGGGAGCAGGACGTTGAGGCGCGAAAGCGCGCGGAAGGACGGCATCGCGGGCTCCTGCTCGACATGGCGCGTGAGGCGCTGCCGCATGACTGGATGTTGTGTTTCGATCCGGACGAACGGGTGACGGGCGATATGCGCGGCTTCGTGGCCGATCTCGCCGAGGAGACAGATGCGGTGCGCGTCAGGCTGTTCGACGCCTATATCACCCCTGAGGACCAGGCGCCCTATTCCGGCGATCAGCCCCTCCTCCATTTCCGCAAGTTCTACGGGCCGGAGCAGCGGGACATTCTCATGCTGTGGCGGAACCGCGAAGGGATCGGCTTCGCGGAAGGTGATGGCCGTACGCCGCGCGGCATGACATCGATCGCGACGGAGCTCCACTGCCAGCATTACGGCAAGTCGTTGTCGGTCGCCCATTGGGAAGAGACCTGCGACTACTACATCCGCCATTTCCC
>CAZHCN010000306.1:0-2546 GCA_964530895.1 uncultured Methyloceanibacter sp. | reverse complement strand
AGGAAAGAGGCCCTCCCTCCCCGGCAAGCCGCCTACCGGGAACACGCAGTCTTTTGTTTTGGAACGTCCCACCGTCCATGAGTGCCTCGCATGTTAAACGCGAACGGGCGCAAAGACAGCACTGTCATGAAAATGATTCCAATTCGCCGCCACGTGCACGGCAGCGCCGGCACGCGCAGGCAGGCGCGACGACGGAAGCCGGCCGCCCGATCCCTCCGCGAAAGAGGAACCCTGGCGAGATGCTGCCGGTTGGCCTAGCATGACGCGCCGGCGCTCTTTCGAATTTCGTTCTCGTTCAAGGCCTTGCGAATGCTTCCTCGGCTCCTGACTCTTTGGCATGACTTGCGCTCCAGCCTGTGGGCGCTGCCGCTTCTAATGGTGGCCGTGGCCGGTACGGCGGCGATCCTCGCCGTGCACATTCCCGTGCGCGAGGGCGACGACCCGATCTGGTTTCTCTATAGCGGCAGCGCGCAGGAGGCCCCGCAGTTCCTCTCCAATCTCGTCACCGCCATGATCACCATGGCGACCCTCGTCGTCTCCATCACCATGGTGGTGCTCACGCTCGCCGCCCAGCAGCTCGGCCCGCGCCTCATCCGCAGCTTCATGGCCGACAGGCGCACGCAACTCACACTCGGGCTCTTCGTCTCGACCGTCGTCTACCTGCTGCTGGTGCTGCGCTCCGCCTATGGCAGAGCCGAGTCGGTGCCAAACCTCGCGGTCACCGGCGGCACGCTGCTGGTGCTGCTCTGCCTCGTCGCGCTTCTCGTTTTCGTCCACCATCTCGCCCGCTCGATCATCGCCGACAACACCATCGACCGTGTCGGCAATGCTCTCGATGACGATATCGACCGGCTGCTGCCGGAGTCCGACCTCGAGACGCCGGAACCGCCCGCGACAATGCCCCGCAAGAACGGCGCGCCGTTCAAGCTTCGGCACAGTGGCTACATCGAGACGGTCAATTACGGCGGTTTCGTCGACATCGCCAAGTCGGCCAATGCCATGATCGAGCTGTCCTTCAAGCCGGGCCGTCACGTCATCGAAGGCGGGACGTTTGCTTGGGTCGCGCCGGCGGAGGCGGCCACGGCCAGTATGGGCGAAGAGCTCGAGGGATGCTTGCAGCTCGGCGGCGAACGGGCGTCGATCCAGGATCTCGAGACCTCGATCCGCCAGCTCGTCGAGGTGGCGCTCCGGGCGCTGTCTCCGAGCATCAGCGATCCGTTCACCGCCATGGCCGTGATCGACCGGCTCACCATCTCGCTCGCCAAGATCATGCGGCGCGGCATGCCCCGGTGCGTCTGGACCGATGACGAGGGGACCGTACGGCTCGTCGCGCCGCCTTCGACCTTTGCCGATATCCTCCAAGAGGCCTTCCGGCAAATCCGCCAGCACGCCCAGGACCAGCCGGCGGTTCTGATCCGGCTCGTCGAGAGTCTCGGTCAGCTTCTGGCACAGGCGAAGGGAACTCAAGAGCCGCCACTGCGGCAGGAGATCGAGCTCGTGCTTGAGACCGGGCGCAAGAACATCGCGCAGGAGGAGGATTTCGAAACGCTGGAAGAGCGCGCCAAGCTTGCGTTGAAGGAAGCGTCGTCGCCTGGGCACGACTAGCTCTTCGCCTTGGGCAACGAGATGCGGATGTTCAGGTCTTGCAATTGCTTCGGCGAGACCTCCGACGGCGCGCCCATGAGCAGGTCCTCCGCCTGCTGGTTCATCGGGAACATGACCACCTGGCGGAGATTGTCCTCGCCACAGAGCAGCATGACCATGCGGTCGATGCCGGGTGCAATGCCGCCATGCGGCGGCGCGCCGTATTGGAGCGCGCGCAGCATGCCGCCGAAGCGCTGCTCCAGCTCCTCTTTCGGGTAGCCGGCGATGGCGAAGGCCTTCTCCATGATCTCCGGCTTGTGGTTCCGGATCGCGCCGGAGGAGAGCTCCACACCGTTGCACACGAGGTCGTACTGGTAGGCGAGGATCTTCTCCGGCTCGATCGCATCGAGCGCCTCGAGCCCGCCTTGCGGCATGGAGAACGGGTTGTGCGAGAAGTCGATCTTCTGCTCCTCGTCGTTCCACTCATACATGGGGAAGTCGACGATCCAGCAGAAGTCGAAGCAGTCCGTCTTGGAGAGCCCGAGCTCGTTGCCGACCCTGACCCGCGCCCGGCCTGCGAAATCCGCGAACTCTTTCGGCAGACCCGCCACGAAGAATACTGCGTCGCCGTCTTCAAGCCCGAGCTGCGTGCGGATCGCGGCGGTGCGCTCAGGCCCGATATTTTTGGCGACGGGCCCTGCGCCCTCTCCTTCGCGGAAGAAGATGTAGCCGAGACCCGGCTGCCCCTCGCCCTGCGCCCATGAATTCATGCGATCGCAGAAAGCGCGTGAGCCGCCGGTCTTGGCGGGGATCGCCCAGATGCGCGTGTTCACGTCCATGTCGAGCATGCCGGCGAACACTTTGAAGCCCGAGCCGCGGAAGTGCTCCGTGACGTCCTGCATTTCGATAGGATTGCGCAGATCCGGCTTGTCGGTCCCGTATTTCTGCATCGCCTCGGCATA
>CAZHCN010000305.1:0-2554 GCA_964530895.1 uncultured Methyloceanibacter sp. | reverse complement strand
TGCTCGCTGACGGCGATTCGAGTCGTTCTTTCAGCATGAGCAGGTCGCGCCAAGCATAGCGCTTGGCCTCCGGGTTGCGCAGCAGATAGGCGGGATGCAGCGTCGCCAGCGTCGGGATATCGCGGTCGCCGCCATGATAGAGCTTCCACTTGCCGCGGAGCCGCATGATGCCCTCCGTGACGTCGAGGATCGATTTCGCCGCGGCGCCGCCGAGCAGCACCATGACTTGCGGCTTGAGCAGCTCGATCTGCCGCGCGAGGAACGGCGCGCACGCCTCGATCTCTTGCGGCGTCGGCGTGCGGTTGCCGGGCGGGCGCCAATAGATCGTGTTGGTGATGTAGACGTGCTCCTCCGACAGCCCGATGGCTTCCAGCATGCGGTCGAGCAGCTTGCCGGCGCGGCCGACGAAGGGTTTGCCCTGGATGTCCTCGTCGCGCCCCGGCGCTTCGCCGATCAGCATGATGCGGGCAGACGCGCTGCCGCGGGCGAAGCACAGGCTCTTCGCCGTGCGCTTGAGCGCGCAGCCTTCGAACTGGGCGAGCAGCGCCTCGAGCTCGTCAAGGGTCGCCGCGGCTTCGAGCGAGGCGGGGATAGCCGACGACTCTGCGCCCGCGCGAGATTTTGCGGGCGATGCTTGGGATTTTGCGGACGATGCGGGAGATTTGGCTCTGGTTTCTGCGCGGATAGCGCCCGCGGCGAACCGATCGACCGGGCTATCCCCGATCGCCTCGTCGACGCCCATGGCCGCGTACCAGGCGATCAGGCTCGCGGCGGCTTTTGCTTCGCTTCCAGTCATTTGCGATGCCCGTGTTGATCCTCTATTTGTCATGGCCCGGTCGAGCCGGGCAATGACCTGTCGCTGGGCGTCAACGACTTTACCACCGATTGGCGCGGCCACGAGGCTGGGCCGGGCGCGCTAAGGTTTTGAAATGAAAGGCTGAGATGAGCGAGCAAGTCGAACGCGAAACCATGGAGTTCGATGTCGTGATCGTCGGCGCCGGGCCGGCGGGCCTCGCCGCGGCGATCAGATTGAAGCAGCTCGCCGCGGAATCCGGGAAGGAAATCAGTGTCGTAGTGCTGGAGAAGGGCTCCGAGGTCGGGGCCCATATTCTCTCCGGCGCCGTCGTCGATCCCGTTGGTCTCGACAAGCTCATCCCGGACTGGCGCGAGCAGGGGGCGCCGCTCACCTCCAAGGTCACCGCCGATCGCTTCTATTATCTGGGCGAGGCGGGCGACATCCGCCTGCCCAATTTCTTCATGCCGCCCCTCATGAGCAATCACGGCTGCTATGCGGGCAGCCTCGGCAATCTTTGTAAATGGCTTGCCGAGCAGGCCGAAGCCTTGGGCGTCGAGGTCTATCCCGGCATCGCCGTGACCGAGGCGATCATCGGCAAGAGCGGCGCGGTCGAAGGCGTCATCACCGGCGATCTCGGCGTCGCCCGCGACGGCAGCCACAAGGACAGCTACACCCCCGGCATGGCGCTCCTCGGCAAGTACACTTTCCTTGCCGAAGGCGCCCGCGGCTCGCTGTCGAAGCAGCTCATCAAGAAATACGGCCTCGACGAGGAGAGCGGCCCCCAGAAATTCGGCATTGGTCTCAAAGAGCTATGGGAGATCCCGGCCGAGAAGCACAGGCCCGGGCTCGTGCAGCACACCATGGGCTGGCCGCTCAACGACAAGACCGGCGGCGGCTCCTTCCTCTACCATTTCGGCGAGAACCTGGTGTCGGTCGGCTTCGTCGTCCATCTCGACTACGCGAACCCCTATCTCAATCCTTTCAAGGAGTTCCAGCGCTCGAAGCTGCACCCGCGGATCGCCGAGCATCTCGAAGGCGGCAAGCGCATCGCCTATGGCGCACGCGCGCTCACCGAAGGCGGCTGGCAGGCGATTCCCGAGCTTGCCTTCCCCGGCGGCGCGTTGATCGGCTGCGCCGCGGGCTTCATGAACGTGCCGCGCATCAAGGGCTCCCACAACGCCATGCTTTCCGGGATGATGGCGGCGGAGGCGGCGTTCGTCGCGATGCAGGCAGGCCGGTCCCACGACACGCTCCTGGAATACCGCGAAGCCATCAAGAAGAGCTCCATGGCCCGGGAGCTGAAGAAGGTGCGTAACGTGAAGCCGCTCTGGTCGCGTTTCGGCACGCGGCTCGGCGTCATGCTCGGCGGCATCGACATGTGGCTCAACACGCTTCTTCCGTTCTTGGGCCACACGCTGAAGCACAAGAAGCCCGACTATGCGAGCCTGAAGCCGGCGGTCAGTTCCAAGCCTATCAACTACCCGAAGCCCGACAACGTGCTCACCTTCGACATTCTCTCATCGGTGTTTCTGTCGAACACCAATCACGACGAGGACGAGCCGGTGCATCTCAAGCTCGCCGATCCGTCGATCCCGATCGAGCAGAACCTTCCCGAATATGCCGAGCCCGCCCAGCGCTATTGCCCGGCGGGGGTCTACGAGGTGGTGGAGGAGGGCGAGAGCGTGCGCTTCCAGATCAACGCGCAGAACTGCGTCCACTGCAAAACCTGCGACGTGAAGGATCCGGCCCAGAACATCA
>CAZHCN010000304.1:0-2564 GCA_964530895.1 uncultured Methyloceanibacter sp. | reverse complement strand
TTGCTCGACGGCGCGCGCGCCGATGCGCCCATCGCGCGGCTGGTCCTCGCCCAGGACATCGTCGTCAACTCCGAGGCGAGCGCCGACCAAGCCTTGTGGCAGACGCTCGACAAGCTCGCAGGCGCCATACCCAAGCCGGAGCATATGGACGTCGCCGGCGAGGAGATCGAGGCCTGGCGCAAGGCCTTCGCCGTCATCCAGGGCTTCGAGATCCAGTCGACGCTGCTGCCCTTCATCCAGTCCCACAACGTGGATCTCGGGCCAGGCATCAAGGAGCGCTTCGAGATCGCGAGCGGCATCACCTTCGAGGAGGCGGAGGCGGCGCGCGCGGTCCGGGCCGAGGCGGCCAAGCGGCTGAAAGGGATCGTGCGGCCCGGCACGTTGATCGTGCTGCCGACGACGCCCACGCTCCCGCCGGAGCGCGATATTCCCGACGGGGCATCCTTCGCCGAGTTCCGCGCTTCAACCCTGAAGAGCACATGCCTTGCCGGTCATGCCGGCCTGCCGCAGATCTCGATTCCTGCGGCCGAGGCTGCGGGCTGCCCGGTGGGGCTCTCCTTCATCGGCTGGGAAGGCGGCGAGGAGGCCCTGCTCGACCTCGCCGTAAAGCTGGAACCCCTGATCCGCGCTTGACTTGCAGGCCTCTCTCGCCGACATTCCGGCCGAAATTCAAGGCAGCTCCTTAACGAGAGCCGCCGCCCTGTCCGGGGTTCTTCATCGCGCTCAAGTAGGCCAGAGGCCGGTAGCGCACTGAAAAACTAGGCAGGGGGGTCAACACCCGTCAGCGCGATGCGCCCACGGGTGCTTTTTTCGTTTGGTTGAACCTCATCCCGAGGAGGAGGTCAAAATGGTGATAACCCGCGCCTTGCGCCCCGCCGGCATCCTCGCCGCGCTGGTGCTCGTCTGTCTGCCGCTGGCGAGCACGGCGCAGCAGCGCGCCGTGCCGGTGATCGTTGGGCAGAATTCCGGCTATGACGCCTGCGGCACGGTAGGCGTCGTGCGCGGGCTCGATCCGCACGGCGACGGCTTCCTCGCGGTGCGCGCCGGACCTGCGTCCAGCTACGCCATGCTCGACAAGGTCTATAACGGCTATCTGCTCTATCTCTGCGACCAGCGCGGAAGCTGGCTCGGCGTGGTCTATTCGCACGAGACGCAGGATTGCGGCGTCGAAACGCCGTGGCCGCGTGCGGCGGCCTATACGGGCCCGTGCTCGTGGGGCTGGGTCTATCGCAAATACGTCGCGGATTACGCCGGCTGATGTTCGAGACCCTTTCAGAACGCCTATCGGGCATTCTCGATAAGCTCACGCGCCGCGGCGCGCTCACCGACGCCGACGTCGGCGAAGCCATGCGCGAGGTGCGCCGGGCGTTGATCGAGGCCGACGTGGCGCTCGACGTGGTGCGCTCCTTCACTGACCGGGTGAAGGCGAAGGCGGTCGGCCAGGACGTGGTGCGCTCCGTCACCCCTGGCCAGATGGTCATCAAGATCGTCAACGACGAGCTCGTGCGCATGCTGGGCTCCGACGCCCAAGGCATCGACCTCGCCGCCACACCGCCCGTCGTCATGATGCTGGTCGGCCTGCAAGGCTCCGGCAAGACCACCACCACGGCCAAGCTCGCGAAAAGACTCCAGACTCGCGACAAGCAAAAGGTGCTCATGGCCTCGCTCGACACGCGCCGTCCCGCCGCGCAAGAGCAGCTTCGCGTGCTGGGCGAGCAGGCGGACGTCGCCACGCTCCCCATTGTCGAAGGCCAGAACCCGACCGAGATCACGACACGCGCGATCAAGGCGGCGAAGCTCGGCGGCTATGACGTGCTCCTGCTCGATACCGCCGGCCGCACCCATATCGACGAAGAGCTAATGGCCGAGACGGCGGCCATCGAGAAGATCGCGCAGCCGCACGAGACGCTGCTCGTCGCCGATGCGCTCACCGGTCAGGACGCCGTCAACCTCGCCAAGAATTTCGGCGAGCGCGTCGATCTCACCGGCATCGTGTTGACCCGCGTCGACGGCGATGCGCGCGGCGGCGCCGCGCTCTCCATGCGCGCCGTCTCCGGCAAGCCCATCAAGCTCATCGGCGTCGGCGAGAAGCTCGACGCGCTGGAGGAGTTCTACCCAGACCGCATCGCCGGCCGCATCCTCGGCATGGGCGACGTGGTCGGCCTCGTCGAGAAGGCGATGGAGACCGTCGAGATCGACAAGGCCGAGGCCATCGCCAAGAAGGTCCGGAAGGGCGCCTTCGATCTTGAGGATCTCGCCGAGCAATTGAAGCAAATGCAGAAGCTCGGCGGCATGGGCGGCGTGCTCTCCATGCTGCCCGGCATCGGCAAGGTGAAGAAGCAGCTGGATGCCGCCAATCTCGACGAGAGCGTCTTCAAGCGCCAGCAAGCGATCATCGGCTCGATGACGCGCTCCGAGCGCAAGAACCCGAAGCTTCTCAATGCCTCGCGCAAGAAGCGCGTCGCCGCCGGCTCCGGCACGAGCGTGCAGGACATCAACAAGCTCGTGAAGATGCACCGCCAGATGGCCGACATGATGAAGGCCATGGGCAAGAAGCGCGGCGC
>CAZHCN010000303.1:0-2569 GCA_964530895.1 uncultured Methyloceanibacter sp. | reverse complement strand
CCCCCCGGCAGGCAGAGGCTACTTCTCTGTAGCTCTTGCGACGCGGCGAGAGACTATAGGGGCTATCGGGTTGTGGCAACTCAGAGAATTGTCGCGAAGCCAATCTGCCACGACTCGCCTGGATAGGTGCTAACAAACGGAAAAATATGACGGATTCGCTGATTGTCATCCCCGCGAGATTGGCCGCTACGCGACTGCCCGACAAGCCCCTGGCCGAGATCGCCGGGGAGCCCATGATCGTCCACGTCTGGCGCCGGGCCGTGGAGGCCGGTTCGGGCCCGGTCCTGGTCGCCACGGACTCGGAGGCCGTGCGCGATGCCGTGGCCCGGGCGGGCGGCGAAGCGGTGATGACCCGCCCCGACCATGCCAGCGGCTCGGACCGCATCTACGAGGCGGTTCAGCAATTCGATCCCGACCGGAGCCTCGACACCATCGTCAATCTGCAAGGCGATCTCCCGACCCTCGATCCCAATCTCGTTCGCGCCTGCATTTCGGCCCTTCAAGCGGGCGAGGCGGATATCGGCACCATCGCCGCGGAGATCGTCCGCGAGGAGGAACGCACCGACCCGAACGTGGTGAAAGTGATCGGATCGCCGCTCGGGCGCGCCGGCATTCTGAGAGCGCTCTATTTCACCCGCGCCACTGCGCCTTACGGCGAGGGCCCGCTCTACCACCACATCGGGATCTACGCGTATCGGCGCGCGGCGCTGGAGCGCTTCGTCGGCCTGCCGCCGTCGCCGCTCGAGACCCGCGAGAAGCTCGAGCAGCTACGCGCGCTCGAGGACGGCATGCGCATCCATGTCGGGCTCGTTGACACTGTCCCGCTCGGTGTCGATACTCCCGCCGACCTTGCGCGGGCGCGGGAAATTCTTGAGACCGCGTAGACTTCGCCCGCTTTCCAACCAAAAGACCATGGCCAGATCGCGCTTGAACAAAATCGCCTTCCAGGGCGAGCCCGGCGCCAACTCGCACCTGGCCGCCCGTGACGCTTATCCGGATCTGGAGGCGTTGCCGTGCGCCACCTTCGAGGATGCGCTTGCCGCGGTGAAGACCGGCAAGGCGAAGCTCGCCATGATCCCCATCGAGAACTCGGTGGCGGGCCGTGTCGCCGACATCCACCATCTGCTGCCCCACTCGGGCCTCCACATCGTCGCCGAGCATTTCGAGCGGGTGCGGCACCAGTTGCTGGCGCTGCCGGGCGCCAAGCTGGCCGGGCTCAAGACGGTGCACAGCCACATCATGGCCCTCGGCCAATGCCGCAAGGCCATCGCCGCGCTGAAGCTCACGCCCGTGGTCGAGGCGGACACGGCCGGCGCCGCGCAGCATGTGCGCGCATCGGGCGATCCGACCCGCGCGGCGATCGCGTCGAAGCTTGCCGCCGAGATCTACGGCTTGCGCATCGCCAAGAAGGACATCGAGGACGCCGCCCACAACACCACGCGTTTCGTTGTGCTTGCCGCCAAACCGATCAAGACCAAACTCGGCGATGGCCCGATCATCACCACCTTCGTGTTCCGGGTGCGCAACGTGCCCGCTGCGCTCTACAAGGCGCTTGGCGGCTTCGCCACCAACGGCGTGAACATGACGAAGCTCGAATCCTATCAGCTCGAGGGCTCGTTCAACGCCACCATGTTCTTTGCCGACATCGAGGGCCATCCGGACGAGCGGAGCGTCCAGCTCGCCATGGAGGAGCTCGACTTCTTCACCAGCGAGGTGACCGTGCTCGGCTCGTACCGGGCAAGCCCCTTCCGCGCCAGGCTCAAGGCTCAAAAAACTTCACAGTGATCGGCCGATCGGCTGGGCTTCGCACCCTTCCATCTGTGACCGCAAAGCCTAGGGAAAGCGGTATACTGGGACGTATTTCCGGTGAGCGGGAAGGATATGGAAGCGGTCAGACCAGCCTCCGTCCCACACGAACTCGACGCCAAGACGATTGGGGCGCTTGCGCATCTCTATCGCGGAGAAGTCTACCGCAGCACGATCTGGCGGACGCGCCTCGACAATACGACGAATTGGGCGGTGGTCACGCTTGGCATCGCCCTTTCGATAACATTCTCCAGTCGGGATGCCTCGCCGCTACCACTCTTGCTGGCAGGTGTTCTTTGCATCGTGTTCTTGATCTTCGAGGCGCGCCGCTACCGCTACTTCAACGTCTGGCGTGCCCGCGCCCGCTGGATGGAAAAGAACTTCTATGCGCCAATGCTGCGTGGGGATGACGTGAAGTCCGATGCAGATTGGAGCCAAGTTCTCGCACGAGATTACTGTGAGCCGCGCCACCACATCAGCTTCGCACGCGCCATCGGTCGACGGCTGCGCCGCAACTACGTGTGGATCCTTGGCATTCAGACTCTCGCCTATTACGGCAAGATCGCAATCGATCCCACACCCGTTACGAGTCTGTCCGAACTGGTGCAGCGTGCCAGTCTCGGCCCCATCCCCGGCGAGCTGGTGCTGATAGGTGGTATCCTTTTCAGCGGCGGCTGGATCGCATTTGCCGCGGTGACCTTTTTCCTCGATCGCGCCAAGCACGGGGGCGGGCCTGCCCGCGTCGCGATGGGCTGACCGGCGA
>CAZHCN010000302.1:0-2618 GCA_964530895.1 uncultured Methyloceanibacter sp. | reverse complement strand
GCCCCACACGGATTAAGCGCGCTACACGGACTAAGCGCGCTACTGAACAGCAGCAAGTTGCAAATGGCGGCGAAGCAGTCTCGTTCCATTTGGATTTATGTCGTCCTCAGTTTGCTGTTCGGCGTGCCCGCGCTGTTGGCCCAAGGAGTCGACGCGGCCATGGCTCTGATGCTCACTTCTCCCGCCTACGACGCCGGGGCCCCGATGCCATCGGCCTATACTTGCGAGGGCAAGGACATCTCGCCGCCGCTTGCTTGGACCGGCGTGCCGCCGGCAACGAAGAGCCTCGCACTGATTGTCGACGATCCCGACGCGCCGGATCCGAAAGCGCCGAGACGGGTCTGGGTGCATTGGGTGCTCTACAACATTCCCGCCGACGCCGCTGGCCTCGCCGAAAATGCCGATGCCAGTGGTCTGCCTAAGGGCACCGTGCGCGGTGTCAACGACTTCCGAAAGACGGCCTATAACGGTCCGTGCCCGCCAATCGGCAGGCATCGGTACTTTCACAAGCTCTACGCGCTCGACACCACGTTGGATCTGGCGCACGCGACCAAGGGTGAGCTCGAAGCCGCGATGAAAGGCCATGTGCTCGCCGAATCCGAGCTCATCGGCACCTACCAAAAAGGCGATCGTTGACGCTGGTCGTGCCGTCATCCCTTGACTGTCGGTTCCAACCTCGGTTCAAGTGCAGCCCATGACGAGGGACATCATGCGCATGATGCGATTTGCGGCTGGCGGCGCGCTCGGCGCCGCGATGCTGCTCGGAGTGGCGGCGCCTTCGGTGGCGGCGACCTGCGGCAAGGGCCCGGCAGGCTTCGACAGATGGCTGCAGGGCTTCAAGCAGGAAGCGGCGGCGCAAGGCATTTCGCCGGCGGTCATCTCGGCGGCGCTCGACGGGGTGACCTACGACCCCCGCGTGATCGCCAAGGATCGTGGGCAATCGGTGTTTGCGCAGAACTTCCTCCAGTTCTCCGGGCGCATGGTCAACAACAACCGGCTCGCGATTGGCCGCAGTCTCCTCAAGAAATACGCGGGCACCTTCGGCAAGATCGAGCGGAGCTATGGCGTGCCGGGTCCGGTGCTGGTCGGTTTCTGGGGGCTGGAGACGGATTTCGGCAAGGTGATGGGCAACATGGATACGCTCCGCTCCCTCGCCACGCTCGCCTATGATTGCCGGCGTCCCGATGAATTCCGCGAACAGCTCATGAACGCCTTGCGCGTGATCCAGCGCGGCGATCTCAGGCCTCAGGACATGCGCGGGCCTTGGGCGGGTGAGGTTGGGCAGTTCCAGTTCGTGCCCAAGGTCTATTTCGAATATGCCGTCGATCTCGATGGTGACGGCAAGCGCGACATGGTCAGGAGCACCTCCGACGCGCTCGCCTCCGCCGCCAACTATCTCGACGGGCTCGGCTGGAAGGCCCGTCAGCCTTGGCTCGAGGAGGTGCGCGTGCCGGCGCAGATGGATTGGAGCCAGGCGGAGCTCACCATCAAGAAGCCGCGCGCCTATTGGGCCAAGGCAGGCGTGACCTATCCGAACGGCAAGGCGCTGCCGGCCGACAATGTACCGACGGCTTTGCTGCTGCCCATGGGCCGGAACGGGCCTGCCTTCCTCGCCTATCCGAATTTCGACGTCTATCTCCAGTGGAACCAAAGTCTCGTTTACTCCACGAGCGCCGCCTATTACGCCACGCGCCTCGCCGGCGCGCCGCCGATGTCCCGCGGTAACGGTCCGATCGAGGTGCTGAGTCAGGCACAGGTCAAACAGCTGCAACAGCTGCTTGCCAAGCGCGGCTTCGATGTCGGCAAGATCGACGGCGTTATCGGCGAGGGCACGCGCGAAGCGGTACGGCAGATGCAGATCAAATATGGTCTGCCCGCCGATTCCTATCCGACGCCTCAGCTGCTCGCGTTGCTAAGCCGCGGATAAAGGTCGGAACAGCGTCAGGCTTGCGCCGTGGGAACTACTGGGGCGAAGAAGTTCTGGAGCTCGGCGAGGTCGTAATATTCCGTGAGCTTCACCGGCCAGCCATCCTCCATGGTCCAGAAATTGGCCTTGGTGGTCTCGAGCACGGTGCCTGTCTCCCGGTCCCGGTAGTGCATCGGGATCTCCACCGCTGCGCGGTTTCTTTCGATGATGAGGTCATCGGTGTCGTAGCGGAGGATTTCATACCGCGCGAGTAGCACCGCCCAGCGCTCGATTGCTTGCCGCTTGCCTTTGCGGGCGCCCCCTAGGGGGTGCACCGACTCGGGGATGTGCACCACGTGGCAGAAATCGTCGGGAAGGTAGCTTGCCAGCCAATCGAGATCGTGTGCCCGCCAAGCGTCATAGATGTCGCCGAGAATCGCCCCCACCGTCTTTGCCATGGCCCCCTCCTTTGCCTGGAGTCAAACGCTAACATGCGTCGCCGGTTACGCCATCAAAAATCTGTCCGCCTACGGAACAACTTGATTGGGTGTGTTACCAGCTAGGGCAGGTGGGCGGAGTCCATAGTTTCCGGGCTGCGCGTGGCAATCTCGACAGGCGGCGCCTGGAGGGCCGCCGATAAGGAGACATGTGGGCAGGGGTCGGCGCCATTCAAGCCTTGATTCGGATCTGGCCTCAGGCCACGCCTGACCGG
>CAZHCN010000301.1:0-2624 GCA_964530895.1 uncultured Methyloceanibacter sp. | reverse complement strand
ATCATCTGGCCTCTCACGCCGGAAACAGGGGTTCGAAACCCCTACGGGGCGCCAATTTTCTCTGAATCAGGAGAACAGGGGTCCGATCTTCGTGGGTCGGACGCGCGCGGGCTTACTCTGCCGTGCCGCTGAGGTGGGTCAGGTAGCCGATGATCGCGGGGACGTCCTCCTTCACCACGGGTGCCTTGAAGACGTTCATCATCTTGTCGACTTCGTTGGTCCACGTCTCCTTCGTCAGCGGCGGCTGGTACAGGATCATCCGCGGCGAGTGGCAGAGGAGGCAGTTCTTCTTGACGGCGTCGACGCCGGGACCGGGCGGGAAGTCCGAACTGCCGAACGGCAGTTGGATGCTCTCCGATTTGAACTGCATGGGCTTGTCGTTGGGCTCGGCGGCCTGACCGGGCGCCCCCAGCGCAAGGAGCCCTAGAGCCAAGAGAACCGGCAGCAGTGCACGGGACATGACACACGACATGGCCTGGTCCTCCCTAGCCTGCGACGAGGTCAATGGATTCGATGACGTTGCGCATATACCCGCCGGGGTTCCAGTTGGGCGTGTCCGGCTGCGCCAGTCCGTTCTCGTTGGTGCAGCGGACCATCAGCGTGTAGTTCCCGGACGCGGAGAGCGTCGGCTCGGCCTGCCATTGCCGGAAGCCGTATTTGCCTTCGTCCTTGCCGAGCTTGGCCGGCAGCCAGGTCTTGCCGCCGTCGGTCGACACGTCGACCTTCGACACGCCGCAATCGCCGCCGAAGGCGATGCCGCGCATTGGGACCGGCGCACCGACCACGACCTTGTCGCCCGCGCGCAGATTGGTGATGAAGGAGCGGGGCACTATCTTGTTGATCGGCACCATGGGCACGTCGGCCTCGCCCGGCTTCATGTTGGCGCCCGGCGTGTCGGGGATCTTGTAGGCCTTCGCCATCCAGAAATTGTCGTCTGGCTTATCGAGGACCTCGATGTCGTTCAGCATCTTGATCCAATAGGTCGAGTACCAGCCGGGCACGACGACGCGTAAGGGAAAGCCGTTCAAGAGCGGCAACTGCTCGCCGTTCATGGCGTAGGCGATCATCACCTCGCCGTCGCGGGCGTGGTCGATGTCGAGCGACTTGATGAAACGCGGGGCATCGGCGAAGGCCTGGTCCAGGCCGCTCAAGCGGACTTGCACCGCGCCCGCCTTCACGCCGGCCCGATCGAGGACGTCCTTCAGACGGACGCCGGCCCACAGCGCGTTGCCCATGGCGCCGTTGCCCCATTCGCCGCCGGGCACGCGCGGCGCGAAGAAGCCGCGCGAGTTGCCCGAGCATTGATTCACGGCGGCGAGCTCGACGCGGGGAAAGTCCTTCGCCAGCTCTTTCAGGGATACCGTCAGGGGCTGGTTCACATGGCCGTGGATCTTCAACTCGAAGCTGTCCGCGTCCACGCTGTTCGGGATGAAGGCCCAGTGCCAGCGCACGAAGAACTGATCGTTCGGGGTGAACACGCTCTTGTCGAAGACCCCGAAGGGCGTCTCGAGAAGCGGCCCGCGCGTCCGTTGCAGGACCATCGCCGCTTTCTCGGGATAGTCGGTGATGATCTCGCGCTCGGCCGGCCCCCCCGGAAGCGCGAGGTCGACCATGGTGCGGGCAAGACTTGGGCGTGACAGCAAAGCCAAGCCGCCTAGGGCACTTGCGCCGAGCAGAGTGCGGCGCGTTATCAGGAAGCCGGCCACAATGCACTCCTCTGGAATGCGCCATCCTACGACATGCGCGTGACAAAACCACGTCTAGCGGCCTGCCGCGGGCGCGCTTTGACCGTCCCAAAACGGAACACTAGTCCGTTGAATTTATTAGACATTTAGTAAAATTGGGCGTAAGCTGCGCTGCAGGTGATGGCGATCCCAGTCCCCCCTAACCCCCTCGCCATCACTCGAGGCAGGGAATTCAAGAAGCCCCGAAGGCACCCCCGTCTTCGGGGCTTCTTCTTTCGAGGTCTGGGACAGAAGCGATCCGCCCTAATGCCCGCCGCCGCCAAAGGTGAGCGCCACCGCGGCCCCCGCCGCCAAGACCGCGAACGAGACGAGGGCCATCACCCAGACCGGCGGGGAGGGCGCATGGATCGCCGATCCGCTCTTGGCCGCCATGTCCATCTTCTCCTTCTTGCCCGACATATCCATTCCGGGCATGGCCGAGCCCTCCGGGCGCACGGTGAGCATGCCGTGCTTCAGGTGGTGGGCGACGAGCCACCAGTTCATCGGATAGGCGAAGAGGGCGCCGACCATGAGCGCGCACGACATGCGGAACCAGAACAGGGGCTCGGTCGGATCGTGCGACCCCGCGGTGTCGGCGAAGGCGATGGACGACACCGGCAGCATGCCGCCCATGAGGCAGTTCATGGAAAGCAGCTCCGAGGTGAAGGTGCCTTTGAGCGCACGGGCGTAGGTGCCGAACATTTCGCCCATGAACAGCGCCTGGAAGATGGTCCAGCCGAAGGCAAAGCCGAGCACGTATTCGAGCGCGAAGTCCGCGGCCATCGGCAGGGCGACGAGGGCGCCGATCACCGCGCCCACCAGGATGCCGATGCCGTCGCCGGCGACGCAATGCATGGTCGAGCCGAGCGCCTGGCGCCAGCGCGCGGCGACATATTGCTC
>CAZHCN010000300.1:0-2624 GCA_964530895.1 uncultured Methyloceanibacter sp. | reverse complement strand
CTCCGAAGGCAGAGGTCACAGGTTCGAATCCTGTCGGGTGCGCCAGATTTTTCTCAAGTCTTTGATAGTTGAAGCAGACTTTGGCGTTCCTCGCGGGAACGCCAAGAAGACATCTGCGTTTGATGGCTGGGGATACTCTAGAGGCCCTATGGTTTTTGGCTCAGGTGTCGGCTACTTTTCCTGCTCCCGCGCCAAAAAGACTTTCCCCGGAAACAAGAGGTGCGTGCAAACGAGGAGAGAGGCATACCATGCGCAGATTTCTTATGATTGCCGCTGCGGCGATGATTGCACTCGTTGGCTTGTCGGCCAACCAGTGCAGTGGCGGCAAGGAAGACAAGGCCGAACCGGCGCAGACCGAGGCGCCCGCGGCCACGCCGGACGACTCGATGTCAGACGATAAAGGCTCGATGTCAGACGACAAAGGCTCGATGGGCTCCGATTCGGACAATATGGGCTCCGACTCTAACAGCCCGCCGGACGAGGCCCCCGCTCAGTAAGCGGATTCGAGATTGGCTTCGGGCCGCATCGCCACCAGCGGTGCGGCCCTTTTTGTTTCAGCGCCTAACGGTCGGAAAGGCGTTCACCAGCGGCGCGAGGTCTCGCGCAGTGTCCCAGTCGCCGCCTTCGCGCGTCAGCCCGAGCCGCACGACGACGAGATCGCGCGAAGGCACGACCGCCACCACCTGATTGTTATAGCCGAGCATGTAGTAGGCATCCTCCGGCATGGGCGGCTCGCCCAGCCCCGGTGATTCCGGAAGCTTGAGCCAAACTTGCGCGCCGTAGTCATCCCGGGGCGATTGTGGTGTGGGCTTCAGCGTATAGGCGACCCAGCCTTCCGGCAGAAGCTGCTGTCCCCGCCACACGCCGTCGCGCAGGAAGAAGAGACCGAGCCGCGCCCAGTCTCGTGCCGAAGCGACCAGGAACGAGCAGCCGACAAACGTGCCGGAGGCATCTGGCTCGAGCACGGCGCTTCGCATGTGGAGCGGTGCGAACAGCCGCTCGCGGGGGAAGCGCAAATAGGCGCGCTCGTCGGCGAACGTCTCCCGCAAGACGCCGGCGATGATATTGGTGGTACCGCTCGAATAGGAAAAATGAGTCCCGGGCGGATCGGCAAGCGGCTTCGATGCCGCGAAAGCCGCGGCATTGCCTTTCACGAACAGCATCTGTGCGGCGTCGCCGAGATAGTCTTCGTAGTTCTCATCGAAAACGAGACCGCTCGTCATGCGCATCAACTCGTCGAGCGTGATGGTAAGGCGCGGGTCGTCCTTGCCGCGCCACTCCGGCATCAGCGCGTTGTCTTGCAGCGCGATGGCGCCATCCTTCACCCGCATGCCGACCAGTGCATTGATCGCCGTCTTGCTCATCGACCAGCCGGTCAGCGGCGTGTCTTTGTCGAAGCCGGGTGCATAGCGCTCCGCCACGATGCGCCCGCCATGGACGACGACGAGAGCGCGGGTGTTGCGCGGATGCGCCGGGTCCGGCTCGGAGAAGATGGCGTCGACCGCTTTGTCGAGCGCCGCGGTGTCCACGCCGTCGGGAGGAGGCGAAGGCGTGACACGCTCGCCGTCTGGCCATTCGGTATCACTCGCCGGCGGATCGAGCGCCGGGAAAAGTCCCACCGCCTGTGCGCGCAGGTCTTCCTCATCGTCGCCGTCTAGCCGTGTGCAGCCGAGCCCATCGCGGTGGATCGCGGTCTGCCGCCCAATCCCATAGGCAGACGCGGTCACCGTCTCGGCCTCGCGGTCGACCGTCGGCTGGAAGAGGGCCAACAGCCCGAGGCCGGGGCCCGACAAATCCTCGGCCATGACCTCGTCCATGCTGCGGCCCGAGACGAACATCCCGGTGCAGAGGATTTGCGTCATGTAGCCCGAGCCGAGCAGCGCCACGCCGTAGACGCGCGGGACGACGATCGCCCCGGCGGTCACCAGGACGATGGCGGCCAGCATCAGCCAGAAACTGCGGGAGAGCCCGAAGCGCATCCGTCCCCCTTTAGGGTGCTTTGGGCGGAGCGAATGACTGGTTGCTGAAGGGCTGCGCGGCCGGGACCTGGATGACGATGAAGCCGCGGCCTATCGCCTGGTGGCAGGCATTGCACGTCGCGGTCAGATCGTTGAACCCTTGGGTGAACTTCGCGACGTCCTTGGCCTTGATCGCATCGCCGATGGCGACGATCGGCGCGGTCGTCGCCCCCACATAGTCCACGGGGATGCCATGATAGAAGCTCGCGGCGTCGTCGAGGCTTTGGGTCACCTGTTGCAGCTCGTAGCGCGCCAGATCCCAGTTCTTCGCCTTGCCTGCAAACCACAGCTTCATGTGGCGGAATTGCGCCCAGCTCATGATGTCGGCAAGCGCCGGCACGTAGGCCTGCGTTTGGGCAACGGCAAGCGTCGCCCACACGATCGTGGAGAGCAGAACACCGATAGACACAAGCCGTCGCATCACGGTTCTCCTTGTCGCCGTTACTTGAGCGCTTGAGCGGCCTTCAGCACCTCGTCGGCGTGGCCCGGTACCTTCACCTTGCGCCACACATTGCGGATCACGCCCTTGCCGTCGACGAGGAAGGTGGAGCGCTCGATGCCCATATATTTGCGGCCATACATGCTCTTCTCCACCCAGGTGCCGTA
>CAZHCN010000299.1:0-2639 GCA_964530895.1 uncultured Methyloceanibacter sp. | reverse complement strand
TCCTCGGCGAGCTGCCGTTCACCATCGCCGGGTTTCTGATCTTCTTCGTGATCTTCTGGCTGATGATCGCCTGGATTTTCTAGGCGCTCGCCTCTCCACCCGTTGTCATTCCCGCGAAAGCGGGAATCCAGTCATGACCGCACTCAGTTGTGGAGCAGGGCCTCCAGCCTCTACTGGATTGCCCGGTCAAGCCGGGCAATGACAAGCGGAGGAGGGGGCGAGGCTAGTTGGACGGCCCGAGCGTCTGGGCTTGGGAGCTGGACCCTGAGCTTGCCTGCTGGGTCCCGCCGCCGATCAGCTGGCGATAATAGTTCCGCATGGTCTGGCAGCGCTGCGGTCCGGGCGGGTGCACGGCATCGCCCTTAAGCTGCGAGATGAAGACGCAGATCTCCTCCATCCCTTGCGCGTCGAGCCAGCCCCATTTGACTCCGCGCCTGATGGCGAACAGATCGGCCTTGGTCTCGTCGGCGCCGATGAACTGATGCCCGCATTCGTGGGAATAGATGTAGAGCTTCACCTGGGTGGAGAGGCCCTGGATCTTCTTGGTGTTGAGAATGAGGAAGCCGGGAAAGGCCCCGCCCCAACTGTCGAAACCGGGATTCAGCACGGTCGGGCGCGTGCCGCAATTGACCTGGATGCCGTCGAGCTTAAGGCTGCCATGGGCGACCAGCGTGGCGGTGGGGCCGACCTCCTTGATGTACTGGTCGACGGTTGGGCCTTGACCCGCGCCGCCCCGATAGACGAATTCCTGGGCGCGACCGGCGCTGCTCGCGCCCGCGATGCACGCGAGAGCAAGCGCGAAAACGGCTACAAACTGAGAGACCACCCGTCCGCTGAGCATCGTGAGTCGCAGTTTAAGGGGCGAAAAGTGTCCGCGCAATGACCGGAAGCTTAGGGCCCCAATTCTATGGAGGTCTTCTTGTCAAAGCCTTGCCGAAGCTGGGCGCGGCGGGCCTCCGGACGGCGGATCGCTACCGCACGTCTTGGGCGTTGCGGATTTGGGCCTTCTGTGCGAGCGCTGCCGCATAGCACTGGCGCATCAAGTCACACCGCTTGGGGCCGGGCGGGTGCACGGCGTCGCCTTTGAGCTGTGAGATGAAGTCGCAAATCTGATCCATGCCCTTGGCGTCGAGCCAGCCATAGCGGACACCGCGCTGGATCGACCAGCAGTCGGCGCCGGTTTCGCTCCTGCCGACGAACTGATGCCCACACTCGTGGTAGTAGACGTAAAACTTGACCGGCGTTGCCAGTCCTTCGAGACGGGTCGGGTTGAGGATGAGGTATCCGGGAAAGGAGCCGCCCCAGCTGTCGAGCTTGGCGTCGATGACGGTCGGCCGTGTGCCGCATTGTACGGGATGACCGTTGAGGGTCATCTTGCCTTCGGGGATCGTCCGGGTCTCGCGACCTTCTTGGGAGACATATTGCTCCAAGCTCGGGCCGGTGATCGGCGGCGGCCCCATCTTGCTCGGCACGAGGGTGCCGAAGGACGTCTGCTCCTCGCGATCGAGGTTGCAGCCGCCGAGCAGGAGGCCGCACAGACCGGCGAGCGCCACGAGCATGAAGGTCTTCACCATTCGCTAAGCATACCGGGCAAGGGGACAGGCGGGCAATCACTGTAATGGTCGCGCGCACAGTGCATTTTGGGTACGCGAATCCTAGCCGGCGGCCTCGGACTCGATGCGCTCCATGTCGTCGTCGGACAGGCCGAAATGGTGGCCGATCTCATGCACCAGCACGTGCGTGATGATCTCCCCGAGGGAGTCGTCGTGCTCGGCCCAATAGTCGAGGATGGGCCGGCGGTAGAGGAAGATCATCTCGGGCATGGCGGTGACGTCGAAGACGCTTCGATGGGCGAGATCGACGCCGTGATAAAGGCCGAGGAGCCCGAAGGGAGACTCGATGCCGAGGGAGTCGAGCACCTCGTCGGTGGGAAACTCCTCGATGCGGATCACCACGTCCTTCGTCATCTCCCGAAAAGGGGTGGGCAGTTTCCGGTAGGCGGCCTGGGCGATGGCCTCGAACTGGACGAGGCTCGGCGCGCGGTGCGTGTGCCAGTCGGTCATGGGGCGTCTCTCTAGCCAAGCCGCGTCGACCTTATGGCAACCGGATGGCGGGGCCAACGGCCATAGCGACGCGATAACCATTTGCCGCGCCGGGTCGTGATAGGCTGGCGCCCATGACGATCGGGAGAGCATTCATTGCCGGCTTGGGCGCCGTGCTTGCCCTGGCGTTTGGCGGCGGCTCTTCGGCGCTCGCGAAAAAGCAGTGCGGCGCCGACGGCCATTGGTGCTCGCGGCAATGCGGCGCGTGGAACAATTGGTGCCGGCCCGCTTGCGGCGATTGGAACGCCTGGTGCGCCGGACAATCCCTGCCCAACGTCCTGTCGCGCATGCAGCCGCGAAGCTACTTCGCCGACCCGAGATGGGTCGGCGAGAACTATCCCTTTCCGAAGTCCGATGGGGACGCGGCGCAGCGGCCCACGCCGAAGGCACAGAAGCGGACGAAGAACGAACAGGCGCAACGCTAAGAGCCCGGCTTTTGCGCGACGAGGATCGCCTCGCGGAGCGTGAAAGTGGGCCCGTCCTCCGTCTCGCGGGGGCGCAAGAAGGACCGGAGCGGGTCCTGGTGAAGCATCTCCT
>CAZHCN010000298.1:0-2652 GCA_964530895.1 uncultured Methyloceanibacter sp. | reverse complement strand
TTCCCGACATGAAGGCGCTGTGGATGGCGGAGAACGTCATCGCCTCTCTGCACAACATCTACACCTTACGCGGCGCGCAGGTGCGCGATCCGCTGCGCTGGTCGAAATATATCGGCGAGGCGCTGTACCGCTTCGGCGTCGAGGCCGAGGTCATGTTCGCCTCGCATCACTGGCCGCGTTGGGGCAACGCCCGCGTTCAAGAAGTTCTCCGCGGCCAGCGCGATCTCTACGCCCATATGAACAACCAGGTGCTGCACCTCGCCAATCAGGGCGTGACCATCAACGAGATCCACAACGTCTATGAGCTGCCGAAGGGA
The DNA here is from genome assembly GCA_964530895.1 of uncultured Methyloceanibacter sp. Classification (GTDB taxonomy): domain Bacteria; phylum Pseudomonadota; class Alphaproteobacteria; order Rhizobiales; family Methyloligellaceae; genus Methyloceanibacter. The sequence goes on along the minus strand of CAZHCN010000298.1, from coordinate 2,335 downwards.
TTGCAGGAGAAGTGGTTCTGCCGCGGCTATCACGGCTCCGCGCAACACAACAGCCGCGGCGTGGTGCAGCGCTATCTCGGCTTTTGGGACTGCAACCCCACGACGCTGATCCCGCTATCGCCGGTGGACTCCGCGCCGCTCTACGTCGAGATGATGGGCGGCATCGACAAGATTATGGCGCGTGGCAGAGAGTTGCACGACGAAGGAAAGTACCTGCTTGCCTCGGAGATTATGAACAAGCTGGTGCAGGCCGAGCCTGACAACGAGGCGGCAAAGGACTTGCTGGCCGACATCTTCGAGCAGCTTGGCTATCAGCAGGAGAACCCGGGCTTGCGCAACAGCTTCTTGGCGGCCGCCTACGAGCTTCGGTCAGGCATCCCAGAAGGCGAGACGGCAAGCTCGAGCAGTCCCGACATCATCCGGGCCATGTCCACCGAACTCTTCCTCAACTTCCTCGGCATTCGCATGGACAGCCGGAAAGCAGAGGGCATGGGCTTCACCATCAACCTCGTCACGCCGGACAACGGCGAGACATTCATCGTCGAGTTGGAGAGCGCCACGCTCACCAATATCAAGGGCTTCCAGGCCGCCAACCCGGACCTGACCCTTACGATCAATCGTTCCGACCTCGAGCAGACGATGATGGGGGCGAAGACGCTGGAGGCGCAGATTGCCGGCGGCACCGCGAAGATCGAAGGCGACGCAAGCATCTTGAAGAAGCTTGCGGCGACCATGGTGGAGTTCGACCCGCGCTTCGAGATCATGCCCGGTACCAAGGCGAAGACACCTGAGGTAACAGGCTACGTGGAATCCGGCATTAAAGGAAAAGCCGATCCCTACGAGGCTATTCCGCGCCAGACAATCGCGGAATAGTGGCGAAAGGGAAAGGGGAAGAAATCCGGTTCCATCGCACTTTACCAGGCGGACGTGGAGCGGAGGGCAAGCTGGACCAGCGGAGAACCGACCCGATGTGGCCGCGCGGCCACAGCCGGCCGAAATCGAGCGATTCAACGTCGTATACGGATTTTCCCGATTGACGCTGAAGGGGCCCTGACGAAGATCGTTCAAGGTCAGTTCGCGGAGTTGTCCAGTCATGTCGTCGGTTCGGGGGCCAGTCGGTTCCTACGGCGGCTTTCTGCCGAACGGCCTTCCCATTTGCAGCGCCAACCTTCCCAGATTGCTCCAGGCAGGCCACCGCCACGGGTCACGCGAAGGGTGATCCATGGCCACGATGCCGCGCCATCGCCGGTTGCTGCTGTCCTCAACGATGCTGGTCGGGGCACTCACTGGCTATGGCAGCCGTACCTACGCGGCTTGCGTGGCGAGCCCGTCTCCCGACTTCGTGTGCTCCGGGACCAACAGCACGACGCAAACGATCAACGCCAACGACGCCAACGTCACCACGGGCTACCCCTTCAGCGTCAGCACCACGAGCGGCAACGCGATCACCATCGCCGGAAACGGCACGCTCAAATACACCAACGACAATGCCTCGCCGCTGACCTCGAACGCGGCGATCGCGCTTTCCGTCCAGTCCAACGGCGATTTGGCCTCGCCGACCCCGCATGGCGGCGTCACCATCGACACCGACGGCGCTTTGACGGGCTTCACTTACGGCATTCGCGCCAGGAACTACAGCAGCGGCCCCATCACCATCACCGCCGACGGCGACGTGACCGCGACCTCCACCGGCTCGCCTTCACGGGGCATCTCCGCGCGCAACGGGACCTCGGCCAATCACAAGGGCAGCGACATCACCATCACGACCGCGGCCGGGCACACCGTCAGAGGCGGCCGCAACGGCATCATCGTTCTCAACTACGGCAGCGGCGCGACGACCATCACCGCCAATGGCACGGTCCAAGGCCTCAATGCCACCGGGCTCTATGCGATCAATTCGGGCACCAACCTCAGCGTGACCGTCGGCGATGAAGGGAACGTCAAGGGCGCGAGCAACGGCATCTATGCCAGGAACAACGGCACGGGTTTCCTGACCATCACAGCCAATGCCGCGGTCGAAGGCACGACTCGCTCCGGCATCAGCACCTACAATTACGGCACCGACCTCGAGATAACCGTGAGCAGCGCCGCAAGCGCGACGGGTTTCAATAACGGCATCTTTGCCAAGAACAAGGGCAACGGAGCGCTGACCATCACCGCCGACGGCGACGTGACCGCGGACACCACCTCGACATCGGCGCGCGGAATCCAGGCGAGGAACTACGGCGCGGGGGGCTTGTCGATCACGACGGGCGCCGGGCGCACGGTCAAGGGCGGCCGCAACGGCATTTATGCGAAGAATTTCGGCAGCGGCGCCACGACCATCACCGCCAAC
>CAZHCN010000297.1:0-2701 GCA_964530895.1 uncultured Methyloceanibacter sp. | reverse complement strand
ACATAGACGTTGTTGACGTCGAACAGGAGCCAGCAATCGGCGCGGTTCGCCACCTCGGTGACGAACTCCCACTCGGTCATTTCCGATTGGCCGAAGGTGACATAGGTAGACACGTTCTCGAGCGTCAGGCGGCGGCCGAGGAAGTCCTGGACTTGGCTGACGCGGTCGACCACGTGGTCGAGGGCTTCTTCCGTGTAGGGGATTGGCAGGAGGTCGTGCAGGTTCATGCCGTGCACGCCGGTCCAGCACAGATGGTCAGAGATCCATTTCGGGTCGACCCGCTCGGCAAGCGCTTTCAACGCGCCGAGATAGTCCATGTCGAGGGGGGCAGTGGAGGCGATGGACATCGAGACGCCGTGCATCACGACGGGGTAGCGCTCGCGGATCTGGTCGAGGATGCGGAGCGGCTGGCCGCCCGGGATCATGTAATTCTCGGAGATCACCTCGAACCAGTCGACGGCGGGTGAGCCGTTCAGGATCTCCTCATAATGCTGAGGTCTGAGACCCAGGCCGAAGCCGAGATATGGCGGCTTTGACGTATTCATGGCGCGCTCCTCATATCGTATTGCCGAGGCCGGCCGCGAGGCACGGCCGGCCTCGGTTTGTCTGGCTAGCCGTTCTCGAACTGGCCGCCCTGATTTTCGCAATCGCTCTGGAGCATTGAGATCCAGCCCTGGCCCTTGCACTTGTTCTGGCCTTTGCAGTCGTTATGGGCGCTCTTGCATGCACCTTTACCGGCGCAGCCGTTGACGCCGAAGCAACGGCCATTGATCTCGGTGGCCATGCTGGCGGTCGCCAGCGTGCCGGTCACGATCAAAGCCGCCGCGGTCATGGCGATGTTAGCACCGGACTTCTTGGTGAGCTTCATTTTCCTCTCCTGTGCATGAGTTGGTTCGTGGCGGAGGCCACATCCGAGCTATAGCCCTTATCCTCCGGGCCCTTTTGTCACTCCTGTTCAAAGGTCCGTGACTCTTTGTGTTCAGCCATTTATGCGGGCGCCAGAGGCTCGCACCCCTGCATAACGCGCCATCGGCGATACCGGTTCGCGGGGCAGCCCGCTATGATCCCGCTTGGGAGGGAGGCGATGAGCTTCAACGACATCATTGTTTACGTTGACGGCACAGAGGCGGCGAAGGCGCGTGTCGCGTTCGCCGTGGCCCTGGCCAAGGCGCAGGACGCTCATCTGATCGGCGTCGCATTTGCGCCGAAGGCCTTGCTGCCGCTCTACGGCGCCGATGTCGGGTTCGCCGACATGAGCGAGGTGCTCGAGGGCGTGAAGTCGCAAGGCGAGGCGGCGCTCAAAAGCTTTCAGTCGTGTGCGGCTTCCGCCGGAGTCAGTGCCGAGGGGCGGCTCATGCAAGGCATGAGCGAGGAGTTCCCGCACGACCTCGCCGCCTTCGCCCGCCAGGTGGATTTGACTGTCCTCGGTCAGCCGCGCGACGGGGACCCGCTGATCGGGCAATACGCGCTGGTCGAGCGCTGTCTGTTCGCTTCAGGGCGCCCGGTGATGATCGTGCCGGCGCTGCCTGCAGAGATCGCTCTCAGTGGGACCATCGTGGCCGCCTGGGACGGCAGCGCGGAAGCGGCGCGCGCCTTCAACGACGCGCTCATTTTCCTCAAGCCGGCAAAACGTGTCGTGCTGCTCGTAGGCGTCATGGATGGCGGCGGTGAGAAGGGCGAGCTCGCCACCGACGATATGGTGGCGCATTTGAAGCGGCACGGCGTGAGCGTCGAGGTTGCGCGGGTGCCGGCGAGCGAGGGGGACATCGGACGGCTGCTCCTGAGACAAGCGAAAGAGCTCCAAGCCGAAATGATCGTGATGGGCGCGTTCCATCATTCCCGCTGGCGGGAGTTCATTCTGGGCGGTGTGACCCTCACCATGCTCGAAGAGGCGACCATTCCGTTATTCATGGCTCATTGAGGCGGCATGACGGTCCATCTCGTAAAGCTCTGCGTCGGCGTCGAGACCGTGCAGGACCTTGCGGCGTGGCAGGCGGAGCGGCTTAAGACGCTCGCGGAAGCCGGCGAGAGGCCGGAGCTTCGTCACCGCACGCGGCAGACCCCAAGACGGCGGAACGAGATTCTCGATGGGGGCTCTCTTTACTGGGTGGTCAAAGGCTTCGTGCTGGTACGCCAGCGCATCTTGGACCTCAAGGAAACAACCAAGGATGACGGCACGCCCTGTTGCGGCATCGTGCTCGACCCCGAGCTCGTAACGACGCGGCCCCAGCCGCGCCGGGCCTTCCAAGGCTGGCGCTATCTCGATCCGGCCGATGCGCCGGCCGACACGCGCGCGCTCGCCGGTGGGGAGGCCAATATCCCGCCGGGCATGCGGGAGGAATTGCGCGAGCTTCGCCTGATCGATTGGTGAGCTAGGCGCCAAGCGGCATGGGTACGTTGTCGATCAGCCGCGTCTTGCCGAGATGGACGGCGGCCAGCACGCGCGCCGTCTTCACGGGCCCGCGCAACGGCTCGAGGGTGTCGGGGTCGCGCACGGCGACGTAGTCGACGCGGAAGCCCGCGCCTTCCAGCTTGAAGCGTCCGGCCTCCGCGGCGGCGTCCGCGCCGCAGCCTTGTTCGAGCTCCAGGGCCACCTGCCTGATGGTCCGATAGAGGATCGGCGCGAGGGCGCGCTCGGCCGGCGACAGATAGGCGTTGCGCGAGGAGAGCGCGAGCCCGTCGTCCTCGCGCACGATCGGGC
>CAZHCN010000296.1:0-2725 GCA_964530895.1 uncultured Methyloceanibacter sp. | reverse complement strand
CCACGTCCATTTTCGCCGACGGTGGCCTGATGCAAAGCAGCGTCGGTCTCTAGCCCCAGCCGCCACGGATAGGCACTTCGACGCCGTCATTGGGCACCGGCCAACGTATCCTCGCCATAACTTACGGCAGGCCGAAATGCATGAGGATGGCGAGCAGGCTGACGGAGCCTAGCGCGCCCAGGTACACTCCGATCAAGAGCCCTTCGGCCAAGCGATCGTTGTCGCGACTGCGTATTGCACCCACGAGCGCAACGAGTAGGATCGCCAAGCCGACAAAGGCAAAGATGAGACGGATGGTCGCCATTCGCACACCGCCGAGCAGGGATTTTATTCCAGTTATCACGGATTCTGAATCGCGTACCGAGGATCTTTGCTCAGTGCGTATGCCGGTGCACTTGGGAAATCTTGCATGACGAAATCCCGCGTGTCGGAAAAGTCAGAGACGTTCGAACAATTTTGGCGCCACTATCTGCGCGATCACGCGCGGTCAGGCACGAGGCTATTGCACTTTGTCGGCGCTGGCCTTGCCGTTGCGGCTCTAATTCTAGGCATCGTCACGCTCGATCCCATGATCGCGGTTCTTGGTATCTTGCTGGGCTATGTATTTTCTTGGAGCGGGCATTTCGTGATCGAGCGGAATCAGCCCAGCATGATTGCCCATCCCGTCTGGTCGCTTCAGTGCGATGTGCGCATGCTGCGGCTGTGGCTTGGCGGGCGGCTCAATGAAGCTCGGGCCCGGGCGGAGTGAGTCCGAAGGAAGAGCCGGGCCCGGGGCTTACCGAGACAATATAATGTCGTAAGATCGTTGCAGCCGGAGAAGGTGAAAAGAGGGGGGGATACCATGTCAGCCACACTCGTCACGTTGATTCTTCAGATTATTGGCGGCATTGCCGGAGGCAATGCGGCGGGCGTCGCCATAGAGAAGGTCAATCTCGGCCCGCTCCTCACCACCATCGCCGGAGCGCTTGGGGGCGTTGCCGGAGGCCAGATTTTCACGGCGCTCCTGCCGGAGACGGCAGGGGTCATCACGGGTCACGTCGGCTTGGTGTCGATCGTCGGCCACCTCTTCGCCGGCGGCATCGGCGGCGCCATCATCACGGCGATTGCTGGCCAGATCCGGAACGCGATGGCCAAGAGCTGAGGGCGCCAAGGCGCCGACGGCTTTGCCGGCGCCCCCTCCAAGACCGCCGCCGCTGCGGTGTGCTAGCTTCCGCCCGAATGTATTGAGCGGCGATCGGTGACGGCCGCAACAGGCCCGTCTGCCTCGCCCATCAAGACTAAAGGTGAAGGTGTCAGCCTCCAGCCGCAGCACGCAAGACTCTCAGATCTTCGACGTCGTCGTGATCGGCGGCGGTCACAACGGCCTCGTTTGCGCCGCCTACCTCGCCCGCGCGGGACTGAAAGTGAAGGTGCTGGAGCGGCGGGCAGTTGTCGGTGGCGCTGCCGTCACCGAAGAGTTTCATCCGGGCTTCCGCAATTCCACGGCGTCCTACACCGTGAGCCTGCTCAATCCGAAGATCATCGCCGATCTCGATTTGCATCGGCACGGACTGAAGATCGTCGAGCGGCCGCTATTGAATTTCTTGCCGCTTCCGGACGGCCGCTATTTGTTGACCGGGGGAGGACGCACCAAGTCCGAAATTGCGAAGTTCAGCGCCGCGGACGCGGAACGCTACGATGATTATGGCGCGAGCCTCTCGGTCGTCGCGGACGCGCTCAGAGATTTGGCCTTGAGGCCGCCGCCGAATGTGGTGAAGGGCCTTGGCTTGCGCAGCTTGCGCGAACTCGGCCGCGCCGCGGCCTTCGGCAACAGCGTCCGGAAACTCGATCTCGAGCAGCAGCGCCTGTTCCTCGATCTCTTCACCATGTCCGCGGCAGATTTCTTGTCGCGGTGGTTCGAGACCGAACCGATCAAAGCCTTGCTTGGGTTCGACTCCATTGTCGGCACCTATGCGAGCCCCTTCGATCCGGGCACGGCCTATGTGCTGTTGCACCACGCCTTCGGCGAAGTGAATGGCAAGAAGGGCGCCTGGGGGCATGCCATCGGCGGCATGGGCGCGATCACGCAAGCCATGGCCAAGGCGGCGGTCGAAGCTGGCGCCGAGATCGAAACCGACGCCGAGGTCGAAGAGGTGCTGATCGAGCGAGACAGCGCGGTCGGCGTCGCGTTGAAGGACGGGCGCGTCGTGCGCGGTCGATCGTTCGCCGCAAATCTCAATCCGAAGCTGCTCTATACGCGGTTGCTGCCGGCTTCGTCTTTGCCACCCGCGTTCCTGGCGCGAATGCAGCAGTTCAAATGCGGCTCGGGCACGTTCCGGATGAACGTGGCGCTGTCGGAGCTTCCAAGCTTCGCGGCGCTGCCGGGGCGTGAAGCACAGGCTCATCACGGTGCCGGCATCATCATTGGGCCGAGCCTGTCTTACATGGACAAGGCCTACCGCGATGCCAAAGAGCACGGTTGGAGCCGGGAACCAGTGATCGAGATGCTGATCCCCTCGACGATCGACAACACCCTCGCGCCGCCCGGAGCCCATGTCGCGAGCCTATTCTGTCAGCACGTCGCACCGGAACTGCCCGACGGCCGGTCGTGGGATGACGCGCGCGAGGAGGTGGCCGACCTCATGGTTGAGACTGTCGACCGCTATGCGCCCGGCTTCGCGGCGAGCGTTCTCGCGCGCCAAATCCTGAGCCCGCTCGATCTGGAGCGTGAGTTTGGGCTTGTCGG
>CAZHCN010000295.1:0-2735 GCA_964530895.1 uncultured Methyloceanibacter sp. | reverse complement strand
GAAAGGCGGGGATTTGGAGGACGTCGACCGCTTCGGCCGCGGCGGCGCATTGGCCGGGCTCATGCACGTCGGTGACGACGGGCAGTCCAATCGTCTCGCGCACCTCGGCGAAGATGGGGAGCGCCTCCTTCAAACCAAGCCCGCGGGCGCTGCCGCCGCTCGTGCGGTTGGCCTTGTCAAAGGAGGATTTGTAGACGAGGCCGAGTCCGAGCCGGTCGGCGATCTCCTTGAGCGCCGAGGCCATCTCCAGCGCATGCGTCCGGCTTTCCAAGACGCACGGGCCCGCCATCAATGCGAACGGCAAGTCATTGCCGAACCTGGCGTTTCCGACCGAGACAATGGCCGCCGGGGCGGGCTTCATGGCTTCATTCATGGCCGGACCATGGGCCTCCGTCTTGGCACCGTCAACAGGGCGGAAGGTTCAGTCGGTCTCGGTGCGGCGCCATTTCGGCCGGCTCTTCTCGTAGTGCCGCACGACGCTCGGGAACTCCGGCAGCCAGGGTTCGCGGCGTATGGTCCAAAGCTCGTAGGTCGGCGCGAAGAGACCGGTCTCATCGAACGATCCCGGATAGAGATAGAACTCGTCGTCGCGGCCGTAAGTCGAATAGATCTGCGCGCCGCAAGAGGCGCAGGCATAGCGCCGCACAGTCTCCGAGCTTGCGAATTCGATGACCTCGCCGGCGACCGTCACGGCCTCAGGCGGAAACACCGCGTAGAAGTTGAACGGTGCGCCGTGCGCCTTCCGGCAGGTCAGACAATGGCAGACGCCGACGCGATACGGCTCGCCCCGCGCTTCGAACCGCACCTGGCCGCACGCGCAGCCACCTGTGTGGACGGTCTCGGACATTTTCACGTCGAGCGCATTAGACGAGACGGCTCTGCTCGACCGCGGCGCCGATGAAGGAGGAGAACAGCGGGTGCGGCTTGAACGGCCGCGACTTCAGCTCGGGATGGAACTGCACGCCGATGAACCAGGGATGGTCGGGGATCTCGACGATCTCTGGCAGCAGCCCGTCCGGCGACAGGCCGGAGAAGCGCAAGCCCGCCGCTTCGAGCCTGTTGCGATAGCGCATGTTGACCTCGTAGCGGTGGCGGTGGCGCTCGGAGATACGGGTCGTGCCATAGATCTCGGCGACCTGGCTGTCGCCTGCGAGCACGGCGTCATAAGCGCCGAGCCGCATGGTGCCGCCGAGATTGCCGTTCTGCTCGCGCCGCTCGAGCTCCTCGCCTCGCATCCACTCGGTCATGAGGCCGATCACCGGCTCATCGGTCGGGCCGAACTCGGTGGAGCTCGCGTCCTCGATGCCGGCGAGATCGCGGGCGACCTCGATCACCGCCATCTGCATGCCGAAGCAGATGCCGAAATAAGGAAGCTTCTTGGTGCGGGCAAAACGTGCCGCATGGATCTTGCCTTCGGCGCCGCGCTCGCCGAAGCCGCCGGGCACGAGGATTCCATTGACCTCTTCCAGATAGGCCGCCGCGTCCTGGCTCTCGAACACTTGGGACTCGATCCATTCGAGGTTGACCTTCACCTTGTTGGCGATGCCGCCATGGACGAGCGCCTCGTTGAGCGATTTGTACGCGTCCTTCAGCCCCGTGTATTTGCCGACAATGGCGACGGTCACCTCGCCGTCAGGCTCCGCGACGGTCTCGGAGATCTCGTGCCACATGCGCAGATCGGGCTCAGGCGCGTTGGTGATGCCGAAGGCGGCGAGCAGCTCGCGGTCGAGCCCTTCCCGGTGATAGGCGACGGGCACGTCGTAGATGCTGGCCACGTCGAGGGCCTGGATCACCGCCTCGGGACGCACATTGCAGAAGAGCGCAATCTTGCGCCGCTCGTCGTTCGGCAGGGGCCGGTCGGTCCGGCACAGGAGCACGTCGGGTTGGATGCCGATGGAGCGCAGCTCCTTGACGGAGTGTTGGGTGGGCTTTGTCTTGAGCTCGCCGGCGCTCGGGATATACGGCACCAAGGTCAAATGGATAAAGGCGCTATGACCGCGCGGCAGCTCGTTGCCGAGTTGGCGGATCGCCTCGAAGAACGGCAGGCCCTCGATGTCGCCGACCGTGCCGCCGATCTCGCACAACACGAAGTCGATGCCTTCATTGCCGGTGGTGATGAAGGCCTTGATGGCATCGGTGACGTGGGGAATGACCTGAACGGTCGAGCCGAGATAGTCGCCGCGGCGCTCCTTGGCGATGATCTCCTGATAGATGCGGCCGGTGGTGATGTTGTCGGCCTGGCGCGCAGGCCGTCCGGTGAAGCGTTCGTAGTGGCCGAGGTCGAGATCGGTCTCGGCGCCGTCGTCGGTGACGAACACCTCGCCGTGCTGATAGGGGCTCATGGTCCCTGGGTCGACATTGAGATAGGGATCGAGCTTGCACAGGCGGACGGTAAAGCCGCGTGCCTGCAGAAGCGCCCCTAGCGCCGCCGAAGCGAGCCCCTTGCCGAGTGAGGAAACCACGCCGCCGGTAATGAAGACGTACCGCGCCATGGGCTTTGACCATATACCGAGTCCGCGCCGAGGCGTAGCCCCAAACATGCGAGGCGAGACGCCTTAGCGCAGGATTCTGGTGAGAACGTTAGTTGGACTGCGGCACTTGCGGGGCCGCTGGCGTGGCCGGGGCTGCTGGCGCTTGCGTTTCAGGGATCTGAAGCGGCGCGAGACCGTTCTCCGAGCCAGCCGGCAGGATCGACGGCGTGGTGCCGTGGTGGCTCGCCAGGATCGAGAGGCCGA
>CAZHCN010000294.1:0-2751 GCA_964530895.1 uncultured Methyloceanibacter sp. | reverse complement strand
GCGCAACGATCAGAAGCCTCCTCTTCGGCCTGGCTATTGGCGTCGCATTGACCGGCCCAGCGACGGCCGAGGAACAGCTGGTGATGCCCTTCGCCTGCCACATCAGAGGTGGGAAGGTCTTGCTCGCGCCGAGTGCGCCGCAGACCTACCAAATCTACGGCCACCGGAAGTCCAAGCAGCTAACCACCTGCTCGCCCTTCGACCCGAGGCACTGTCAAAGCTGGTTCATCCATCGCTTCGATCTTGATTGCGGAGGCGTAAAGACGAGCTGGCATTCCGTCGTGGCCGCCATGACGCCGGTGCTTGCGGAAAGCCTCGGGACACCTGGACCCGCTGGCGTCGGCGAAGCACCGCCTGGGGCGAGGCCCTATCGGCCTCGTCCAGGCCCGGCGATTCACTTTCCGCCCGGCTTCGCGCCCAACCCCATGATGGTCGCCAGTTTCAAGCAGACAAAAGCCGCACCCGCGCAGATCGCCCTTCCGCCCACGCAGCCGGATGCGACAGCGCCGTCTCCGACCGCTGAGATCGAGCAAAACCTCAAACCGGCCGCGGGACCATCCCCATCGGGCGGCGAAGCGGGTGCCCCCAGTAAGACCGCATCCGTCGAGCGAAAGGCCACGGAAGTTGCGAAGCCACAGGCCTTGAAAATTGAAATAGACTCCTCAGGGAGCGGCGAGGTCACAGGTTGGCTACCGAAGGCCGGCGCCACAACAGGCACGCTGTGGCGAGAGGCGGCGACGATATTTGCCCTGACGCTTGCCGCCCTTCTCGCTCTCTCCGCCATACTTCTTCTGCGGCAACGCAGGACCATGCCCGTTGCGATCGCGCAATTGCCGCAAGGGCCAGCCGCACGACGCTCGCTCACCCACACGTCCAATTCGGGGGTCGGGAGAGCTGGGGCTCACCAGCAAAGAGAGCTTCCTGGAACCCGCCTGCGCTTGTGGGACGAGGACTGGCTACCGACGACGATAAGCGAAGCGCTCGATGTCCTCGGCGTCGATCCTGAAGCCAGCAGGGACACGATGAAGATCACCGTCACGCGGCTCCGCCGCGCCCTGCACCCTGACCACGCGATCGACGAGGAGGATCGCCGTTTGCGCGAGCGCCGGCTGAAGCAGATCAACGTGGCCTGGGACATCGTGTCCGGCAAACGGCGCTCGCTCTGGCTCTCGCGCAAGCCGCGGTCGTCGTAGTCCGGCATCGCCCAAGTTTATCGGCCCGGCCCCCTCGCATATTTGGCAGATGGCGTTTTTCTGGGCTATTTTTGGGCGCCCCTATTTGTTGGACCGTTGCCCCGTTCTGTGGTTCAGTGGGCCTACGGTCTTATGGCGCACCGCAAAAAAACGGCCAGCGGTAGGCTCTTCGGGCGCCAACAGGGGGTAAGGACGCAGCCTTCGGACGCGTTCATTTCTGAGGCGGCAAGCCAGGTTTGGCGTAATTCCTGCGATGATACGCGGGGACGAGGCCTCCTCACGGGATTGAGGGATGTTGAAGCGAACACGGACGACCGGGCCGCGATTCCAATTCATCCTGATTAAGCCGTCTCACTACGACAGGGATGGCTACGTCGTGCAGTGGATTCGCTCCACCATGCCGTCGAACTCGCTCGCCGCCGTCTACAGCCTGGCGCAAGGCGCCGCCGACCGCCAGATCCTCGGCCCCGATCTCCCCATCGACGTCCTCGCCATCGACGAGACGAACGCGCGCGTGAAGACGAAAGATCTCATCCGCCGCATCAAGGACAATGGCGGTTTGGGCATCGTCGGCATCGTCGGCGTGCAGTCGAACGAATTCCCACGCGCGGTCGATATCGCCCGGCAGTTCCGCGCCGCGGGCGTTCAGGTGATGATCGGCGGGTTCCACGTCTCCGGCTGCCTGTCGATGCTTCCCGAGGTCCCTGTCGAGATCAAAGAAGCGCAAGCGCTCGGCATCTCCATCTTCGCCGGCGAAGCCGAGGAGCATATGGATACCGTGGTGCGCGACGCGGCCCGTGGCGAGCTGCAACCGCTCTATAACCACATGAAGCACCTGCCGTGCCTCGCCAACGTGCCCTCCCCGCCCTTCCTGCCGCACGATTTCGTCGAGCGCACCGTCGGCAACGTGACGAGCTTCGACGCCGGCCGCGGCTGCCCGTTCCAGTGCTCGTTCTGCACCATCATCAACGTGCAAGGGCGCAAGTCGCGCTACCGCACGCCCGACTCAGTCGAGTACATCCTGCGCAAGAACTATGCGCAAGGAGTCAACCGCTTCTTCATCACCGACGACAATTTCGCCCGCAACAAGGATTGGGAAGCGATCTACGACCGCATCATCAAGCTGCGCGAAGTAGACGGCTTGGACGTCCGCTTCATGATCCAGGTCGACACGCTGTGCCACAGGATCCCGAACTTCATCGAGAAATCGAAGCGCGCGGGCGTCACCCGCGTGTTCATCGGGCTTGAGAACATCAACCCCGCCAACCTGATCGCCGCCAAGAAGCGCCAGAACAAGATCACCGAGTACCGCAAGATGCTGCTCGAGTGGAAGCGCTACGGCATCATGACCTTCGCCGGCTACATCCTCGGCTTCCCCAACGACACCCCGGAGTCGATCCGCCACGACCTCGAGATCATCAAGCACGAACTGCCGCTCGATATGCTCGAGTTCTTCATGCTGACGCCGCTGCCGGGGTCCGAGGACCACAAAGTGCTCGCCGAGAAGGGGGTCTGGATGGACCCCGACATGAACAAATACGACCTCGAGCACGTCGTC
>CAZHCN010000293.1:0-2756 GCA_964530895.1 uncultured Methyloceanibacter sp. | reverse complement strand
GCGCCAAGTTCTGCGTGCTCGGCGGCGGCGCCTGCTCGGCCTGATCCGCTATTCCTTGATCTCGAAGGGCAGCTCAAAGCTCGCCGACTTGTCGTCCACCGTGTCGTGGAACTTGAGCTCCGCGGCGTATTTGCCCGCCGGGGCCTCAGCGAAGTCGATCGTCACGGCGGTCATGGTCTCCATGTTCTGCTCGCGGCTGTCGAAGGTGAAATTGCCGAAGCCCTGCTGCTGGGCGACGACGTTGCCGTCGCCGTCCTTCAGCACGAGATCGACGACGAGCTGGGCGTGATTCAGACCGTTCTTTGGCTGCCAGGCGAAGCCTACCGGCTCCACATAGACGATGAGCTTCTCACCCGGCTTGAACACGTTGTCGGGCCGCGGGTCGTAAACGCCGAATCCGCCGGGCTTGTCCTTGACGAAGATCGATTTGCGGAAGGAGAGCGGAGCCTTGTCCCAGACTTGCAGCGTGGCTTTGCGCATCGCGTCGTAGGCGTCGAGAGTCTTGCCGTCCTTGACGTCGCTCTCGGCCTGCTTCGCGAGATCGGTCAGCTCTTCCGCCGACGCGGCCACGGCGAAGGCGGCGCCCGCCAGCAGGGCAAGCGCGAAGATTGCGGTACGTCTCATGATGGCCTCCCCCATTGAGCTCAGATCCACCGCCGTCGAAAATGACACACCGGGCCGGGAATCGCCACCGGGACGCTGGCGTCAGAACGGATTGTTCTCGGACTTGCCGCGCGTCTTGAAGAACTCGCGCGCGGCCGCGAAAACCACGGGGCTCAGGAGCGCCAGCGCGATCAGATTCGGGATCGCCATCAGCGCGTTCAGCACGTCGGCAAGCAGCCAGATGAAGCTCAGCTTGACGGTAGCGCCGACGATCGGCGCGAGTGACCAAACGATGCGGAACGGCACGATGGACTTGATCCCCAGCAGGTATTGCCAGGCACGTTCGCTGTAATAGCTCCACCCGACCAGTGTGGTGAAAGCGAAGACGGCAAGCGCGAGCGACGTGATCTCGCTGCCAACGCCTGGCAGCGCGCTCTCGAACGCGAGCGACGTCAGCTCCGCGCCGGTTTGCCCGCTGGTCCAGGCGCCAGTGGTCAAGATCACCAGAGCCGTGAACGAGCAAACGACGATGGTGTCGATGAACGTGCCGAGCATGGCGACGAGGCCTTGGCTGACAGGACCTTTGCACTCTGCGGCGGCATGAGCGATCGGGGCGGAGCCGAGACCCGCCTCGTTGGAGAAGATGCCGCGCGCCACGCCGAAGCGTATGGCGGCCCAGACGACCGCGCCGGCGAAGCCGCCGGTCGCGGCGATCGGCGTGAAGGCGTGCGCGAAGATCAGCCGGAAGGCCTCGGGGACCGCCCCGATGTTCAGCGCGATGACCACGGAGCCTGCGAGTACATAGCCGATGGCCATAACCGGCACGAGGGCGCCGGCGACCGCGGCAATGCGCCGGATGCCGCCGACGAGCACGAGCCCGACGAGGATGGCGAGCGCGACGCCAGTCGTCCAAAACGGCAGACCGAAGGCGGCTTCGAGGGCGTCGGCCACGGAGTTCGCCTGCACCATGTTGCCGATGCCGAAGCCCGCAAAGCCGGCAAACAGCGCGAAGCACGTCCCGAGCCATGCCCACCGATTCCCGAGCCCATTCTTGATGTAATACATCGGGCCGCCGACATAGTTGCCGCGCTCGTCCACCTCGCGGTAGCGTACGGCCAACACCGCCTCGGCGAATTTCGTAGCCATGCCGACCAGCGCGGTCATCCACATCCAGAACACCGCGCCCGGTCCGCCGATGAAGATGGCCGTGGCGACTCCCGCGATATTGCCGGTGCCGATGGTTGCGGCGAGCGCCGTCATCAGCGCGTTAAACGGAGTGATTTCGCCTTTGCCCTCGGCGACGCGGCCGCGCCACAGCATCCAGAAGGCGAAAGGCAGGTCCCTGATCGTCCGAAAACGCAAGCCGAGCGTCAGATAGATGCCGACGCCGAGCAGCAGCACCAGCATGGGGACGCCCCACACGAGGTCGTCCAGCCAAGTCACGGCGGATGAAATCGCCTGCATCTAGTTCCCCCCGTCATTTATCTGATTATTGGCCGCCCCCCGCTCCCCTGCGGGTCACTCGTGACGAGTCACTCCTGGCGGAAGTGCTTGGACAGCTTGAGCCGTTGGGCCTGATAATGCGAGCCGATGCCCTGGCCGTAAAGGGTCTCGGGGATATCCGTGAGCTTGTCGTAGACCAGCCGGCCGACGATCTGGCCGTCCTCGACGATGAAGGGGATGTCGAGGCTGCGCACCTCGAGCACCGCCTTGGCGCCGGGCGCCCTGCCTTCCGCGTAGCCGAAGCCAGGATCGAAGAAGCCGGCATAGTGCACGCGGTACTCGCCGATCAGAGGATCGAACGGCGCCATTTCCGCCACATATTCGGGCGGCACCGACACGCTCTCCTTCGAGGCGAGGATGTAGAACTCGTGCGGGTCGAGCACGAGGCGGCGATCGCCGCCGAGACGGATCGCCTCCCAGAACTGATTGACGTCGTACGCGCCGACCTGATCGACGTCGACGACGCCCGCATAGCGGCGGGCGCGATAGCCGACGAGGCCGTCGGGCTCGATCGGCGCCAGGCTGATGCGGAGGTTAAGCCCCTCGCGGATGGCGGCCTCGCCCTCGACTAAGCCCACGTCTGAATGGATCGCGCGTAAGCGCCGGTCGCCGACGCGGCCGGGCGGCTCGGCATCGATCTGCTGGCTGAC
>CAZHCN010000292.1:0-2764 GCA_964530895.1 uncultured Methyloceanibacter sp. | reverse complement strand
CCGCCGCTCTGCGAGAAGATCGCCGTGTTGATGCCGACCAGCCGCCCGTCCATGTCGACGAGCGCGCCGCCGGAATTGCCCGGATTGATGGCTGCGTCGGTCTGAATGAAGAACTGATAGTCGGAGATGCCGACCTTGGTACGGGCGAGCGCAGAGACGATGCCGCTCGTCACCGTTTGCCCGACGCCGAACGGATCGCCGATGGCAAGCACGAGGTCTCCCACTTCGAGCCCGTCGGAATCTGCGAACTGGATCGACGGGAACGTGGCGCCGTGTCCGTCGAACCTGAGCACGGCAAGATCGGTCTGCTCGTCCTTGAGGATGAGCTTGGCCGGGAACTCGCGCCCGTCGTTCAGCGCGACGGTGATCTGTGAATCCCCGCTTCCGCGGATCACGTGGTAGTTGGTCACCACCACCCCATCGGGACTGACCAGCACGCCGGAGCCGAGCGAGTTCTGGATGCGCTCCCGCGGCACGCCGAAGCGATCACCAAAGAATTGGCGGAAGAACGGATCGTTGAAAAAGGGCGAGACCTGCTGCCTGACCTTGTGCCGCACGTAGACGTTCACCACGGCTGGCGTCGCCTTCTTCACCACGGGCGCGAAGGATTGCTTGATCGCCATGGAGCTCTTCGGAACAGCCCGTTCCTGGGCAACACCCTCGCCGCCGGGTACGGCTAGCAGCACCGCGAGGCCGAGCAGCCAGACGATGCCATTTTTCCTAGTCAGATTTGCCAAAAGTGTCATCGCTCGCCCTGTTAGGGATCAGCAAGAAGGTCGGAAAGGAGTGTCTCGGTATAGCAAGTGTGCGAGCCGGTTTCCCAAAGAAAACTGGCCTTCTTGCGGCAGATTCCAAGGGCACTCGGGTTGCCGCGAAAGCGCTTTCAACTAAGATGCCGAGCCGACGGCATCTTTGCCCATCAATAACGCCGAGAAAAGTGGAGAGAAACGCATGCGTATTTTCAAACTGACCCTGATCGCCCTGGCCGCGATCATCTGGAGTGGTTCGGCCTGGGCCATCACCGTCAAGAAGCGGATCGAGGCGCCCGGCCTGCCGAACGAAGTTTGGGCCGTCGCCGGCGAGTTCTGCGCAATCAAGGATTGGCATCCTGCCGTCACCGAATGCGAAGAGGTGACCGAGGGGAATGACACCGTCCGCCTGCTGACCCTAAAGGACGGAGGCAAGATCAAGGAGAAGCTCACCGACAAGGGCGACTTGTCCTACAGTTACGAGATCCTCGAGAGCCCCCTCCCCGTCAAGAATTACAAGTCCAAGCTTTGGGTCGAGGAAGACGATGAGCCGGATCGCACGGTGATCTATTGGCAGTCGGACTTCGATGCCGCCGATGGCACGAGCGACGCCGACGCTCAGAAGATCATCTTCGGGATTCTCGGTGATGGGGTCAAAGGCATCAAGAAGCTTGCCATCAAGACTCACGACGAGCGTGAAGCCGCCGCCGGCAACAAAGTCTCGAAGGGTAGAGACCGGTCGAATGACGAAGACATGAATGATGATGACGATGACGACGGCGACGATTAGCCGTCGTTTCTGGCGCGCCGCTTGACGCGGCGCGCCCTTACTTTCTCAACATCGCTGAAACTGGGAAGCGCCTGCTAGGCGGCGGCCTGATCGGCCTCGGCCTGCTCCTGGACCGGGCCTGAATCGAGCCCCTTGGCGTCCTCGTCGCGGTCCACCAGCTCGATCACGGCCATCGGTGCGGAATCGCCATAGCGGAAGCCCGCCTTCAACACCCGCGTATAGCCGCCGGGGCGGTCCGCATAGCGCGGCCCAAGCGTCTCGAACAGTTTCGCCACCATGGCGTCGTCCCGAATCCGGGAGAACGCGAGCCTGCGGGCGTGCAGATCACCGCGCTTGGCGAGCGTGATCAGCCGGTCGGTGACGCGGCGAAGCTCCTTCGCCTTGGGGAGCGTCGTCGCGATCTGCTCATGCTTGATGAGCGCGTTTGCCAGGCTGGCCAGAAGCGCGCTGCGATGCGTGGACGTCCGGTTGAGCTTCCGGCCTGCTTTGCGATGACGCATCAATTCTCCCCTTCTCGGAGCTCATGAGACCCTGTGATGGGCCGGACTGCTTAGTAGTGATCCTCGAAGCGTTTGGCCAGCTCTTCGATGTTCTCCGGCGGCCAATCCGGCACTTCCATACCGAGATGCAGACCCATGGAGGCGAGCACTTCCTTGATCTCGTTCAAGGATTTGCGGCCGAAGTTCGGGGTCCGCAGCATCTCGGCCTCGGTCTTCTGGATGAGGTCGCCGATATAGACGATATTGTCGTTCTTCAGGCAGTTGGCCGAGCGCACCGACAGCTCGAGCTCATCGACCTTCTTGAGCAGCGCGGCGTTGAACACGAGCTCAGGCTGCCGCTCGTAGGTCTGCTCCTTCTTGGGCTCCTCGAAGTTGACGAACACCGACAGCTGATCCTGGACGATGCGCGCCGCGAGCGCGATCGTATCCTCAGGCCGCACGGAGCCGTCGGTCTCAATGTCCATGGTGAGCTTGTCGTAGTCGAGGATCTGGCCCTCGCGGGTGTTCTCCACGCGATAGGAGACCTTGCGCACGGGGCTGAACAGGGAGTCGACCGGGATGAAGCCGATCGGCGCGTCGTCGGGACGGTTGCGCTCCGCCGGCACATAGCCCTTGCCCGAGGACGAGGTGAACTCCATGTGGATCGCAGCGCCCTGATCGAGGGTGCAGATCACGTGCTCGGGATTGAGGATCTCGATGTCGGCACCGCCCTGGATGTCGCCGGC
>CAZHCN010000291.1:0-2774 GCA_964530895.1 uncultured Methyloceanibacter sp. | reverse complement strand
CCGAACATCGTGCCCAAGACCTGCACGTTCCGCTGGCAGGTGCGGAGCCTGCCGAGCGCGCCGGCCGACGAGGCCCCCCGCGCGCTGTCGGCCTTCGCCGAGACGGCTCTGTTGCCGAAGATGCGCAAGGTGGCGAAGGCGGCATCGATCGAGACGGAAGGCCAGACATCGGTGCCGGCTTTCACGGCGGCGCCTCAGTCCGACGCGGTGGCTCTGGCCGTGGCGCTCACCGGCGCCAACCGCACGGGCACAGTGTCCTATGCGACGGAAGCGGGTCTGTTCGAGCAGGCCGGCTGTCCGGCGGTGATCTGCGGCCCCGGCGACATCGCCCAAGCGCATGCGGCGGACGAGTTCGTGTCAATCGCGCAGCTCGAAGCGTGTTTGAAATTCCTCGGCGACCTGACGGACCGCTTGCGCGCGTGACGCCTACTCGATGTCGAACTCCGACGGGTCGAAGTGGTAGCGGGCGTTGCAGAACTCGCAATTCACCCAGACCTCGCCGTCAACGACCATGTCGGCCAGATCCTCGGGCGAGAAGCGGGCGAGCAGTTCCTCCACGCGCTCGCGCGAGCAACTGCAATAGGTTTCGAGCGGAATGGCGCGGTAGACGCGCACCTGCTCCTCATGGAACAGGCGATAGAGCAACCGGTCGGGTGGCAGCATGGGATCGAGCAGCTCGTGATCCTCGACCGTCTCGGCAAGCGTCTTCGCCCGCGTCCAGTCCTCCTCGAACTCCTTCAGGCTCGAGACGCCGCCTTCGCGAGTGAGCTTCTGCACCAGAAGCCCGCCGGCGCGCCAGGCCCAGGCCCCCTCGCCCGTGAGCCCCACGCGGTAATGGCGCGCCACGGCGAGGCGAATGAAGGTGGGAAGCTGCTCCGACTGGCGGAAATAGGTGTCGGCGGCTTCCGTCAGGCTCTCGCCCTCGAGCGGCACGACCCCCTGATAACTTTCGGTATCGACGCCGCGGTCGATGGTCATGGCGAGATGGCCCTCGCCAAGGAGCGCGGTGGCGTCCTCGCCCTCCAGATCCGCCACCCGGTCGGCGTCGAAGCGGGCATAGCCGCGGAGCTCGCCTGGCATCTGATAGTCGGCGACGAGCAGGTCCACCGGTCCGTCGGTGGTGGCTTGCAGGATCAGCTTGCCTTCGGTTTTGAGGGAAGCGCCGAGCATCGCCGTGAGCGCCACCGCCTCGCCCAGAAGCCGCGACACGGGCTCCGGGTAGGCGTGGCGGGACAGGATGGTGTCGACGGTCGGGCCGAGCTTGACCAGGCGGCCGAGAACGTCGGCCTGCTCCGCTTGAAACGGCAGGATCAGGTCGTCCTTGGGGATCGCGAGCTCGACGCGGCCTTCGGAGGTTTGCTCGCTCACCGCTTGGCCCCGCGAACCTTGGGTTTACGCGGTTTGGGCCCGGTCTTGGCGCTACGCCTCTTGGCGTCGCGTGCTTTGGCGCCGCGCGCTGTGGGCTTGCCGCGCCGCGCCGCGGGGCGCTTGGCGGCGGCGCGCTTCGCTCCGAGCCGGCCGTTGCCGAGACACCAGGCGAGGATCGCCTTCTGCACATGGAGCCGGTTCTCGGCCTCGTCCCAAACGGCGGATTGCCGGCCGTCGATCACCGCGGCCGTCACCTCGTCGCCACGATGGGCCGGCAGGCAATGCATGAAAATCGCGTCCCCCTTGGCCGCGCCCATCAGGGCCTCGTCGACCTGGAACGGCCTGAGTGCGGCTTTCCGCTTGGTCTCGTCGTTATCGCCCATGGACACCCACACGTCGGTGACGACGCAGTCCGCGCCGCGCGCGGCCGAAAGTGCGTCCTCACTCACTACGACATCGGCCCCTTGGCCCTCCGCCCAGGCCAACAGATCCGAGGACGGTGCGAAATCGGCAGGCGCTGCGATCCGCAAGGAGAAGCCGAAGCGTGCCGCAGCGTGCACCCAAGATGTGGCGACATTGTTGGCATCGCCGATCCAGGCGATCGTGCGGCCTTTGATCGGCCCCTTCAACTCCTCGAAGGTCATGACGTCGGCCATGACCTGACACGGATGGGAGCGCGTGGTGAGGCCGTTGATCACGGGAATCGCGGCGTTGTCGGCGAACTCTACGAGCGTCGCATGCGGGCCCGTGCGCAACATGATGGCATCTACGTAGCGCGACAGGACACGAGCCGTGTCGGCCACGGTCTCGCCGCGGCCAAGTTGCATGTCTTCCGGGCTGAGCACGATCGCCGTGCCGCCAAGCTGGTGGATGGCGACCTCGAAGGAGACCCGCGTGCGCGTGGACGGCTTCTCGAAGATCATGGCGAGCACCGCGCCCTGCGGCACGGCGAGCGCCTTTGGCACCTTGCCCGATCTCTTCATGGCGGCAGCGGTGTCGATGATGGCGCGCAAGGTGCTCACATTCAGCGCGTCGAGATCGAGAAAATGCTTCGGCGAGGGTGGCATGTTGGCGACGGGGTCTCGGAAGGGCGACTTGGGTCTACTTGCGGGCGGATTTCAGCGCGGCGCAGGCGGCATCAATCGTGGTGCAGGCGAGGTCGATCTCGTCCTCGCCGATGATGAGCGGCGGCAGCAAGCGCACGACATTGTCGCCGGCCTGGACGGTCAGCATGCCCCGATCCCGCAAGGCTCCGAGCAACTGCAAATTCTCGACCTTGCACTTCAGTCCGATCATCAGGCCCTGCCCGCGAACCTCGGCGATGACGTCGCCATGCTCGTCGGCAAGACCGGCGAGCCGCTGCTTCAACCTTAGCCCCATTTGCGCGACACGTTCGAGAAAGCCCG
>CAZHCN010000290.1:0-2796 GCA_964530895.1 uncultured Methyloceanibacter sp. | reverse complement strand
CCGCCTGCGGCGACACGCTGCAAGCGGTCTCGCACCATCAATTCGCCGATCCGCTTCGTGCGCCGGGCGAGGTCGACCTCACCGCGCATGTGGATTTCGCCGCGCTGAAGGACGGAGCCGCGGCACACGGCCTCGATGCCTACGGGCCGATGCCGCAAGGCGAGTTTCTGCTGAAGCTCGGTCTCGAAGCCCGCCGCGACCGTTTGTGCGAGGGCGCTACGCCGGAGCAACGGCAAGACATCGCCTCCGGCGCCGACCGCCTCGTCGATCCGCGCGCGATGGGTGTTCTCTTCAAGGTGCTCGCGCTGACGCGCCCGGGGCTTGCCCCGCCGCCGCCCTTCGGAGACATTTAGCTTGAGACGGGCGCCCCCGGCATGGTGACACAGGACAAGATGATGCTTCAGGCTGTGAGCCTCGCAGGGCTCGACGGCGTCGCGCACGGGTTCTTCACCCGGCTCGGCGGCGTCTCCGACGGTGTCTATGCCTCGCTCAATTGCGGCCCCGGCTCCCGCGACGCTGCGGAGAGCGTGACCGAGAACCGCGCGCGGGTGGCGGGCCTCCTCGGTGCCGGGCCGGACAAGCTCCTCACCGCGTTCCAGAAACACACCAACAAGGCCGCCGTCGCCGAGAAACCCTGGACCAGGGACACGGCGCCCGAGGCCGACGCCATCGTCACCGCAACGCCCGGGCTTGCCATTGCCGTCCTCACGGCGGACTGCACGCCCGTCTTGTTCTGCGATCCGAAAGCCCGGGTGATTGGCGCCGCCCACGCCGGGTGGCGCGGGGCGCTCGCCGGCATCGTCGAGGCGGCCGTCGAGGCCATGACGGGGCTCGGCGCCAAGCCGGAGCGCATCCATGCGGCCATCGGTCCCGCCATCAGCCAAGGCGCCTACGAGGTCGGCCACGACTATATGGCGCAATTCCTGGCCGAGGAGCCGGGCAGCGAGGCCTTCTTCGCCATCGACGAGGGCTCAGGCGAGCCCCATTTCGATCTTCCCGGCTATGTGGCCGAGCGCCTGGCGCGGGCGGGCGTCCGCGAGGTCCTCGATCTCGGGCTCTGCACCTATTACGACGAGACCAGGCTTTTCAGCTATCGCCGGTCCCAGCACCACGGCGAGGACGATTACGGCCGTCAAATTTCCGCCATCCTGCTTGCATGAGTTGGGGCGTTCACTATGACCGGCATCGGCCCCTTTCCAGGGCACCCCAAGAACTAGACGCATGCGGGCCGCGGCAGGTAAGCTACTGAGAGTTAGAGGGTTGGGAGTCCCGTCGCGACGAATTCTTCGCGAACGGTGCTGTGCGGCCAACAGAGGGAGTATTTTGTTGGACGCGGACTCACGACACGTACGCGGCCGTTTGAGGCGTGCTGCCGGATTCGCGATTGCTGCTCTCGCCTTTGCATGCCTGGCTGGTTGCGGCGGCGGAGGGGGCGGCTCGAGCATGGGCGGTCTCCTGAGCGGGGCTTCCAGCATCTTCGGAAGCTCGCCCAAAGTGTCCATTGCGCCCATCATCGGCGCGCCGGAGAAGGTCACCACGGAGCTGACCCAAGCCCTGGTCACCGCCGGCAACGACCGCAACCTCACGCTCGTTCCCGGCACAAGCAGCGGCACCAACTATACGTTGCGCGGCTACCTCCTCGCCGCCCCCGACCGGGGCGGCTCGAAGGTGTCCTACATTTGGGATGTGACCGACGCCAAGGGCGCAAAGGTGACCCGTGTCTCCGGCGAAGAGATCGTGAAAAGAGGCTCCAGCAGCGACCCGTGGAGCGGCGTGGATTCGACCGCGATCCGCAGCATCGCCGGCAAGACGGCCTCGCAGCTTGCGGCCGATCTGCCGGGTGGGCGCAGTGGCTCCTCGACGCCGGTCGCCGCAGCGGCCCCGGCCACGACCGCTGCCACCACGGCCCGGCCGGCGCCACCCAAGGCTCAAGGCGTCCTCGTCGCCCCGGTGGACGGCGCCCCAGGCGACGGCCGGCGGTCGCTCACGACGGCCCTGAAGAAGAAGCTCTACGCCGACGGCGTCAAGCTCGCCAACGGCACCAGCAGCAACGTTTACACGGTCAAAGGCAGCGTGAAGCTCACCGAGGCGAGCGGCGGCAAGCAGAACATCCGCATCGACTGGCAGGTGCTCGATCCTACCGGCAGGCGCCTGGGCACAGTGTCGCAACAGAACACGATCCCCAAGGGCTCGCTGAACGGTCCCTGGGGCGCCATCGCCGACGCCGCTGCCGGCGCCGCAGCCGACGGCATCATCAAGCTCCTGCCGAAATCGAGCTGACCTCATCCACAGCGACTGCTTGGCGAGTTTACAGCGGTGCCAAGCGCTTGTTAAAAGCCGCCGTGGGCGCAGGCGCCCAGGCGGACGGCCTCGCGGAGGCTGGGTCTCGAGGAGCGGTCGCATGAAATTGGTTGCGGGCAATAGCAACCGCCCTCTCGCCGAGGCCATCAGCGCCTATCTCGACGTTCCCTTGGCGCGCTGCATCGTCCGTCGTTTCGCGGACATGGAGATCTTCGTCGAGGTGCAAGAGAACGTCCGCGGCGAGGACGTGTTCGTCCTCCAGTCGACCTCCGCTCCCGCCAACGACCATCTGATGGAGCTGCTCATTCTCATCGACGCCCTGAAGCGGGCGTCGGCGCGGCGCATCACCGCGGTCATCCCCTATTTCGGCTATGCCCGTCAGGACCGCAAACCCGGACCGCGCACGCCGATCTCGGCCAAGCTGGTCGCCAACATGATCGTGCGCGCCGGCGCCGACCGCGTGCTGACGCTGGACCTCCATGCCGGGCAGATCCA
>CAZHCN010000289.1:0-2804 GCA_964530895.1 uncultured Methyloceanibacter sp. | reverse complement strand
CAGGATTTTCCTTCGACAGCACCATAGATGCGCCGGCGGTGCCCACGGAGCTCTCGCTCGATGTCGATGGGTACGCCGGGGATGGGCTGACGCGATTGTCGAACGGTCTGATCGGGATTCCCTGGCAGTGGTTCATGATCGACGTGATGCACTACTTGATATCGCCGAATGGCCTGCGCAATCCCGACGACCTCGCCGCATTTTGGAGCAGAGTCATCCGCAACGTGGCGGACAAGAACGGCCTCCTGACCATCATCAATCATGCCGATGTCACCGGGATCGATCCCGACCGCATTGCCGCGCTGGAGAAGGTGCTAAAATTGGCGCTGGACCTCGGCTTCGACATTCTGCCGGGTGAGCAGGCCATGCACCGCACCGAGCATTTGACGGCGGGACGGAAGGCGGCCTAATCCGCTTTCGTCGCGGTCGCGAAGTAGTTCACATCGGTATCGCCAGACAGGCTCCAGGCATCGGCGAGCGGATCGTAGACCATGCCCGTCGTGTCGGTCAGGGTCAGGCCCGCGCCGTGCAGCGCGGCCGCAAGCTCCTCCGGCCTGACGAAGCGCTCCCATTGGTGCGTGCCGACGGGGAGCCAGCGCAGGAGGAACTCGGCACCGACGATGGCGAGCGCGTAGGCCTTCAGCGTCCGGTTGAGCGTCGAGAGGATCATGACGCCGTCGGGCTTCACGAGCGGCGCGATGCGCTGCAAGAAGGCCGGCACGTCCGGGACGTGCTCGACCACTTCGAGGAGCAGCACCGCATCGAATTTGCGTCCCGCGTCGGCCAAGGTCTCCGCGGTCGTGGCCTCGTAGGCAATCGTGAGCCGCGCACCGGCCGCATGGGTCTTGGCGGCCGCGATGGTCTCTTGTGCCGGGTCGATGCCGGTCACCTCCGCCCCGAGCCGCGTCAGGGGCTCGGCGACGAGCCCGCCCCCGCAGCCGATATCGAGCACGCTCAGGCCCGTGAGGCTTGGGGGCGCTTTCGGATCGCGCCCGAAATGCTGGCACAGCCGGTCGCGGATATAGGTGAGGCGGGTCGGGTTGATCTGGTGAAGCGGCCTGAACGGCCCTTTTCCGTCCCACCATTCGGCGGCGAGCTTGGCGAAGCGGGCGACCTCGTCGCGGTCGAGCGTCGCGGATCTGTCAGCGGCCTGGGCCATGAGCGGCATTGGCCGCGCAGGTCCGGCCCCTGTCAAGGCGCTCCGAAGAGAGCCATGTTGCGGCTTTCGGCCTCAATCAGTATGAAGGAGCCGATTTTCCCGGCCGGCCCATGAATGGGCCGGCCCTCTTGTTGTGAGCGGCTATGTCCCTGCTAGTGTTGAAATTCGGCGGCACGTCGGTTGCCGATCTCGACCGCATCCGCAACGTCGCCGTGCATGTGAAGCGCGAGGTCGACGCCGGGCACGCGTGCGCCGTGGTGGTCTCGGCCATGGCCGGGCAGACCAACCAGCTCGTGGCTCTCGTCGAGGAGGCGTGGGGCTTCAAGGCCAGTAAGGAAAACGGCGAAGAGCTGTCGGCCCAGTACGACTGCCGCGAATATGACGCGGTCGTGTCCTCGGGCGAGCAGGTGACCTCCGGTCTCTTGGCGCTGGTGCTCCAGGCGCGAGGCATAAAGGCCCGGTCCTGGCAGGGTTGGCAAATTCCGCTTCGCACCGATGAGGCCCATCGCGCCGCCCGCATCACCGGCATCGATATCGGCGAGCTCAAGGCGCGGATGCTGGACGGCGAGGTGGCGGTGGTCGCGGGCTTCCAAGGCATCGCCCCGGGCAATCGCATCGCCACGCTCGGCCGGGGCGGCTCGGATACGAGCGCGGTGGCGCTGGCCTCGGCGCTTTCCGCCGACCGCTGCGACATCTATACGGACGTGGACGGGGTCTATACCACCGACCCCCGCGTGGTGCCGAAGGCCCACCGGCTCGACCGCATCTCCTATGAGGAGATGCTAGAAATGGCCTCGCAAGGGGCGAAGGTGCTGCAAACCCGCTCCGTCGAGCTTGCCATGCAGAAGGGCGTGCGGGTGCTTGTCCGCTCGAGCTTCGATACGCCCGACGTCGCCGGAAATGGCAACCCCGAGACGGGCGAGGGGATCGGAACACTCGTTTGCCATGAGGATGAGATCGTGGAGCAAAACGTCGTCAGTGGAATTGCCTATGCGCGGGACGAGGCCAAGGTGACGCTGCTCAAGGTGGCCGACAAGCCGGGCGTGGCGGCCCAGGTGTTCGGCCCCTTGGCCGAGGCGCATATTAATGTCGACATGATCGTGCAGAACGTGTCGGACGACGGGCGTCACACCGACATGACCTTCACGGTGCAGAGTGCCGATCTCGATCGTGCGCTGGAAGTCTTAAGGAAATCAAAGGATTCCATCGGCTATTTGGACTTGCGTGGCTCAACCGACATCGCCAAGGTGTCGGCCATCGGCGTCGGTATGCGGAGCCACGCCGGGGTTGCCGCGCAGATGTTCCAAGCCCTTGCCGAAAAAGGCATCAATATCGAGGCGATCTCGACATCCGAGATCAAAATCAGCGTATTGATCGATGCTGCCTATGCCGAGCTGGCGGTGCGGACCTTGCATTCCTTGTTCGGATTAGACAGCCGTTAGCGGGCGAAAAGCGGCTAACCTTAAGCTCTTTCTCGAGACGCTTGGTCGGCCGCACCAAAGCTTGGTCGGCGAGGACTGGTAGTCATGCCTGCTGCGTCAGTTGGTGCTCCAAGACAAATGCTCCGTCGCCTGCGCGAGGTGATGGCGGAGCACGAGAGCGCGCAGGCCCGCCTCGACAAGGTCGTGGTGCTGATCGCCTCCAA
>CAZHCN010000288.1:0-2814 GCA_964530895.1 uncultured Methyloceanibacter sp. | reverse complement strand
TGTATCAACGCATCGGCGAGCATCCCGGCGTGGTCGAGGTTTACGCCGATCGCCTGATCGAGGAGGGCCTCTTCACCAAGGAGGAGGTCGACCGCCTTCAGGCGCAATTCCGCGCCTATCTGGAGGAGGAGTTCCTCGCCGGCGAGACTTACCGGCCGAACCGCGCCGATTGGCTCGACGGCAGATGGTCGGGCATCGGCTTCGCCGACGAAGGCGCGCGCCGCGGCACGACCGGCGTCGACCTAAACGTGCTGCGCGATGTCGGCCGCAAGCTCACGACCATGCCCAAGAGCTTCACGCCGCACAAGACCATCGCCCGCATCATGGGCGCGCGCCGCAAGATGATCGACGAAGGTCAAGGGATCGACTGGGCGACCGCGGAGGCGCTCGCCTTCGGCACACTTCTGGTCGAGGGATTCAAGGTCCGGCTTTCGGGCCAAGACTCCGAGCGCGGCACCTTCTCCCAGCGCCATTCGGTGCTCATGGACCAGGTCACCGAGAAGAAATACACGCCGCTCAAGCACTTGAGCAAAGGCCAGGCGGAGTTCGAGGTGATCAACTCCATGCTCTCGGAAGAGGCCGTGCTCGGCTTCGAATACGGCTACAGCCTCGCCGAGCCCAACGCGCTCGTGCTGTGGGAGGCGCAGTTCGGCGACTTCGCCAACGGCGCGCAGGTCATCATCGATCAGTTCATCTCCTCGGGCGAGCGCAAATGGCTGCGCATGTCGGGCCTCGTGCTCCTGCTGCCCCATGGTTATGAGGGCCAGGGGCCAGAGCACTCCTCCGCCAGGCTCGAGCGCTATCTCCAGCTCTGCGCCGAGGACAATTGGCAGGTGGTCAATTGCACCACGCCGGCGAACTATTTCCACGTGCTGCGGCGCCAGCTCCACCGCGAGTTCCGCAAGCCCCTGGTTCTCATGACGCCGAAGTCGCTGCTTCGTCACAAGAAGGTCGTATCGAGCCTCGAGCAGTTTGGTCCGGAGTCGAGCTTCCACCGTCTCTTGTGGGATGATGCGCAGCTCGATCCGGACGAGACGGTCACGCTCGTCCCGGACGATCAGATCAAACGCGTGGTGATGTGCTCCGGCAAGGTCTATTACGACCTCTACGAGGAGCGGGAGAAGCGGGGCATCAACGACATCTATCTCTTGCGCGTCGAGCAGCTTTACCCGTTCCCGGCCCGGGCGTTGATCCAAGAGCTGGGGCGCTTCAAGGACGCCGAGATGGTGTGGTGCCAGGAAGAGCCGAAGAACATGGGCGCCTGGAGCTTCATTGAGCCGAATCTGTCTTGGGTACTCGATCATATCGGTGCCAAGCACAGGCGCCCGCGCTATGCTGGCCGCCCCAGCTCCGCCGCCACGGCGACGGGCCTGATGAGCAAGCATTTGCGCGAGTTGAAGGCCTTCCTGGACGAAGCGCTGAGCTAGGCGGAACAGAGGCAGATAATGGCCACAGAGATTCGCGTGCCGGCCTTGGGAGAATCCGTTGTCGAGGCAACGGTCGGCCAATGGTTCAAGCAGGCGGGCGATGCCGTCTCCGCCGACGAGCCCCTGGTCGAGCTCGAGACCGACAAGGTCACCGTCGAGGTTCCGGCCCCTGCCTCGGGCGTGCTGTCCGACATCAAGGTGAACCCGGGCGAGACGGTCGCCGTCGGTGCCCTACTCGGCGCCATCACGGACGGGGCCGGCAAGGCCACGCCCGCCAAGGAGGCCAAACCCAAAGAGGCCAAGAAGGCGCCTCAGCCTGCCAAAGCCGCCGCGCCGGCGCCGAAGCCCGCGGTCGAGCTGAAGACGCTCGAGCGCGAGCCGCAGGTCCGCGAGGAGATCACGGCCGAGGAGATGCCGCCCTCGCCCGCGGCCCGCAAGCTCCTTGCCGAGAGTGGGCTGAAGCCGGGCGACATCAAGGGATCGGGCCGCCGCGGCCAGGTGATGAAGGGCGATGTCACGGCGCAGGCGGCCGAAGCCCTGCTACTCCGCGAGCGGCGTCCCAAGCCGTCCGCATCGCCCCGCGCGCCGATTGCGCCGTCCGACGAGGCCCGCGAGGAGCGGGTGCGCATGACGCGGCTCCGCCAGACGATCGCCAAGCGCCTGAAAGAAGCGCAAGACAACGCCGCCATGCTCACCACGTTCAACGACGTGGACATGAGCGCGATCATCAAGATGCGGAAGGACTACCGCGACGCCTTCGAGAAGAAGCACGGCGTGAAGCTCGGCTTCATGGGCTTCTTCGTGAAGGCGTGCGTGCAGGCGCTGAAAGACATTCCGGCGGTGAACGCCGAGATCGACGGCGACGACATCGTCTATAAGAACTACTACCACATCGGCGTCGCGGTCGGCACCGAGCGCGGCCTCGTTGTGCCGGTGTTGCGTGACGCCGACCAGATGAGTCTCGCCGAGATCGAGAGCGCCATCGCCGCGTTCGGGGCGCGCGCCCGCGACGGCAAGCTGGCGCTGGAAGACATGCAAGGCGGCACCTTCACCATCTCCAATGGCGGCATTTACGGCTCGCTGCTGTCCACCCCGATCCTCAACGCGCCGCAATCCGGCATTCTCGGCATGCACCGCATCGAGGAGCGTCCTGTCGTGCGCGACGGCGCGATCGTCGCACGCCCGATGATGTATCTCGCGCTCTCCTACGACCATCGCCTGGTGGACGGCAAAGAGGCGGTCACCTTCCTGGTGAACGTCAAAGAGTCGCTGGAAAATCCCGCGCGCCTCGTGCTCGATCTGTGAGACGATAGGGCATGGCGCAATACGATTTGATCGTCATCGGTACGGGCCCCGGCGGCTATGTGTGCGCCATCCGCGCCGCGCA
>CAZHCN010000287.1:0-2830 GCA_964530895.1 uncultured Methyloceanibacter sp. | reverse complement strand
CGTCACCGGCGCATAGCCGCGGCGATTGAGGAAGAGGAGCGCCTGCTCGCCGCGCCCAAGCGTCTCGGCGACCGCGTCGACGAGCACAGGCGACAGCCAGCGGCCGCGCTCGGGCGGGCTCGCCCGCATGTCGATGGCTTGGATGGCCGGCAGGCCCGCCGCCTTGTAGCGGGTCTCGAGGCGGACGTGGCGGTAGCGGCCCCATTCGACATTGACCAGGCTCTCGATCGACGGCGTGGCCGAGCTCAACACGACGGGGATACCGCCAGCGCCATGATCCGGGCTATCCCCGCCAAATTGCGCGCCAAGACCTGCGCCGTCCGCGCCAAGATGCGCGCCGTCCGCGCCAAGACGTGCGCGGCCCGCGCCGAGATGTGCGCGAACCACCGCCATATCGCGCGCCTGGTAGGCGACGCGGTCTTCCTGCTTGTAAGCCTGGTCGTGCTCTTCATCGACGACGATCAGACCGAGATCGGGGAAGGGCAGGAACAACGCCGAGCGGGCGCCGACCACGAGCTTCGCCTTGTTCTCGGCCACCGCGCGCCAGACGCGGCCGCGGGTCGACGGCGTGAGGCCTGAGTGCCACTCGGCGGGCTTGGCGCCGAAGCGCTCCTCGCAGCGGGCGATGAACTGGCCGGTGAGCGAGATCTCGGGCATGAGCACGAGCGCCTGGTGCCCGCGCTCCAAGCATTGCGCGATGGCCTCGAAATAGACCTCCGTCTTGCCGGAGCCGGTGACGCCGTCGAGCAGCGTCACGGCGAAGCCGTCGCGCGTGTTCTTCAAGAGCTCTTTCGCGGCTTCGGCTTGATCCGTGTTGAGCGTGGCGCGTTCGCGCGACGTGTCGAGCGGCATGGCGTGCCAGTCGGGCAGCGGCTCGGCGATCAACGTGCCCGCATCGACCAGGCCGTCGATCACGCCAGCGCTGACGCCCGCCGCTTCGGCGAGGGCAGACTTCACCCAGATGAGGCCGTTCGCCGCCGCCTCGATCACCCGCGCGCGGGCCGGGGTGAAGCGTGCGGGCGCGGGTCCGGCGAGCCGCACGCCGTAGCGCGGCGCGGGCGGCTGGAAGGCGGAACTCGCGCTCATCATCATGCGCAAGACCATGCCGGGCGAGGCGAGCGTGTAGTTCGCGACCCAGTCGGCGAAGTCGAGTGAGACCTCGGGGAGCTTCGGCACGTCGTCGAGGATCGCGGCGATCTCGCGCAGTTTCTTGCGATCGATCTTCGGCGGCGCTTCACCTTCGGCGCGCCGCCACACCGCGGCCAGATACTCGACCGGCCCGAGCGGCACGACCACGAACTCGCCCGGCTCCACGTGATCGCCCTTCGGCACGAGGTAGTCGTAGGCCGCCGGCAGGGCGAGCGGCAGCAGGACCGGGACCGTCTCGGGCGCCGGCTTGCTTTGCGTGCTCTTGGTCTTTGTCGAGGGCTTGGCCAGGGCGGGCTCTTCGGGGTTAAGCGGGGGTTAACGACTCACCGATCCATAGTAGCCTGCCGAGGGAAAAGTCGAGGGCGGCATGGCAACCAAAGCAGGCGCGCGGAAGGCCGAGGCGATCGGGGCCGCGCCGGACGTGGACCGGGCGGTCAATGCCTGGTTCGTCTACCTCATGACCGAGCGCCAGCTCGCCGCTCACACGGTCGAGGCCTACCGGCGCGACCTCGGCCAGTTCTTGCGTTTCCTCGCCGGCCATTGCGGGCAAAGGCCCGACCTCAAACTGCTCTTCTCACTCTCGGCGCGAGACGTGCGCGCCTTTCTCGCCGCGCGCCGCGGGCAGGACGTCGGCAGCCGGAGTCTGTCGCGCACGTTAAGCGCGCTCCGCATGTTCTACCGCTTCCTCGAGCGGCGGGGCTTGGGCAAGAACGATGCGATCCGCGCCGTGTCGCTGCCGAAGCTGCCGCATTCGGTGCCGAAGCCGCTCACCGCGCCGAAGGCGACCGCGCTTGTGGACGGCGCCGACATCGCGCAAGCCGACGCGCCGGAATGGATCCTCGCCCGCGACACCGCCGTGCTGACGCTGCTCTACGGCTCGGGCTTGCGTATCTCCGAAGCCTTGTCGCTCCGCGTGAAGGACGCGCCGATCAAGGGGCGCGACATGCTGCGGGTGACCGGCAAGGGCTCGAAGACGCGCGTCGTGCCGGTGCTGCCGATCACGCGCCAGGCGATCGAACGCTACTTGAAGCTCTGCCCCGCCAAGCTCGCCTCCGACGACCCGCTGTTCATCGGGGCGCGCGGCAAGCAGCTCTCGCCCCGCATCATCCAGCTCCGCATGGCGAGGGCCCGCGCCGCGCTCGGTCTGCCCGAGACGGCGACGCCGCATGCGCTCAGGCACTCCTTCGCCACGCATCTGCTGGGGGCCGGCGCCGACCTGCGCGCCATCCAGGAGCTGCTCGGCCACGCCAGCCTGTCGACGACCCAGGGCTATACGGAGGTCGATCGGGCGCACCTGCTCAAGGCCTACGAGAGCGCCCATCCCAGGGCCTGACCGGCCAAAAAGCCTTACCGCCGCTTAAGCATTTTCCCGGATTTCCGAGCCTTTCCGCGCTTTGCCTATTGCGGTACTGACCAGTCAGTCATATCTGTGGAAGGTCAATCGGGGAGGTGCGAGCCGTGGCCCAAGCGAAGAGCGAGAAGCAGCAGGCGGGCGCCCCGCGCCGCCGGGAGCGGAAGGACAATCGTCCGCAGGAGATCGTGGCGGCCGCGTTCGAGGAGTTCGCCGCGAACGGCTATGCGGGGACACGGCTCGAGGACGTGGCGGCGCGCGCGAAGGTCTCCAAGGGCCTGCCCTATCTCTACTTCAAGACCAAGGAAGAGCTGTTCAAGGCGGTGGTGC
>CAZHCN010000286.1:0-2842 GCA_964530895.1 uncultured Methyloceanibacter sp. | reverse complement strand
GTGTACACGCCGCAGCTCGTCGTCGACGGCATCACCCATGTGAACGGCGCCAACGAGGCAGCGATCGAAATGGCGATGCGGAACGTAAAGAAGCGGCTCAAGGATGTGCAAGTGCCGGTGACCATGCGGGCCGAAGGCGACAGCCTGGTGATCAATATCGGCGCGGCGCCCGAGACCTCCGACCTCCGCAAGGGGACCGTCTGGCTCGCCATCGCCAAGGACAAACAGACCGTCTCGATCAAACGCGGGGAGAATCGCGGCAAGACGATCACCTACACGCATCCGGTGCGGGAGCTCACGCCGATCGGCATGTGGAAGGGCGAGAAGATGACGCTCAGACTGCCGCTCAAGGATCTGCACGCCATCGGCGGCGATTGCCTCGTTGCCATGCTCCAGGTTCAGAACACAGGGCCGATCCTCGGCGTCGCCGAATACGAGCAGATGATGTAGGCGCTTCAGGCGTCTCGCTTGCGACACCCCCACAAAAAGCAAAAGGGCCGGCTGAGAGCCGGCCCATTTGTGTGGCCTTTGAAGGAACTGGCCCGGTCCGAGAGAAGACCCCGGGGGGGCTGGGGGGCTGAGATTCCGAAGCCTCTCTATTTGGACCGGGCCGAGAGGCAACAACGATGATCATACGGGTTTTTGGGGCGTGCCAGGGGCTGAACTAGGGCGGAACTGTGAAATATGTTTCGTTATGTTACAGCCCGTCAGGCGGCTCGTGCGGCTTGAATTTCCGCGACTCTCCGGTCATCATGAACGTTCCGTTACAGGAGGCGCATGTTGAGCGAAACGGAGCCCATAGTCTTGCCGCTGGCCCGCAAGGCTGGCGGCGAGTCCACCTCTTCCGAACCCGCATCAAGGCGCGGCGGCATTTCGTTCAACCGCCAGGAACTCACCCAAATCCTCAATGTGTACGGCCGCAAAGTGGCGGATGGCGAATGGCGCGACTACGCCATCGACACGCTGAAGGAGAAGGCCGTGTTCTCGGTGTTTCGGCGGTCTTCGGAGGTCCCTCTCTACCGGATCGAAAAGGCGCCGAAGCTCGCCAGGCGTCAGGGCGCCTATAGCGTGATCGCGGCGACTGGCCTCATCCTGAAGCGCGGCCACGATCTCGCCCGCGTGCTTCGCGCGCTGGACAGGGGCTTGCGCCTCGTCGAGGCCTGATTCCATGGGTACGTAAAGAAGAAGCCCCGGAGACGGGGGACTCGGGGCTTCTCCGGTTCCTTATGGGGGGAACCTGTGGCGGGGAGGGATTGCCCGCCACTGCGCCGTAGGTAGCGATGCCGCGCGGATTTTCAACCGGGTGTGCCGCTTGGCTTCATTAAACAATTAGGGCCCCGGCATTGCCGCCGGGGCCCTTATTTCTAGGAGTGTTGCTGGCGCTTAACGGCGGTTGCCGAAGAGCTGGAGCAGCAACATGAACAGGTTGATGAAGTCGAGGTAGAGCCTGAGCGCGCCCATCACGGCCTTGCGGCCCGCGACAGAGCCGTCGTCGTTCACGCTGTACATCTCCTTGATCGACTGGGTGTCGTAGGCGGTGAGCCCGGCGAACACCAACACGCCGATCACCGAGACCGCGAACTGCAGCGCGGTCGAGCCGATGAACAGGTTCACCACCGAGGCGATGATCACGCCGATCAGGCCCATGAACAGGAACGATCCCCAGCCGGAGAGGTCCTTGCTCGTGGTGTAGCCCCACAGCGACAGCGCGCCGAACGAGGCGGCTGTAATGAAGAACACCCGGGCGATGCTCTCGCCGGCATAGACGAGGAAGATCGAGGAGATCGACGCACCCATCAATGCCGCGAAGGCCCAGAACGTGATTTGGGCGGTTTGCAGGCTCATGGAGTTGATGCGCGCCGAGATGAAGAACACCAGGGCGAGCGGCGCGAAGATCACGACCCATTTGAAGGCGCTGGCGAACATGAAGTTGCCGAACGCCGTCAACTCGAGCCCGGCCGCGCCCTGCTGCACGGCCATCGCGTAGACCGCGTAGGCGACAACGCCGGTAATGGCAACGCCGGAGGCCATGTAGTTGTAGACGCGGAGCATGTAGGCGCGCAGGCCCTGGTCGATCGCTTCCGCGCGGCCGACCGTCGTGCCTTGCCCGTAACGTCTGTCGAGTTCAGCCATGTAAGAGAATCCCTTTGCTGAGCGTTGGTCAGAGAGCCAATTTGGCTAGGAATATGGGGGTTTAACGTTAGCCGCGCAAGGTGAAGAGACTATGTCCAGGACGGGCGGAATCGCCTCATTCCGCCCGGAGATAAGGGGCGGCCTTGACCGACAGAACCCGCCAGGTGGTGACGGCGCCGACCGCGAGCACGAGGGCGAGCGCCAGGAGCACGGTCTGGACCGCGGCCATGGGCGCGAACAGGAACTTGATGTCGAAGGCGAAGGTGCAGAGCGCGTAGGCCGTGATGGTGGCGATGAGGATGGCAAGGAGCGAGGTGGCGAGCCCCAGCGCGCCGAACTCGAGCAGCTCCGCGCTGACGATGCGCCCCCGCGTGGCGCCGAGCGTCTTGTAGAGCACTGCGAGATATTTCCGCCGCTGCTGGCCTGCGGACACTGCACCCGCGAGGACCGCGGCGCCGATCAGAAGCGTGAAGCCGGCGGTCGCCTTGATCGCGGTCATGAGCTTGGCGAGCATGGCCTTCGCCGCGTCGACGATGTCGCCGATCTTAATGGCGGTCACGAGCGGGAAGCGCTCGGCGAGAGACTGGATGATCTTGGCCTCTTGCTCGGGCGGGGTGCCCTTCGGCAGCTCGATCGTGGTGACGAGGCGGTGCGGCGCGCCTTCGAGC
Source organism: uncultured Methyloceanibacter sp. (assembly GCA_964530895.1). Classification (GTDB taxonomy): domain Bacteria; phylum Pseudomonadota; class Alphaproteobacteria; order Rhizobiales; family Methyloligellaceae; genus Methyloceanibacter. The sequence goes on along the minus strand of CAZHCN010000286.1, from coordinate 41 downwards.
GTGTTGGGCGAGAACACCATGACGAAGTTGATGGCGAGCGA
>CAZHCN010000285.1:0-2843 GCA_964530895.1 uncultured Methyloceanibacter sp. | reverse complement strand
CTCGATTGGGCCGCGCTGCGGCTCGCGCTCGTCTACGGCCCAGGCGCCCAAGGCAATGTCGCGCGGCTCATCAAGCTCGCCCGCTCGCCCTACCCGTTGCCGCTTGCGGGCCTCAAAGCGCGCCACTCGCTGCTCGCCCTCGACAATTTGGTCGAGGCGGTCGACCGCATCCTCGCCGCGCCGGCGCCCTTGCGGCGTCCTTTCATCGTCGCCGATCCCATGCCGCTCACCATCGGCGAGATCATCGCCGCTCTGCGTCAGGGGCTCGGGCGCCGCGCCGGACTCTTCTACGTGCCCAGGCCCATGCTCAAAGCTGCGTTGCGCGCGGCCGGCCAAGCCACTGGCGCGGAACCGCTGTTCGGTTCGCTGATCGCCGATCCTTCGGCGCTGAGGGCGCTCGATTGGACACCGCCTGTTGCAACGCAGCAAGGACTCGCCGCGCTTGCGCAATGCACAAGTCATTGATGCTGCACTGCGCAACCTCTCGATTTTTATGAGCTTTCTAGCCTCTCGTCTTACGTTCGTCGCAATCACCTGCTATAAGATGTACCAGGCTGACGTGGGGGTCGCCGAGTGACCGTCACCTCGAGGTCTCAGTCTCTGAAGCTGAACTATCAGAGCAGATCTCTCAGGGGTGGCGCCTATGGAGGCTAGTATGGCACTCCCCAAGATTGTCGTGCGTGGTAAGAAGGTCATTCTTCTGAGCGGCTACAGGGACGACGACAAGGGCGAGAAGCGCGACGGCGTGATCGTCGACGCGAAGGACAAGCTCTTGCTTGCCGCCAAGCGGAACCCCGATGCGGTCGCCTTCGGCTTTATCGCCACCGCCGGCGAGTGGGTTGCGTCAGCCTAGAGCCTAAGGACCGATCGATATCATCGACGGGCCCTCCCCGGGCCCATCGCCGCTGCGCCAGAGCGCGCGTCCTTCTTTGAATTCCTTTCGCCGGCGTCCCTTGCCGCCTGCCCAAGCCTCCCCCATAACACGCATCCGAAGGCCTGCTTTGCACTGAAGCACGCCGCCACGCTCCAACCGCCCCTCGGCACTTCGCGCCGTGCTTCCATGACCATTTCCCTGACCGAGCAAACCATGACCGTGCCTCCCGAATGGGGGCCGCAGTCGGCGATCTGGACGGCGTGGCCAGCCGACCCGGCCGAGTGGAACGACGACCTCGACAGCCCGCGCCGCGACGTCGCTGCGATGGTGCGCGCGCTTGCCGAAAAAAACGCCGTCCGGCTTCTCGCCGACGGCGCGGAGGCGGAAAGCTCTGCCCGTGCCGCGGTCGGCGACGCCGCCGAGATCGTGCCCGCCAAGTACGGAGACATCTGGTTGCGCGATACCGGTCCCATCTTCGCGCGCGGGTCCCATGGCATGATCGCGCTCCGCTTCAAGACCAATGGCTGGGGCGGCAAGTTCGATCTCGCAGGCGACGACACGATCGGCGACGACATCGCACGGCTCGCGGCTACACCGATCGTGAGCTTCGACTTCGTGCTCGAAGGCGGTGCCATCGACCATGACGGCGAAGGCACGATCCTCACCACAAGCCAAACCCTCCTCAACGAGAACCGCAACGCCTGGACCAAAGACGAGGCGGAAGCGGCGCTCCGCACGGCATTCGGTGCGCGAAAGATCATCTGGATCGACGAAGGGCTCGCAGGCGATCATACGGACGGCCATGTGGACAACATCGCCCGCTTCGTCGGGCCGGCCCGCGTGGTCTGCCAATCGCCAGCAGGTCCAGACGATCCGAACGCCGCCGTGCTCGATGCGATCGCAACGCGTCTCGAAGCCGCGACCGACGCGAAGGGCCGAAAGCTCGAGATCCTCCGCGTCCCGAGCCCTGGCCGCGTGTTGAACGCGCATGGCGCGGTGGCGCCGGCCTCCCACGTGAATTTCGTGATCGCCAACGGCGTGGTCGTGGTGCCGGTCTACGGCACGGCGACAGAGGCGGCCGCGCTCGACGCCCTGCAAGGCGTGTTTCCCGACCGCGAGGTCATCGGATTGCCGTCCCGCAGCCTGCTCGGCGCCGGCATCGCCGGCGGCGGCTCGTTCCACTGCATCACGCGCGAGGAGCCCGCCTGATGAGCAAGCGCACCCTCGCCGTGGCCGCCATCCAGGCGGCGTTCGGTCCCGACATGAAGGCAAATCTCGACAAGGTCGAGAGCCTGGTCTGCGACGCGGCGGAGCAGAACGCGCAAGTCATCCTGCCTCCCGAACTGTTCCAGGGCATCTACTTCCCGACGACGCAGGACCCGAAATGGTTCGAGACCGCTTACCCGGCCGCCGAGCATCCTTGCGTGCGCGCGCTCCAGACCATCGCCAAGAGCCTGCGCGTGGTCATTCCCGTCTCGTTCTTCGAGAAGGACGGCCCGCGCTATTACAACAGCGTGGCCATCGTCGATGCCGACGGCGAGGTGCTCGGCGTCTACCGCAAGAGCCACATCCCCGACGGGCCCGGCTACCAGGAGAAATATTATTTCCGCCCCGGCGATACCGGCTTCAAGGCGTGGAAGACCAGGTACGGGGTGATCGGCGTCGGCATTTGCTGGGACCAGTGGTATCCGGAAGCCGCCCGCGCCATGGTGCTCGAAGGCGCCGAGGTGCTGCTCTACCCCACGGCCATCGGTTCCGAGCCCTACGACGAGAGCCTCGATACGCGTGTCCGCTGGCAGCGGGCCATGCAGGGGCACGCCGTGGCGAATGCCGTGCCCATCGTCGCCGCGAACCGCATCGGCCTCGAGGACAATGACGGCGTGAGCCAGAACTATTACGGCCACTCCTTCATCGCCGACCACACCGGCGAGATCACCGCCGAGCTCGGCGAGACCGACGAAGGCGTGAT
>CAZHCN010000284.1:0-2860 GCA_964530895.1 uncultured Methyloceanibacter sp. | reverse complement strand
GAGTTCTGGTTGCGATATTCAACCTGTGGAACCAAAGCCCAGGTCTCCGCGAGCGGCAGCACCAGCGCCGTGCGCGACCACCAGACGTCGTCCTCCTCGGCCACGACCGGGTTGATGGTCGGGTCCGGTGCGTCGTAGTTCCGGATAATCACGCCGCCGCCCGCCTGCCAGGTCCACGGATATTGGGCCTGCCACAGCGGGTTGTCGAAGGTCCAGGCGAAGCCGCCGGAGAGGGCGATCTCCCAGTCCGCGTAGAAGTCGGCGTCCGCCGCCTCGCGCTGGGCATAGCCTTGGGTCGTCACCACGAATCCCGGCGTGAAATAATAGGAATAGGTGATGCCCATCCTGGTCTGCGCCCCGGTGCGCAGCGAGTTGAAGGGCAGGTCCGACGAATCCTGGAAGTCGCGGTAGCGAGTCTCCAGCCGCGCGTCGAGCACGCTCCGCTCGGCGTTGAAGCTCAAGAGGCGAATGCCGGCGCCCGGCGCGTTGAAATAATTGTCGTAGCCGAGATAAGCGAGGTCGCCGATCGCGTAGACGAAGAGGCGGGTCTGGTCCCAGCCGATCCGCTTCATGTTGAAGCTGGGGCCGAGCGTGGCCTCGAAGAAGTCGAGATCGATGTCGCGGAGATCGCCGTCGAAATGAGCGGTCGAATAGGCGAGGAAGTCGAACTCGATGCGGTCGCCTTGGTTCTTCAGGTCGAAGTTGTAATGCAGCGTGCCGATATTGAGCGCGCTCCAGCCCGCTTTGCCGACGGATTGCTGGTCGAGGGTGAAGTCGATGCCGTTGAGCGTTACGCTCGAGGTGCCGGGACCCGCATTGGCGTTGCTCTCCCACTGGATGCCGCTGAAGATCGTCGCCGAGAAGGGCGGCGGATCGGCGGCCAGCGAAAGCTGCTGGAGGTAGAGTTGAACTTGCTTTTTCGCCTCGGGCGGAACGCTCGGATTGGCGGCGACCTGACTGAAATAGCTGCGGGCGACGTCGTAAGCGCCGAGACGGTAATAGAGCACGCCGAGCTCGAGCTGGATGCGCGCCGTGTTCGGCGCGTAGATGAGCATCCGCTCGAGGGTGGAGATGGCGCCCTCGTAGTCGCCGGCCTCGGAGGACAGCTTGGCGTATTCGAAGGCGAGATCGAGATCGTTGGGACGCGCCAGCATCTCCATGAGCAACGCGTTGCGGCGCGACTCGAGCTGCGAGTCCGCGGCAAGACTGGGCCGAGCACCGCTCATAACAAGAGCGGCAACCGCGACGGCGATCGCCAGCTTTGCCCACAACCGCATAATGAGCCCCGTACGGCCTGTTTTAGAGGCGCCCGCAGGTCGATCCCGCAAAGTCCGCCCCATCCCGAAAAAACGTTAGCCAGTTAACCTATTATCGGCAAGGGGCGGTACGCGTTTCTTTAGTGTTTTCAATGACTCTGTGGCCCGTGGGGCACGGGATTGTCACGACATGGTTAACCGGGCAGGGAGCACCGATTTGGGACAGGCCAAGGCATTGAAATACATGGTGCAGCGCGGAACGTACGACCCGGCCCCTGCAACCGTCGAGTGTATCGAAACCCATGCGTCTTACGTGTTTTTGGCCGGGGCGTTCGCCTACAAGGTGAAGCGGGCGGTGAAATACCCGTTTCTCGACTTCTCGACTCTCGAGAAGCGCCATGCGGCTTGCCTCAACGAGCTGCGCATCAATACCCGGACCGCGCCTCAGCTTTATCTTGAAGTGGTTCCGATAAGTGAAGAGCCCGACGGCACTTTACGGCTTCGGGGTCGCGGCAAGCCCGTGGAATGGGTGCTCGTCATGCGCCGATTCGATCAGGAGGCGCTCTACGACCGCATGGCCGCCGAGGGGCGGCTTCCTTTGGAGGCCATGGGCCCGCTCGCCGGCGCCGTCGGCGCCTTGCACGATGCGGCCGACAGGATCCTCACGCAGGATCAGGCGGTGCAGCCGCTGGCGCAGATCCTTGCGGACAATGATGCGGTTCTTGCGCGCAATTCCGACGCGTTCGCGCGCGATTCTGATGCGGTTGCGCGGGATTCTGACGCGGTTGCGCGGGATTTTGCGCAGACGATGCGCGAGGTTTTCACCGCGCTATCCCCGCGTTTGCGTGCGCGGGCGCGGGACGGCTATACCCGCCACTGCCACGGCGATCTGCATTTGCGCAACATCGTCGAGATCGAAGGCCGGCCGGTGTTGTTCGATGCGATCGAGTTCGACGACAGCCTCGCCACCATCGACGTCCTGTACGATCTCGCATTCCTCCTGATGGATCTCGGCAAGCGTGGACTCGGCGCGCATGCCAACGCCGTGCTCAACGCCTATCTCGATCGCGGCGACAGCGGCAATCTCTTGGGCCTCGTGGGCTTGCCGTTCTTTCTGAGCTTGCGGGCGTTCATCCGGGCCAAGGTCGAGTTGCTGCGCGCGCAGAACGCGGGCCCGGAGATGAGGGCAGGGACGCTTGCCGAGGTGGGCGCCTATTTCGATCTGGCGCGCGCGTTTCTCGCGCCGGCGCGGGCGCGCCTCATCGCCATTGGCGGGCTGTCGGGGAGCGGCAAGTCGGCGGTGGGCCGCGCGATCGCCCCTGAGATCGGAGCCTTCCCGGGCGCGGTGATCGTGCGGAGCGATGTGGAGCGGAAGCGCCTGTTTGGCGTGCCGCCGACCGAGAGACTGCCTGAGCGGGCCTATGCGGCCGGGATCTCGGACCAGGTCTATGCCATGTGCCGCAAGCGGGCCGCGCTCGCGCTCCAGGCCGGCGCGTCGGTGATCGTCGATGCGGTGCACGCGAGACCTGAAGAGCGTCAAGCCGTTGCCGCGCTTGCCGAAATCCATGGCGTGCCGTTCACCGGGCTGTGGCTCGAGGCGCCGG
>CAZHCN010000283.1:0-2865 GCA_964530895.1 uncultured Methyloceanibacter sp. | reverse complement strand
TCGTATTTCATCCGGGCGAACACGCCCTTGCCGGTGATATTGGCGATGATCTCCTTGTAGCCACCCGTGGCCGACTCGCTCGCCGATAGGACATTGACCTTCCAGCCGTGACGGTCGGCATAGCGCTGATACATGCGGAATAGATCGCCGGCGAACAGCGCCGCCTCCTCGCCGCCGGTTCCGGCCCGCAGTTCGAGGATCGCGCTCTTCTCGTCGGCTTCATCCTTGGGCAGAAGCTGCACCTTCAATTGGTGCTCGAGTTGCTCGATCTTCTCATCGAGCCCGCTGGTCTCTTCCCAGGCGAGATCCTTCATTGCCTGATCGGCGCTGCGGTCGTCGATGATCTCTTGCAGGCCGTCACGCTCGTGCTGCGCCTCACGCAGCGCGTTGATCGTGGCCACGATGGGATCGAGCTCGGCGAACTCGCGGGAGAGCTGCACGTAGCTGTCCTGGTCGGCGCCCGCGGCAAGGCTGCCTTGCACCGTCTGCCAACGGGCGACGAGCTTGTCGAGCTTCTCGGCGGGGATCGTCGTCATGGAATGAGGCGGGAAAGCCTAGTTGTCCGGAAACTTGCTCGGAAGCTTGTCAGCCTTGCGGCTACGCGGGTCGTCCGGGTCGAGCACCGGCTCGGATGCATTGAACCCGGAAGAGGTGGTGGGTCCGGAGGACTGTCCAAGCACCAGCCATAGTCCAATAAGGATCGCCGAGGCAACCAGGGCGATGATTCCCCACTTCAACAGCGCGGGCTTCTTGGTCTTTTTCGCGGGCTCCGGCTCGACCACGAACGTCGCGTCCTCGCCCTGAAGCGGCGCGGCGGCGGGCGGCTCCGCGGAATAGGTATGCGGCTGCTGATTCGGTTGCGGTCGGGGCGGTCGCGCCTGCGGCTGGGGCTGGGGCGCTTGTGGGCCGTTCGGCCACGCCGGAGCCTGCGGCGCCTGCTTGGCCACGCCGCCAAAGCCGCCTTGGGGGAATTGCGGAGTGGCGCCGGGCCAATCCGCCTGCTGCGAAGGGGCTTGCGGCGACGGAGCCTGGGGCTGAGCGGCGCGTTGGGGTCCGTTCGGCAAAGGGGCCTGGGGCCGGGGCGCATGTTGCTGACCGTTCGGCCAAGGTGCTTGCGGCGCTGGGGCTTGGCGCTGGGGCGGCCGCGGCGCGGCCTGAGGCTGCCGTGCCGGCGCCTGCCCCAGATTGTTGCCGGCGCCGAACCCTCCATCATTCCCCGCCTGCGGCATGACAGGGACATCCGGCATGGTTTTCGGCCTGAGCTCGACGATTCCCGCTTCGAGCTGGGCGTAGATGCGCCGCAACAGCGGCCGGGTGTCGAGATTGAGCAGCGTGCCGTAGGCGTTCACCACGCGGCAGGTCTCGGGCCAGGGCGGCAAGGCGTAGATGGCGCCCTGCTCAAGTGCCTGGACAACCTCGATCGGGGTGGCGATCCGCTGGGCGAGGTCTGTTTCGGAGAGGTTGCTGGCGGCTCTAAGGTCCCGAAACAGCTCGGCCACTTCCGCATCATAGCCGGCTGGCATTTCCTTGATCCCGTGAATATGGAGACGCCGCCGTCCGACGCCCGGCGACGGGTCCACTAGCACCTGCTGCGGCCCAGCTGCCATGGCTCGGCCGGCCCCATCTCCTGCGATCCTTGGCTAACACAAGCCCAATGCCCATAAGTTTGCAAGCCTTGGCGAAATTACCATATTGCGGCATCTCATATAGACCACCCTCTGCCGCAGGAAGCGCTTAGACCTGAACGCCGCTTTCGGCGGCAAAGCGCTTCAAATCTTCGCGAACCGAGGTGGTTTTGCTCTCCAGCAACGCCTCCAGCTTCTCTTTCAGGTTGCCAGCATCGAGCGACAAAACCATGGCCTTGACCGGCCCCACAGAGGCCGGCGCCATGGAGATGGAGCGAAAGCCGAGCCCGATCAGCGCCATCGCCTCTAGCGGCTTTCCCGCCATTTCGCCGCAGAGCGTGAGCGGCACGTCGTGCTTCTCCGCCGCCAAGACGATCTGCCTGAACGCGCGGAGCGCCGCCGGATGCAAGGAATCGAAGCGGTCCGACACGCGGGCATTGCCGCGGTCGGCAGCAAACAGGAATTGCATGAGATCGTTGGAGCCGACCGAGGCGAAGTCGGCCAGAGTCAGGACGCTGTCGAGTTGCCATAGGACCGCCGGGACCTCGATCATGGCGCCGACCATCAGCGTCTTCGGCTCGGACCGGCCGTGCTTCTTGAGCAGCGTAACTTCGCGGTCGATTAGCGAGCGCGCCATCCTGAGCTCCGAGACGTCGGAAATCATCGGCAGCATGATTCGCAGCTCGCGTCCTTGCGCGGCACGCAACAGCGCCCGGATCTGCGTGCGGAACAGCGCCGGCCGGTCGAGCGCCATGCGGATGGCGCGCCAGCCGAGCGCAGGATTCTCCTCCGCGCCCGAGCGGAAATAGGGGATCACTTTGTCGCCGCCGACGTCGAGCGAGCGGAACACGACGGGCCGGTCGCCGGCCGCATCGAGGATCGCCTTATAGAGGCGCGTCTGCTGGTCGAGCCGGGGGAAAGTCGACGAGATCATGAATTGCAGCTCGGTGCGGAAAAGCCCGATGCCGTCCGCACCGGACTGATCGAGATGCGGCAGATCGAAGAGGAGGCCGGCATTGATGTGCAGACCGACGCGCTGATTGTCCAACGTTACGGGGGGGACGTTCCGCAGCGCTTCGTATTGCGCCTGGCGTCGCGCCCGGAAGCGCACCTTGTCGGCGTAGGCCGAGATGACCTCTTGCGTCGGCCGCAAATGTAGCTCGCCGCCCTCGGCATCAAGGATCGCCGCATCGCCCGCCTCGACCGCCTCCAGCACGCCTTTGCACTGGGTGATGGCGGC
>CAZHCN010000282.1:0-2873 GCA_964530895.1 uncultured Methyloceanibacter sp. | reverse complement strand
GTGGGCCGCCTGCCCCGTCGCCAACGGCCAGTACGTCCGCCTCGCCGCCGAGTAGACGTCAAGCACCAAGAAAGATGGTCCGCACGAAGTCGCGGTAGAGCATGACCTGCCGCGGCAACGCGTCTTTGTCGTGCAAGACCTTCGACAGGATGATCCCGCCATCGGCGATGACCGACAGCATGTCGGCGACATCGCCGAGGTCGATAGGGATCCGCGGAGGATAGCTGGCCGCGATCAAATCCAAGCGCTCCTTGAACCGATCCCGCCAGCCCAACAACGCAGCCGCATTGAGATCCCGCACCTCTTTGTCGAACAGCCTGTCTTGGTAGCAATAGGCGGCCACGAGACAGCCCGGATGGCCGCCCGGGAGATCGGCCATCATCTCAGCCATCATCTTCAGGGCGACGAGAAATCCGTGTAACGGATCCTCGTTCAACGCGTCGGCGCGCTGGAAGAGGTCACCGAAGAGGTCGTTCTCGCGCTCGACGTAACGGACGAGCAACGCCTTCGCCAATTCGCCCTTGTCCTTGAAGTGGTAGAAGAAGCCACTCTTGGTAAGGCCGACGGCGGCGATCAGCTCGTCGATCGACGTGCCTGCGAACCCCTTTTCCAAAACGGACATTTCCGCAGCGTCGAGGATTCGCTCGCGCGTGTTTTCGCCCTTTCGCTGCTGCTTTTGCATCCGCCTTACCTCAAGAGAACTGTACCACGGGTCTACTTGACGGCCTCACCAAGCGGGAAAGCGGCCCAACTCGCAGCGTAACCGCTTGCTGCTCAACACTTTTATTGGCCGGCACAGCCGTACCACGAGTCTTCTAGATCGCCAGGCGGCGGGATCACATGTTCCGGGCATCCCCTACCCCCTAACGATTGGAGAGGATCGATGACATCCAGACTTGCGAAATATCGCCATCAGCTCCCGCAACTCGACAGTCGGCTGTTCCTGACGGATGGCGGGCTTGAGACGACGCTCATCTTCCACGAAGGTTGGGACCTGCCTATCGGCGAGGCATTCGTTCTTTGCGAGACGGAACGCGGCCGCGCAGCCTTGCACGACTATTTCAATCGTTACCTGCCCCTTGCGATCAAGCACGGCACCGGCTTCATCCTCGAAAGCCCAACCTGGCGCGCGAATCCAGACTGGGGCGCCAAGGCCGGATATGATCTGGACCGCCTCGCCGACGCGAACCGCAATGCAATTGCGGTAATGCAGGACATCCGAGACGCATACGAAGCGGAGAAGACTCCAATCGTCGTCAGCGGTTGCATTGGCCCGCGTGGCGATGGCTACGATCCCGGCACGCTGATGAGCGTGGAGCAGGCGGAGTTCTATCACGCCTGGCAGGTGAACATTCTCGCGGGCGCCGGCGCCGACTGTGTGGCCGCCATGACCATGACGAATGTCAACGAGGCAATCGGCGTGGCGCGCGCGGCGAAGGCTGCGCGCATTCCAAGCATCATCTCCTTCACGCTTGAGACAGACGGCCGGCTACCGACGGGCGAGACGCTCGCCGAGGCCATCGAAGCTGTGGACCAAGCGACGGAGAGAGGTCCGGCCTACTACATGATCAACTGCGCTCACCCGACTCACTTTACCGAAGCGCTCGAACCGGGGACGCCATGGATCATGCGTCTGCGAGGCGTGCGGGCGAACTCATCGTGCCGCAGCCACGCCGAGCTCGACAACGCGCCAGAACTCGACACCGGCAACCCCGTCGAGCTTGGCCAGCAATATGCCGAATTCTTGCGGCGCCTGCCTCACATCAACGTGCTCGGCGGCTGTTGCGGAACCGACCATCGGCATGTGGCACGTATCGCCGAGGCGTGCCTCGGCAAGCCGTCAGCGCGTGTGGTGCAAGAGCCGGCGGACGCCGCAGCCTAGACTCCGAGGGAAGCCGGCCGAAAGCGGCCGGCTTCCCTCGGCCGGGCTTCTGTGGCCACGCCGGCGTCAACTCGAGACGGCGATATCCGCCAGGCGATGAGAAATACCAATTTCAGAAAGTCGACCTCGCCGTCACCGGCACCCACCACGGATTCTGAGCGGCGTCCTTTCGCGGGCCACTACCGCCGGAGCAGCCAGGCCGCGAGGAACGAGAAGGTCAGCACCGCCAAGAAGCAGAGCAGGACGACCACGCCGATGGCCCCGAGGATCCCTTTCAGCGTGCCCCAGAATCCGAACGTGGCCACCATCGCGGCAAGCAACAGAATAACAATGATCGGCATCTCAGTTTCCCCTCGTCCGGTTCATCCTCTTGAGCCGTCCTTCTTCGGACGGGGCCTCCCATAACAGAAAAACAGAATCAGCCTTTGCATGCTTGCAGAATATGGCGAAGGCGGAAAGACACCGGTCCCCGGACAGACTACGCGGCTACCCCGCCGATTTCTGCAACGCCTCATCAATTTCGGCGATCGCGGCCTGCAACTCTTCGATCTCCAGCTCGATTTGCTCCGGTGGCGACGGCGCCTCGCCGGATATCAAACTCACGCCGGGAAAATAGAGGTCATTCCGTCTCGCAGTCAGCTCGCGAAGGAGACCCTCCAGGTGTGCACGCTTCGCCTTCAGGCTTTCCAAGTCTTGCGTGGACATCAGCTTGTCGCCTCCTATCGAAGCCAAGACAAACGCCGATCTCGTGGGCGCTCGTCAAATGACATTTCCATGTCGGCCTGATGTGCTCAAGCAGATATCGCCCGCCGGGCCGCGCCCGCAAGGTTAGGGGGAATGGCGCGCCGCAAAGCGCAAAGTCCTAATGGCTCGTGCCTTTCGGCACGCGGGCGCCTCACGGCGCGCCAATCGCGGCGTCTTGCCGGCGTCGGGCCCCGCTTCTCGTTGCCGGTGATACGCCGGTCGATTAGCCAGCTTCTGGCGGGGACTC
>CAZHCN010000281.1:0-2875 GCA_964530895.1 uncultured Methyloceanibacter sp. | reverse complement strand
GAGTGGTTCGAGGGCAATTTCGAGGACTACGAGGAGGACAAGAAGCGGCGGCTGGGCGAGGACTCCGTGCTGCCGAAGCGCATCAAATACAAGAAGTTCGCGCGCGCCTAAGGCTCGTTTGCCCAGGCGTGAAGGGCGCGTAGCGTCGGCGTCTTCTTCACCTGGTGCTCGCACATCCGGCATAACAAGTGATTGAGCGAGTCGACGCCGGCAAGAATGTTCTCACCCTTGTTGAGCATGACGCATTCCGCGCGCGCCGACATGGCGGCGTCCGTCATCTCGCCGCGCGACGCCAAGCCGGTCTTCACCAGATCCTCCAGGACCTGCGTCGCCCAGATCGCGGGGATGTGCGCGGCCTCGCAGATCCACAAGATCTCCTCCTGCATTTCGGCAACGCGCGAGAACCCCATCTCGACGGCAAGATCGCCACGGGCGATCATCACGCCGAATGGCTGGCGCGTCGCGCCCTGAACGATGATCTCCGGCAGATTGTGGACCGCGCGCGGCGTCTCGATCTTGGCGATGAGGGCGAGCTTCTGCCAATCGGCGCGCCGGCCCGCGAGCTCGTCCTGCAGATAGGCGACGTCTTCGGCGGTCTCGACGAAGGAATAGCCGATCATGTCGGCATGGAGCACGATGAAGTCGAGGTCGTGCCGGTCCTGCTCGGTCAGCGGATCGAGCGCCAGATCGACGCCGGGAAAGTTGAGGCTCTTCTCGGGCTTGAGTTTCATGCCCTTGAGTCGTCCGTCGTTCATGCGCGCCACCAGCCCGGCCGCGATCTCGCGCACGATGGTCCCTCGGAGCTTGCCGTCGTCGATGGAGACGGGGTCGCCGACCTTCAAGCGGTCGAAGGCGCCGCGCAGCGTGCAACGCGTCTGAAAGGGCACGTCGTCGATATCGGCGGCGTGCTTGTCGCGTACGAGCAGGATCTCGTCGCCGATATGCAAGGTGTCGCGGTGGCGCGGCGTGACCACCTTGCGCGTCCGGATCTTCGGGCCGGCAATATCCATGACCACGCGGATGCGGCGGCCGAGCTTCGCTTCGGCGGCGCGCACATGCGCGATCATCTTGCCCCAATGGGCTGCATCGTCATGGGCGCAGTTGATACGCACCGCATCCGCACCGTGCTCGGCGAGGCGGAGGATGAAGCCGGGGTCTTCCGCCGCTTCCGTCGCGAGGGTGACAAGGATGCGGCCGACCCGCCCTCGCGGTGGCGGTCCGAACAGGATGTCGGTGTTCTTCTTGAGCCGCTCCTCGCCGCGGAAGAATTGGCGGGCGCTCGGCATGCGGACCGGCCAGGGGAGGCCGGCTTGCGCGGCCAGAGCGACGGTCACGCTGTCCAGCGTTGCAAGCACGCGGCTCTCGGCGCGGCCGAGCGAAGACAGGCCAAAGGCCATCAGCCGGCGCTGCAAGGGCCTGAGGTCGCGGCTGCGCAAGGCCAGGTAATGGGCAAGGTTGAGGGCGCTCATGGCAAAGGGGCGCCGCTCGAGCTGCGGGCGCCAGCGCCTGAAGGCCGCTTTTCCGTCCGCAGCCACGCTCATGCGAAGGCGCCTAACCTCGTTCAGGAGGTCGCTCGCTTCGCTGTGAAGCCGTCTCTGGTCAGACATGCCGTTTGCCATCCGCTAAGGTTTGGGCACCTGCCGATTCCTGCGCCCCCTGATGTTACCGGCGTATGACAGGGAATTGGCGGCACCGGCCACCCGGCTCCAGACGCCCGAAATGTCCCGGCTCTTGCGGCGTTCGCCTAAAAGGCATAAACATATCTTTATGTCAGGTGACGCCGAAACCAGCGCGCTAAATCCGGGCCTTTCCCGCGCCCATGCCCTTGCGGCTTTGCGGGCCGCGGGCGAGGCCACGCGCCTGCGCATCCTGGCGCTGCTGGCCGGCGCGGAACTGAACGTCAAGGATCTGACCCAGATCCTGGCGCAGAGCCAACCGCGCATCAGCCGGCACTTGAAGCTCATGGCCGAAGCCGGCCTCATCACCCGGTTCCGCGAGGGCTCCTGGGTGTTCTTCCGCCTGGCCGACAGCGGACCGGAGGGCGCGCTCGCCCGCGCCATTGTCGAGAGCCTCGATGCGACCGACCTGACCATCGCCCGCGACCGCGCCCGCGCGGAGGCCGTGCAGAAGGCGCGCGCCGAAGCGGCGCAGGCCTACTTCAAGGCCCATGCCGCCGAGTGGGACTCTATCCGCGCGCTCCACGTGGCCGAGAGCCAGGTCGAGGCCGCCATGGACGAAGCGTTGGGTGAGGGGCCTTTCGACCTTCTGGTCGATCTCGGCACCGGCACCGGGCGCATTCTCGAACTGTTCGGCCCGCGCGCAGGCAAGGTCCTCGGCTTCGATCTCAACCACGACATGCTGGCCTATGCGCGCATGAAACTGGAGCGGGCCGGTCTCACTCAAGCACAAGTCCGCCATGGCGATCTCTATAACGTGCCGCTGCCCGATGGCGCCGCCGACGCGGTCGTGCTGCACCAGGTGCTGCACTTCCTTGACGACCCGGCTGCGGCGGTCACCGAAGCCGCGCGCGTCCTCGCCCCCGGCGGCAAGCTGCTCGTGGTGGATTTCGCGCCGCACGAGCTCGAGTTCCTGCGCGAGCAGTCGGCCCATCGCCGGCTCGGCTTCGCCCGCGATCAGCTCGGCCGAATGCTGGAAAGCGCGGGCCTCAGGGTCGAGCGCTTCCATGAGCTGAGCCCAGGCCCTGCGGAAGGCAAGCTCACCGTTTCCCTGTGGTTGGGTCTGAAGCCCATGACCGCCGGCAAGAGCAGAAAATTGAGTCCCAAAGTGGAGGTCGCCGTCTGATGCTCGCATCCTCAGAACCGCCGAAGCGCCGCTTTCTCGGGCGCGGCGACATCGACGTGTCGTTCGAGTTCTT
>CAZHCN010000280.1:0-2892 GCA_964530895.1 uncultured Methyloceanibacter sp. | reverse complement strand
GCGCTTGCCGAAATCCATGGCGTGCCGTTCACCGGGCTGTGGCTCGAGGCGCCGGAGGCGGTCATGCGCGCGCGCGTGAGGGCGCGGACCGGCGATGTGTCCGACGCCACGCCGCACGTGGTCGCGACGCAGCGCGCGTACGATCTCGGGCCGATGGCATTCGAGCGGATCGATGCGAGCCTTCCGCTCGACGACGTCGCCGCGCTTTGTCTGGAGCGCATCGCGGCCGACGACTGATTCATCCTTTGCTAACGCGCGATGGCGGAGAGTGAGCCCTTGCGCTGAAGGAGGGGCCCGCTTGGTTTTGCGTTGCGAGGCCTCTCCGGCGCTTCTCTAGTCAGCCCTTCCGGGGGTCGGGACGTTGCGTCGTGGGGTGGGTGACCGCGCGCCTGCGCATCATGCGGGCGGGCCTAAGAGCCGTTTGGGCGCTTGCGCCCCGGCGCGCTTTGTCTCGCCGCGCTTTGTCCTGGCCGCAATTCTCATCGCAACCGCGACCCTCGCCGTCTCGGCCTGCGGCGGCAACGGCGAAAAACTCGGTGAGAGGGTGATCCCCCTCGGCGAGCCGGTGCCGAAAGGCGGCGGCCGCTACATGGTCGGCGATCCGTACGACGTGGCCGGCGTCCGCTATACGCCGCGCGAGCAGCCGGGCTACGACCAGGTGGGGCGCGCCTCCTGGTACGGCGAATTGTTCCAGGGCCGCCGCACCGCCAATGGCGAGATCTACGACATGGACCGGCTATCCGCGGCGCATCCCACATTGCCGCTGCCGGTCTATGCCCAAGTTACCAACCTCGAGAACGGCCGCACGATCGTCGTCCGCATCAACGACCGCGGGCCTTACGCGAATGATCGGATCATCGACTTGTCGCGGCGCTCGGCCGAGGCGCTCGGCTTTCGCCGGCAGGGCACTACAGAGGTGCGGGTCAAATATCTCGCCCGCGCGCCCTTGAGTGGGGACGACAGTTACGAGCAACGGTTTCTCGCAAGCCACGGCTTGCAGCACTATGCGTCGACATCGAAATCGAATTTCGGCACCCAAGACCCGATAGCCTTGGCGAGTCTTCCGGATGCACGACACCCGCCGCTCCCGCCAAGAGCCGAGAGGCCGGTGGTGGCCGCTGCGTTACCCGTAACGCCCAAGCCGTCCGGCGATGCGCGCCTGCTCGGCTGGCAGACCCAGTTGAAGGGCTCGCCAGAGTCGACCGGGTCGCTAGGTCGCCCCGCCCCGCCAAGTCCGCGGAAGGCGGTGCCTCTGAACGGGCCGGCGATCCAAGCGGGGTCCTTCAAGAACAAGGACAATGCCGAGCGGGCGCGGGCAACGCTCTCGGCCATCGCACCGGTCGATGTGGCGGAAGTCGATGTGGGGGGTGAGCGCTATTACCGCGTCCGGGTGGGACCCTTCACGGACGAAACCGAGGCTGCCGCGGCGCTTCCGAAGGTGACCGAAGCCGGCTATAGCGGCGCTAAAATTGTCATGCGGAACTGAGCGTTGAGGCGCTGCCGGTTGATTTTTGGACGCGGGCGGCCGATAGTAGGTGCGACCTGCCGCGGCGATTAGCGGCGTTTGAACCCAGCTCTATCCGATCCATCCGCTCGTGTACGCTCCGCGTAGATTGATGAGAAGCGCCGTGGCCTGCGCCGTCCTGATGTTCGGCGCGGCAATGATGGCTGGAAGTGCGTTGGCCGCAACCGCTGACGAAGGCTTCCAGACCAAGGCCGCGCACGCCATCCTGATGGATTCCGGCGAGAATATCGTGCTCTTCGAGAAAGATGCCGACACCCCGATGGTGCCGGCGAGCATGAGCAAGCTCATGACGCTCGCGGTCGTGTTCCGCGAGCTGAAGGCGGGGCGGATCAAACTCGACGATCAATTCACCGTCAGCGAGCATGCTTGGCGGACAGGCGGCGCGCCGTCGGGCACCGCTGCCATGTTCGCGCCGCTCGGCGATCCGGTCAGCGTCGAGGACCTCATTCAAGGCGCCATCATTCAGTCGGCCAATGACGCCTGCATCATTCTCGCCGAGGGCGTCGCCGGTTCGGAGCCCGCCTTCGTCAAGATGATGAACGACTACGCCAAGGATCTCGGCCTGACAGAGTCGCATTTCGAGAACTCCAACGGCCTGGAGGCCGAGGGCCACTTGATGTCGGCGCGCGATCTCGCGATTCTCGCCAAGCATCTGATCGACGACTACCCGGAGTACTACCACTACTTCAGCCAGAAGGAGTTCAGGTACCGGGACAAGTTCACGTTCCGCAACCGCAATCCACTCGTGTGGTCGACGGATCTCGGCGTGGATGGCCTCAAGACCGGGTATCTCAAAGAGTCCGGCTATGGTCTCGTGGCCAGCGCCAAGCGCGGCGACCAGCGTTTGATCCTCGTGGTCAACGGTCTCGAATCGAAGAACGACCGGGAGTCCGAATCCCGCAAACTGCTGGAGTGGGGCTTCAAGAACTTCAAGCCGTTCCGGCTCTTTGCTTCAGGTGAAGAGGTAAGTGATGCGCTCGTCTGGGGCGGCACGCAACACTACGTGCCGCTGGTGGGGGATGGCGATATCGATCTCTTGCTGCCGGTCACGGCGACGGGCGCGGTGTCGGCGGAGATCATCTACGATGGGCCCATCAAGGCGCCGATCAAAAAGGGCGACCAGATTGCCACCTTGCGGGTCAAGTCGAAGGAATCCACGGCGACCAACGAGATCCCCCTCTACGCCGGCAAGGATATTGGGAGCAGCAGCTTCGCCATGCGCGGGATCGACTCGCTTCTCGTGCTCGCCTTTGGTTGGCTGCTCTAGCCACTGATATGCAGCCCGGCATCGAAATCGGAAGGTTCATTACATTCGAGGGCGGCGAAGGCTCGGGCAAATCGACCCAAGCCGGCATCCTCGCCAACCG
>CAZHCN010000279.1:0-2905 GCA_964530895.1 uncultured Methyloceanibacter sp. | reverse complement strand
AGCGGATCGGCGAATTGATGGTGCGAGACCGCTTGCAGCGTGTCGCCGCAGGCGGTCTCCGTGTGGCCGTAGTCGACGATCAGCGCGGCGAGGGGGGCTTCGCGTGCGCGTGCCGCGAGCGCGGCGATGAGCGGCGCGGTCCCGGGCCTGATCTCGAGAATGGAGCCGTCCGGTACATCGAGCGCAGTGGCCGCCTGCCTCAACGTCTCATTCATCACCGCGCGGCCCTCGCAAAAGGCAAAGTCGCCGCTTTGGCCGATCCCGACGCAGCGTTCGCGCCATGCGCCGTCGCGCCACACCAGTTGGCGGACCGGCAGGGCATCGACGAACTCGTTGGCGAGGACGACCAGCGGCCCAGGCGGAACCTCCTGCAGCGTGTCGCACCACAGGATCGGCACGGCCGCGCCGTGCAGCGCCGCGTGCTGGATCTCGCGCAGCACCGGGCTCGTTTCGACGAGCGCGACGGTCACGTTGGCAAGAAAATCGGGGACGCTCCGCCAGGCGCGCAAGGCGTCCGCGAGAAGCGTGCCGCGGCCGGGTCCGAGCTCGGCGACGACGACCGGCCGCGGCTCGCCCATCGACTGCCACACGGCTACCGCCCACAGCCCCAGAAGCTCGCCGAAGATCTGGCTCACCTCGGGCGCGGTGATGAAGTCGCCCTCGCGGCCGATGGGCTGGCGCGAGGGATAATAGCCGGCGTCCTTGTCGGCGAGGCAGGTTTCCATGTAGTCGGCAACGCTCAGAGGCCCGTTGCGGGCGATGCGCTCTTTAAGCCGCACGGAAAGCAGCGTGCTTTTCAACCCGTGCGGCTTCATGGCGGCGCTCATCACGCCGCCACGGTTGCCTTCCGCCTTGCGCGCCAGATCAACCAAACGCCGAGAAGGACCATGGGGATCGAATAGACGAGGCCCGGCGTCAGAGGACCGATGTCCAAGGGATGATGGGGATGGGGCTCGCGGAAGAACTCCTCAACGAAACTGCGGAAGATGCCGTAGAAGATGAGGAACAGGCCGAACACCGTGCCGGGCCGCTCCAGCGCCTTGAAGCGGTGGGTGGCGATGCGCAGGATGAGGAACAGCACGATGCCTTCGAGGAAGGCCTCGTAAAGCTGGCTCGGGTGGCGGGGTATGTGCTTCGGGTCGGTGGGAAACACCATGGCCCAGTATACGTTGCTGGCCCGACCGTATACCTCGCCATTGATGAAATTGGCGATGCGTCCGAAGAACAGGCCGAATGGCGTCGCGGCCGACGCCACGTCCCCGAGGGATAGCGGGTTGATCTTCTTGATCCACGAAAATACGGCGACGGCGATGATGACGCCGAGCAGACCGCCATGGAAGGCCATGCCGCCGTTCCACACGGCGGGGATCTGCGCCGGATGCTCCCAGAAGAAGCTCGGCTCGTAGAACAGCACGAAGCCGAGCCTGCCCCCGAGGACGATGCCGAGGGTGATCCAGAGAAGAAAATCGTCGGCCTGGGTGACCGTGAAGGCCGGCTTCCCGCCCCAGAGATCTGCGCGCTTGACGAGATGGCGGCCATAGAGCCAGCCGAGCAGAATGCCGGCCATGTAGGCGAGCCCGTACCAGCGGACCTCCACCGGACCGATCGCGATCGCGACCGGATCGATGATGGGGTAGGTGATGGCGAGAAGTTCCATGAGCCTCGGGTCGCAAAGTCGGGGCGACCCTTCACCGCTCGCTCCGGACTGTCAAGGCGCTCAAGGTCTCAGCCGGCGCGGCTTGCCTCGGGCAACGGGGCATCCCATAGTTCCCTTAAGTGACAATTCCACCTCAGCTTTCGGCTCCGAGCGCAAGGATTCGACAATATGACGCAGACCACCGGACGGTTTTTCGACGAGCTCGGCAAGCTCCTGACGGACGCGGCCGGCGCCGCCGACGGGGTACGCAAGGAGGTTGAGAGCGTGGTCCGCGCGCAAGCCGAGAGGGTGTTGCGCGATCTCGACGTCGTGCATCGCGAGGAGTTCGAGGCGGTCAAGGCCATGGCGCAGAGGGCGCGCGAGGAGAACGAGGTCCTGAAGGAGCGCATTGCCGCGCTCGAGGCCAAAGCCAAGAGCAAGGGCAAAAAGGCCGACTAAGGAGTCCGTCTCCGAGTCGAGTCCGGACAGGAGACAATCCACAGCTTTTTCACTCCGTCCACAGCAATTCCTCCGGTGGGGACTCGGGGCGCGTTTCACTCGCAGACTCGGCGATATATAACTGATTCACCTACTGATTCGCGGCGTCTTGTTTCTCGTGCGCGGAACTCTGCTGAGGCCCCCAGAGGACACGCATGGCTTCGACACAAGCGAGCTACGACCACTTCGCCAACCCAGTGGATATGGTCGAACATATTGCAACGATTCACGATTGGACCTTTGAGCGCAGCGCCCCGGACGAGTTGACCATGTCGGTGGCGGGCTCGTGGTGCGACTACCACCTATCGCTCACATGGCGGGACGACCTGCAAGCGCTGCATCTGGCGTGCGCCTTCGACTTCCGGGTCACCAAGGCGAGGTTGCCGGAGATCTACCGACTCATGGCGCAGATCAACGAGCAGCTGTGGCTCGGCCATTTCGATCTGTGGCGGGAGGACGGCATGCTGCTCTATCGGAACGGGCTCTTATTGTCCGGCGCCAAGACCCATGCCGAGCAATGCGAGGGTCTGTTAAAGGCGGCGCTCGAGGCCTGCGAGCGCTATTATCAGTCCTTCCAGTTCGTATTGTGGGCGGGCAGGTCGGCCGACGAGGCGCTTGCCGCGACCATGCTCGAAACGCAAGGACACGCATGACACTCCGCCTCGCCGGCCCGCTGCTCCTTATCGGTGCGGGCAAGATGGGCGGGGCGCTGCTCGAGGGATGGCTCAAGCAGGGCCTCGACCCGGCTACCGTCTTCATCCAGGACCCCGC
>CAZHCN010000278.1:0-2909 GCA_964530895.1 uncultured Methyloceanibacter sp. | reverse complement strand
GCGCCTTCATCGATCTCGGCGGCATCGACGGCCTGCTCCACGTCACCGACATGGCATGGCGGCGCGTCAATCATCCGAGCGAGATCGTGAATGTCGGCGACACGGTGAAAGTGCAGATCATCCGCATCAACCCTGAGACCCAGCGCATCAGCCTCGGTATCAAGCAGCTTGAGTCCGATCCGTGGGAGGGCATTGCCGCCAAGTACCCGGTGGGCTCGCGCTTCAAGGGCACGGTCACCAACATCACCGACTATGGCGCCTTCGTCGAGCTCGAGCCCGGCGTCGAGGGACTGATCCACGTCTCCGAGATGAGCTGGACGAAGAAGAACATTCATCCCGGCAAGATCATCTCCACCAGTCAAGAGGTCGAGGTGCAGGTGCTCGAGGTCGATCCCGAGAAGCGCCGTATCTCGCTCGGCTTGAAGCAGACCCAGGAGAATCCGTGGGTCGCGTTCGCCGCGAGCCACGAGCCCGGCGCCATCATCGAGGGCCAGATCCGAAACATCACCGAGTTCGGCCTGTTCGTCGGCCTCGATGGCGGCATCGACGGCATGGTCCATCTGTCGGATCTCGACTGGTCCAAGTCTGGGGAGGAAGCCCTCAAAGAGTTCAAAAAGGGCGACACTGTGAAGGCCGTGGTGCTGGAGGCCGATGCCGAAAAGGAGCGCATCAGCCTCGGTATCAAGCAGCTGACGCCGGACCCATTCGAGGGCGGTGCCACTGCCGGCAAGCTCAAGAAGGGCATGCGCGTCACCTGTGAGGTGACGGCCGTGAAGGACAACGGCATCGAGGCCAAGCTTCTCGACCATGATCTCGTCGCCTTCATTCGCCGCTCCGACCTGTCCCGCGACCGTTCCGAGCAACGTCCCGACCGCTTCGGCGTCGGCGAGAAGTTCGATGCGGTGGTAACCCAGGTCGACGCCAAGGCGCGCAAGGTCTCTGTCTCGATCAAGGCGCTCGAGATTGCCGAGGAGAAGGAGGCAGTCGCCCAGTACGGCTCGACGGACTCCGGTGCATCCCTCGGCGACATTCTCGGCGCGGCCTTGAGCAAGGCTAAGGGCGGCGAGGCCGAGGAGAGCGACGAGGAACCTGCTCCAAAGCCCAAGCGCAAACGCGCAACCAAGAGCGAGGCGGAGTCCGAGGCGTCCACCGACGAGTAAGCGAGACGGCCCTCGAGGCCGCCTGATCTCCATCGTTTGCGCGGGTTGATCTGGCCCGCAGACCGTGAGCACCAAATGGGTCTCGACGCCGAACGTGTGATCGAGCGCCGCCGCTTGAAGCGGCGGGTGACCATCTGGCGCATCGCCGCCGTCGTGCTCGGGCTTCTGCTCCTGGGGGCCGTCGTCCTCAGCGACAAGCAGGTGGCTGGCCCGGCCGGCTTCCTGCCCCACGTCGCCCGCATCAGCATCTCCGGAGTCATCACCGACGACCGCCAGATGATCGAGCTGATGGACAAGGTGGGAAAGGCCCCCCAGGTCAAAGCGGTGATCCTCGACATCAACAGCCCCGGCGGCACCACGACCGGCGGCGAGGCGATGTACGACGCCGTCCGCCGCCTGACCGAGAGGAAGCCGGTCGTCGCCACCTGCGGCACGCTCGCCACCTCGGCCGCTTACATCGTGGCGCTCGCCACCGACCGCATCTTCGTCTACGGCAACACGATCACCGGTTCCGTCGGTGTGATCTTCCAATGGGCCAACGTCACCGAGCTACTGAAGACGCTCGGCATCGCGGTCGAGGAGGTGAAGAGCGGTCCGCTGAAGGCGGTGCCAAGTCCATTCGAGCCGACCGATGAGCGCGCGCGCCAGGTGACGGCGGAGATGGTCGATGACGCCAAGGTCTGGTTCGTCGATCTCGTCGAAACGCGCCGCAAGATCGACCCCAATCAGGTCCCGGGTTTGACGGAAGGCCGCATCTATTCCGGGCGCCAGGCCGTCAAACTCAAGCTCGTCGATCAGATCGGCGACGAGCGCGCGGCGCTCAGCTGGCTAAGCAAGGAGCGTAGCGTTCCTTCGGGGCTAAAGATCGTCGATTGGAAACCAACGTCCGAATCGACGGGCTTATTGGGGTGGTTATTCGGCTCAATGGCCGAGATATTGGATATTCCAGGGAGCAAGATTGCCGCTTTTCTGAGTCAAACTTCCACAACTCTCAAGCTTGACGGTCTCGTTTCTGTTTGGCACCCTGCGTCCAACTAGCGGGGCGTAGGGCGAGCGGTGGGTAAAGGCCGCAGCCTGGTGGGGCGTATAATGATCAAATCCGAGCTGATTCAGCGGGTGGCTACCGCCAATCCGCATCTTTTTCATCGTGACGTCGAGCGCATCATCAACATCGTGCTCGATGAGATCACGGGTGCGCTCGCGCGCGGCGACCGCGTGGAGCTGCGCGGCTTTGGCGCGTTCACGGTAAAGCACCGCGCGGCGCGTCAAGGACGCAATCCGCGCACGGGCGACACGGTCTTTGTCGAGGACAAGTACGTGCCCTTCTTCAAGACCGGCAAGGAGCTGCGCGAGCGCCTCAACCCCGATGGCGACCCCAGCCAGTCGTAAGGCTTGCGCGGGCGCTTAAGGAGCCGCCGTGTGGCGTAAGTTGATCCTCGCCCTCGTGGTCGTGCCGCTTGGCGTCGTGCTCATTGCGCTTGCAGTGGTCAACCGCACGCCGGCCGTGCTCATCCTCGATCCTTTTGGCGGCACGGAGCCCAACCTGACGCTCGAGGCGCCGTTCTTCCTATTCCTGATCGGCGCTTTCGCCGTCGGCCTCATCGTCGGTGGCGTCGCCTCCTGGCTGAATCAGGGCAGGTGGCGGCGGACGGCGCGCGAGGAGGCCCGTGAGGCGCGCGACTGGCGCCGCCAAGCCGACCGGCTCGAGAAGGAGCTGGAGAGCCTCGATCCCGCCTCCCACCGCCCACA
>CAZHCN010000277.1:0-2911 GCA_964530895.1 uncultured Methyloceanibacter sp. | reverse complement strand
TGTGGGGCAATGAGCGCTACCAGGAGGCTTTGGGAGAATTCGAGGAGTGCCTGCGTGTCTCGCCGAATTTTTACGGGGCGCACACATATTGCGTGATGTGCCTCGCCGGACTCCGTCGTCTCGACGAGGCCAAGAAGTTGCTGGCACAATTGACGGCAGGTCCCGGCGGGCTTGTTGTCGTGCCCCCGAAGCCGTCAGAGCTTGCCAGCCGCGCTCTTGCCCAGCTGCGCGAGGCTGGCTGGCGGCCTACCTTGGCGGGAGACCGCAAGGCCGTCTGACCCCGTCGCGCGAACCGTTCGCTCAACTTCAGAAATTTTCAGCGGCATCTCAGGACCTTGGGCGAGGTTCTCTTTAGAGTCCTGCTCATTGGCGCGGGCCCGTGCCTCTCGTAAGCCCTCCATCCCGGCGGGCTCAAAAACGTGAGGACACAGCCATGAAGACGTTTCTGAAGGTTCTCGTTCTGATCGCCGGCACCGTCGCTGCCGGCGGATCGGCCTCGGCTCGGACCGACAGCCCATTCTACCCGGAGAGCATCGCCAATCCGAACTCTTCGGTCCCGCTCGTCAGTGCGGGCAGCGGAATCCCGGAGCAATACCGGTTAGGCAGGTAACGGTACGGGAGCCTCCGGGGCGAACCTGTATCGCCCTGGGGCTTCCTTTTTTGCCGAGCCAACTCCAAGGAGTTTGGTCATGCCGTCCCTGATAGTGTTCGCCTTCTTCGCCCTTATGGCCCCCACGCTTGTTGCCTCGGTGGAGGTTGACGCAAGAGTAAGAAGCGCTTGCCCCGAGTTCGGACGGCCCTGTGAGTGCGCGCGGCATGTCCGCGAATGTCTTCCGACCTGTCACATCCAGCCACGAATTGAGTGCTCACCGACGTAGCGCGGACTCGGCGGCGAGGCCGGCATGCGCTTCGCCTGGTAGGCAGCGCTCTTGGGAATGGCCGGGAGCGCGGCTATCTCGATGCACGGCGTCTGAAAGCGCGCGCAAAAAGGAAGTCCGGCTGCGAGGGATCAGCCGGACTTCCGATACTTTCCCGGGAAATCGGCACGGCAACGGGATGCAAGGGGGGATGCAAGGGTTGCGACGCCGATCCGCTCTCAACCGCGTGCCGGGGATTTAGTTCCCTTCAAGCCTCCATTCCGGGGAACCATCGCCACCCATCGCAGTTCTCCTCTTCGCCCAAGCGGGCGGAGACGACTCTCCGGCCGCAAGGGGAGCGGGTCTCGGAGCTGCGCCGGGGAGGTGCCGAGATGATGCGGGACATCGTTATGGCATTGCTGTTGCTGGGGCTTGCTGCCATCCCGATCGTGGAATGGTGCGGCAGTACCCCACACATGAAGGCTGAGAAGATCGAGGCGAATCTCGGCAGGTAAGCGCAAGAGAGCCTGCGGCTTACCGCCGTCGCTCATAAAGGCGTGGCGACCCCCGGTCGTCGCAGATGCAGGCTAGGACACGGGCCGGTCGCGCCGCTCCCGGTTCTGCTTGCGCTGGACGAGAAGCAGCGCGAGACCGCGCTCGAAGTCCGAGCCGCGACTGAACTCGAGCCCGCGCGCCATGGCCTGGCGCACGAAGTCCTCAAGGCGATTTTCGGCAAGCGCCGCCCGCAGCGACAGGTGCAAATCCTCCATGGTCGGCCTCCTCCTTACCGCATCGTCGATGTACCCCATCATTTCGGGGCATCGATCTCGTGACGGGAACGTGGTGATTGCTTGGCGGGCGCTGCGGCGAGACCGCGCGGCGCGCTGAGAGCCGCGATCGCTGATCTAGATGTCGGGGCGGCGCCGGAAATTCGGCGGCACCTCAGCGGGGTCCTCGTCCGGCGCCGTGCTGTCGTCGCCGGCCACGCCGAGCCCGATCTCCTCGTCGGACCGCGACAAGGTCGCGCTCGGAATGAAGCTCAGACCGTAGACCAAGCCCACCATGACGACGCCAGATATGAGAGACAGCACAGCCTGCATCACCTTCGTTTCCCCACGTTGAAAGGAACCCTAGCAGGGGAAGGTGGCGTGGCCGCGACTGGATTTCGGCAATTTCCCGACGCTGCACCGCAACAAAGCGGCCATTATGAATGGGTCTGGCTCTTTACTGCGCCTTCTCGTCCGGGAAGGCGTCGGGTGCACCGACGAGGATCTTCGACAGGATCCAGCGCGGGGGGAGCGTTTCGGCGATATCGTCGATGCGCCACCTCCCGTCTTCCCGGACCAAATTGAAGACGACGTTGCGCGGCTCGCCGAAATTGGCGAACACCGCGCGCACCCGCGCCTCGCCGCCGGACCGGTAGACTTGCGAGATCTTGAGTCCGGACAGTTCCCAGTCCTGGCCGTCCACGAAGGGGTCGAAGTCGAGCCGGCCTTCATCGCCCTCTGGCCTCTCGGCGGCGTCCTTGTCGAACAGCGCTTGCAGGCGCTTGGAGTAGACGTCGTCTTCGCCCGCTTGACCCGGGTCGTCGTGCTCATTGGCCGTGTAGGTTTTGTAGATCGCGGTGATCAGCGCCACGGGGTCGTTGTCGCTTTGCGCCAAGGCCGGGGCGCAGAGCGCGAGCAAGAGGGCGAGCGCGGTGGCAAGGCGCATGGCGGGATCTCAGGCTGCGGGGTCGTCGCGCTGGCGCAGCGCGAACTCCTCTTCCGGCGACAGCACCAGCGTCTTTCGGCTGTGGACGGCGAAATAGAGAATGGCGATCCCGTACCAGATGGCGACGCCGATCACGCCGTCGCGGTAGACCGGGTCGGCGAGCTGGAAGCCGATGGTCACGGCCGCGATGATCACCGTGAGCACGGCGCCGGGCACGCCGAACGGGCTCCTATAGGGCCGCTCGATCTTGGGGAACTTGCGCCGGAGCTGAATGAACGTCAGTCCCTGCAGGAGATAGGAGAACATGGCGCCGAACACCGCCATGTTGAGCAGCACGCCGC
>CAZHCN010000276.1:0-2914 GCA_964530895.1 uncultured Methyloceanibacter sp. | reverse complement strand
GAGAAGATCGTCGCCACCGCGTCCGACCGCATGGTGGTCATCGCCGACGACAGCAAGGTTTCCGAGATGCTGGGGCGGCATCCGCTTCCCGTCGAGGTGGTGCGGTTCGGCCTGCGGGCGACCATGCGCCTGATCGAGGCGCTATCGGCGGAAGCCGGATGCGAGGGCGACATTAGGCTCCGGCCCGGGCAGGGGGACCTGCCGTTCATCACCGATCAGGGCAATCTCATCGTCGATTGCGCCTTCCACAAGATCCCCGAGCCGGAAGTGCTCGCCTTTGCCTTGAAGCGCGTGCCGGGCGTGGTCGAGCACGGGTTGTTTCTCGGTCTTGCCGATTTGGCTATCGTCGCCGGCGAGAACGGGGTCAAGACGCTACGTCCCGCGGGAGCCTGAGGCCAGGTGGCAGAGTACGATTACGATCTGTTCGTCATTGGCGCGGGCTCGGGCGGCGTGCGGGCGGCGCGGCTTGCAGCCGAGCTCGGCAAGCGTGTCGGCATCGCCGAGGAGTACCGCATCGGCGGCACATGCGTGATCCGCGGCTGCGTGCCGAAGAAGCTGCTCGTTTACGGCAGCCGCTACGGTGCCGAGATCGAGGACGCGCGGGGCTTTGGCTGGACCTGCGAAGATGTGCGCTTCGACTGGCCGACGCTGATCCACAACGTGCACCGCGAAGTCGACCGGCTGAACGGCGCCTATACGCGCACGCTGGAGAGCGCCGGCGTCGACCGGTTCCTGACCCGCGCGAGCATCGTGGACCCGCATACGGTGAAGCTCGCCGACCGCGATCAGTCTATCTCGGCAAAATACATTCTGGTGGCGACCGGGTCGCATCCGGCGATCCCCGACGTACCGGGCAAGGAGCATCTCATCAGCTCCAACGAATGCTTTCAGCTCGAGGCGCTGCCCGACAGCATCGTCATCATCGGCGCCGGCTATATCGGCATGGAATTCGCCACGATCTTCTCAGGGCTCGGAGTCGCCGTCACCGTGCTCTATCGCGGCGATCAGGTCCTGCGCGGCTTCGACATGGACCTTCGCGACGGCGTGGCCGACGCCATGCGCGACCGCGGTGTCGATCTGCGCATGGACTGCAACGTGGCCAGCATCGAGGAGGACGGCGGCGGCTACCGCGTCATGCTGAAGGAAGGCGGCTCGATGGCGGCGTCTCTCGTGATGGCGGCCACGGGCCGGCTGCCGAACACCGCGGGGCTCGGGTTGCAGCAGGCGGGCGTTGAACTCGGCTGGAACGGGCACGTCGTGGTGGACGAGTATTCGAAGTCCTCCGTCGATAGTATTTACGCCGTGGGCGACGTCACCGACCGCATGAACCTGACGCCGGTCGCCATTCGCGAGGGTAACGCCTTCGTCGAGACCGTGTTCGAGGACAAGCCGACGGCCGTGGACTACACATTCGTCCCCACGGCGGTATTCTGCGAGCCCGAGATCGGTACGGTCGGCTACACCGAGGAAGAAGCGCGCGAGATGTGCCGCGTCATCGACATCTACAAGGCGAACTTCCGGCCGATGCGGGCGACGATCAGCGGCAGGGCCGAGAAGGTGCTCATCAAGCTCGTCATCGATGCCGAGACCGACAAGGTGCTCGGCTGCCACATGCTCGGGCCGGCCGCGGCGGAGATCGTGCAGATGGCCGCGATTCCGCTCAAGCTCGGCGTCACCAAGGCTCAGCTCGACGCCACCATGGCGCTCCACCCCAGCATCGCCGAAGAGGTCGTCACCATGCGCCACAAATGGGAGGCGCCTGCGCCGATCAAGGGGTCCGATGCGGCGGCTTGAGGACAAGATCGCGCTCGTCACGGGCGGCGGGGCCGGCATCGGCCGGGCCATCGCGGAGACGTTCGCGCGCGAAGGCGCGCACGTTCTGGTCGCCGACATCGACGGCGAAGCCGCCAAGCGGGTTGCGGACGCCATCGTCAAGGCGAATGGCGCCGCAACCGCTTACACCGTCGACGTTACCGACACGAACGACGTGAAGGTTCTGATGGAGGCCATCAAAGAAAGCCACGGCCGTCTCGACGTGCTGGTCAACAATGCAGGCGTCGGCGCCCGCGCGGACTTCCGGCATATCTCGGACGAGGACTGGGACAAGGTGTGGGCCGTCAATCTCGACGGCACGGTGCGCTGCGCGCGCGAGGCCTTCGATCTGATGCGCGCGTCCGGCAAGGCATCGATCATCAATCTGTCCTCGGTGATGGCGGCCAAGCATACGCGGCAAATGGCGGTCTATTCGGCGACCAAGGGCGCGGTCTCCGCCTTGTCGCGGAGCCTCGCCGTGGAATACGCGCCATACGGCATCCGCGTGAACACGCTGCTGCCCGGCTATGTGGAGACGGCGCTGATCGGGCGGTACTTACAGAACCCGATGATCGCCAAGGCGCTGCTTGCGCAGACGCCGCTCCGCCGCTTCGGCACACCGGAAGACATCGCCAACGCAGCCCTGTTCCTCGCTTCCGACGAGGCGGCCTACATCACCGGCGCCGCCCTCAATGTCGACGGCGGCATGCAGACGACACTTTAGGCGTTCTCAGGTGCCGGCTTTGACGCGCGCCGGTTGCTTCGTCATCTCGGGCAGGGTCTGCGTCTCCTCGATGAGCTCGTCCACCACTGCGATCAGCGCCGCCTCCTCGGTGCCGCCGAGCGCCTTCACCGCCTCGTAGCGGGCAAGCTGGCGGTCGGCGCTCGTGCCGCGCAGGAGGATCGTGCGCGCGTGCGCGACCTCGGCGGTGCAGCCGAAATAGGCGGCGTCCTCGGCCACGAGCTCGAACAGTTCCTCAAGCAGATGCGAGAAGGGGACGATGGCGCCCTTGCCGAAGTCCACCATGCCTTGCTCGATGCCGTAGCGCTGGGCGCGCCACCGGTTCTCGCGGATGAGGAAGGGCGGGTAGTGGCGCCAGCG
>CAZHCN010000275.1:0-2917 GCA_964530895.1 uncultured Methyloceanibacter sp. | reverse complement strand
GCCGTGCCGCCGTTCTGGTCGGTGGGGCAGACGATCGACTATATGCGCGAGGCGGCAGACCTTCCCGACCGCTTCTACGAGATCTTCGTCGTGGACCCGGCCTATCACCTGATCGGCTCGGTGGCGCTCAACCGCCTTTTGCGCGCCAAGCGGCCGACGACGATCGAATCCATCACCGACGAGGACATCCGTCCGATCCCGGTCCAGTCGGACCAGGAGGAGGTGGCGCGGCAGTTCGAGCGCTACAACCTGACCTCGGCGCCGGTGATCGATGATGACAAGCGGCTGGTCGGCGTCATCACCGCCGACGACGTGGTCGAGGTCGTGCAGGAAGAGGCATCCGAGGACATCTTGCGGATGGGTGGTGTTGCCGGCGAGTCCGTCAGCGACACGGTGTGGGAGACGACGCGGCTCCGGTTCGCCTGGCTGCTCACCAATCTCGGCACCGCCATCCTCGCCTCCTACGTGATCAGCCTGTTCGAGGCGACCATCGAGCAGATGGTGGCGCTCGCCGTGCTGATGCCGATCGTGGCCTCGATGGGCGGCAATGCCGGGACGCAGACCATGACCGTCGCGGTGCGGGCGCTCGCCACGCAGGATCTCGGCAGCGTGAACGCCATGCGGGTCATCCTGCGCGAATCCGCGGTCGGCTTGCTGAACGGACTCCTCTTCGCCGTCATCATGGCGGCGATCGCCTATTTCTGGTTCGGTAGCGACCAGCTCGGGCTCGTGATCGGGGTCGCCATGATCGTCAATTTGTTCGCCGCGGCCCTGGCCGGGATCCTTATTCCGCTGGGCCTGGACGCCCTCGATCTCGATCCGGCTATCGCGTCCGGCGTCTTCGTCACCACGGTCACCGACGTTGTGGGCTTCTTCGCCTTCCTCGGGCTTGCCGCTTTGTGGTTAGTTTAGGCAGGGACGAGGGGGCATTGATGTTCTTCTATCTGGCCAAAGTTGTGTGGTTCGTGCTGCAGCCGTCCACGCTGATCGCGCTCCTCATCGGCTATGGGGCCATTCTCATCTGGACCGGCTGGGCGCGGTGGGGACGGCGCTTCGTCACCATCGGCGCGATCCTTCTTCTCATTGTCGGCCTGTCGCCGCTCGGAAACGCGCTGATCCTGCCGCTCGAGAACCGCTTCCCGCGGACCGATCTCAGCACGCCGCCGCCGCCCACCGGCATCATCATTCTTGGCGGGGCGGAGGACCGGCTCGTGGGCAGCGCGCGCCACGCCCCGACGCTGAACGAGGCGGGCGAGCGGCTGCTGGAGGGCGCGATCCTCGCCAAGCAGTTCCCAGACGCCAAGGTCGCCTTCTCCGGCGGCGATGCCGGCATCCTCTACAAGTCCGACAGCGAGGCGGAAGGGGCGGCGGCGATCCTGACCAAGCTCGGCGTTGCCCGCGATCGGCTGATCCTGGAAGCGAATGCGCGGGACACTTACGAGAACGCGGTCTACCTGAAGAAGGAGCTGACGGCGAAGGGCGAGCTCGACCCCTCAAAGCGCTGGCTCTTGATCACCTCGGCCTATCATATGCCGCGATCCATGGGGGCCTTCCGCCAGGCAGGCTTTTTCGTCGAGCCGTGGCCGGTGGATTACCGCACGCGGGGCAAGGCGGATCTGACCCGGCCGTTCGACAAGGTGTCGGAGGGCTTGCGGCGGGTGGATACGGCCGCTCGCGAATGGGTCGGACTATTGGCCTATTGGATCACGGGCCGGACGGACGCCCTGTTCCCTGGGCCGTCACAGGTCGATCCCGTTTGCGACCGGGCTAATCCGTCGCAACCCGGCAGCCCGCCAGCATCCCCGTGTCGACCCACCCCCTGAGATAGGTCGCCGCGCGGAGCTCGGCGTCGTCCTCGCCGGCGAAGGTCGCCACCATCTCGCACAGCACGCCGAAGCGGACGCCTTTGCCCGCCTCGTTCCACATCATGCTCTCTTCGGCCCCGATCGGCCGGAACCGCGCCATCAAATCCTGACGCCAGACGAGGATGGCTTGCGGCTCGGGCAGGCGCATGGGCGCGGGCGGTGCGGTCTCGTCCTTGAGCGCCGACCAGATCGCGGCGGCGTTGGTGTCGAAGGTGAGGCGGACCGCCGTCGGGTGAGGCTCGAAGGTGAGATGAGGCCAGTCTTCGGCCGGGATCGACGCCAAGTCCTCGATGCCGAGGGGGGTGGCATCGGGACCGTCGAACGCGTCGGTCAGGGCTTTTTCGAGGGCGGCGATCTCAGCCACCTCGGGATGATTGGCAAAGGGTGCGGTCTCGCGCGCGAAGGCGGGGAAGTGGCGGCCGAACCAGCGGACGTTCCGCTGATCCGAAGGGTTCGCATCGATATAGCTCTTCACCAGCTTGGCGAAGCCGGCGTCGCCAAGATAGGCATGCACCTGCTCGTAGTCCTCGCCGAGGATTTCCGCGAGCCGCGCCACATAGGCGTTGCGGTAGACGCCGAACAGCACGGTGCGCTTCTCCCGGGCGCTGTCGTTGACTTCGCCCAGAATGGCGTCGTCGCCCGTAAGGATGCCGCGCTGGAAGCTGTCCTGGAGGTCTTTGAGGCTCGTCATTCCGCCGCCGCGAGCCGCGCGTTCTCGCTCACCTCGCCGGCGATCTTGCGCGCGATGTCGAGCTCCGCGACCACCTCGGCAAGCGGCGGGATGTTGTCGTCGCGCTCGATCATGGTGGACACGGGACCGAAATGGGCGACCGTCTCGCGATAGAAGTCCCACACCTCGGGGCAGACCGGATGATCGTGGGTATCGATGATGTGGCTCTCCTCGTGGCTGTGTCCGGCCACATGGAACTGGACCACGCGGTCGCGGGGCACGCCGTGCAGGAACGCGTCGGTGGAGAAGCCGTGATTGAAGGCGCTCACATAGACGTTGTTGACGTCGAACAGGAGCCAGCAATCGGCGCGGTTCGCCACCT
>CAZHCN010000274.1:0-2938 GCA_964530895.1 uncultured Methyloceanibacter sp. | reverse complement strand
GCCGGTCGTCGATGACCTTGAGCATGCCTTGCGCCTGAAGCGGGCGCCCGTCGGCATCGGTGAAGCAGACCCCGATATCCTCGACCCAGAGCGCGGCCTTGCCGCGGCGTCCTTCGGGGAGGAAGCGATAATGGAGACTGTAGCGGAGCGCCGCGCCGGGCTCGGCGTGCGGACCGCCGGTGATGCCGTCATAGCGCAAACCGGCGTGCTCGGGATCGATCAGGAGGGCGAAGGCCCGCCCCCTTTGGAGCTTGGCGGCGTCGGGGGCTCCGAGCACGCCCGCGGCGTTCTCGGCCCATTCGATCGTGTCGGTCGCGAAATCCCAGCGATAGGCTGTCGCGCGGACGCTTTCGAGAACCTGCTCGACATCGAGTGGCTCGGACATCTCATTCCCACGCGGGCCGAAATCGACCACGCTGGCGCCCCCCGCTTGACGCGGAGACGCTCCGGCCCCACCGCCGGCAAGCTCGTTCGAGGATGCACTCACTGACCGCCCCCTTCTGCCCATGGACCCTCATGGGGAGCACCTTTCCGGCGCTGTTATTAGCTAAAGAGAGTAGGCGATAAGGCTTAAGAAAGCCGAAAAGCCGGCCTCTTCTGTAAGGGATCGGGAGGGTGGGAGATATTGGAGCGGGATGTTATGCGGCGCCTTTCGGCGTGCTTGGTTGACAAACCCTTTCGCCAATACCCAAGCAGCAAGGCAAGCCAACGCGTCCGCGCGCCGACGGGGCGGCGCGGTGAAAAAACCAGAGCCAAAGGGGGTGGGAAGCCAGCCGAAGCCGGCTCTTATGCCTCTTCCTTGACGGCAACGACCTGGCGGCCGCGATAGCGGCCCGATTTCAGGTCGATATGGTGCGGCCGGCGAAGCTCGCCGGAATCCTTGTCCTCGACGTAGGTCGGCGACTTCAACGCGTCGGCGCTCCGCCGGTTGCCCCGCTTCATGCGGGAGGTTTTTCGCTTAGGAACAGCCATTTCTCAAAACCTCAAAACGCCCCGCATGCCTGAGCGGGGCCTGTCGTGGCGCTCCTTATAGTGGCAAATTTTTCCCCTGGCCAGGGCCGACAGCCCACCTTTTTCAGGGATTCAAGACGCAAGTGGCCCGTTTGGCGATGAGCGGCATGCGGCGCTCGACGGCGTTGGCGACGAGCAGCATAGTGCGGCTCGGTCTGGCCGGGTTGCGCTCCTCCGGGTTCGGAAGCGCCGCGGCGAGCAGGACCGCCTCGTGCCGTGTGAGCTGGGAGGCGGGTTTGTGGAAATAGCGCTGGCTGGCCGCTTCGGCCCCATAGAGGTCCGGCCCCCATTGGGCGATGTTCAGGTAGATCTCCAGCATGCGTTTCTTGGGCCACAGCACCGTCATGAGATAGGCAAGGGGCACTTCGAGGGCCTTGCGCACGTAGTTCCGGTCCTCCCAGAGGAACAGGTTCCGCGCCACCTGCATGGGGATGGTGCTCGCCCCGCGCACGCCCGTCCAGCTATGCGCCTGCTCGATCACGTCTCTGACGGCGCCCCAGTCGACACCCCAATGCCTGCAGAAATTGCCGTCCTCGCTTGCCACCACTGCCAAGCGGAGATTGGGCGAGATGTCCCTGAACGGCACCCATTTGCGCTTCAGGGTCTCCCCTTGAAGCTTCTCGGCGAGCATCACCGCGGTGATCGGCGGGTTCACGAAGCGAAACGTCGCGACCGCCACGACGACGGCCCCCACAAGGATAAGAAGAGCGAGCGCCACGCGCCGCAGCCAGATATGCCGCTTGCGCCCGCCCGCACGCCTCTTGGTGCGCTTTTGAGTCCCCGGAGCCGCCTTCACCGTCATGGAATCGGGTTCTACCGTCCCTGCACCCAATCGGGCAACGCCGGACTGACGAGGGACGTCGCTCCCGGTTTGCCGCAAGAGGCCGCCTCCGCTATCCCTGTGCCCCGTCATGGACTTTCTCACAGAGCTTGAGCGCATTGCCTGGGACGTCGAGCAGCGGCTCGGCGCGTTGCTTGGCGCCCGCGAGACCACGCCGCCGGGGGGCGCGGAGCTTGGCGAGGCCATGCGCTACGCGGCGCTCGGCGGCGGTAAGCGCCTGCGGCCGTTCCTGCTTATCCAGTCCGCCCGCCTGTTCGGGGTGGATGCGGCGCACGCGCTCGACGCAGCCTGCGCGCTCGAATGCGTCCACTGCTATTCGCTGGTGCATGACGATCTCCCCGCCATGGATGACGACGCCGTGCGGCGCGGACGCCCCACCCTTCACGTGGCTTTCGGCGAGGCGACGGCCATCCTCGCCGGCGATTCATTGCTCACCCTTGCCTTCGAGATCTTGAGCGCGCCCGCG
The DNA here is from genome assembly GCA_964530895.1 of uncultured Methyloceanibacter sp. GTDB lineage: Bacteria > Pseudomonadota > Alphaproteobacteria > Rhizobiales > Methyloligellaceae > Methyloceanibacter. The sequence continues at coordinate 620 of CAZHCN010000274.1, read as the reverse complement.
ACCCATGAGGACGCCTCGATCCGCGCCGAGCTCGTCCTCATGCTGGCCAGAGCGAGCGGCTGGCGCGGCATGGCGCTCGGCCAGGCGCTCGATCTGTCCGCGGCGCAGCACCCGTTCTCGCCCGAGGACACGGCAATGATGCAGACGCTGAAGACCGGCGCTTTGTTCCGCTTTGCCTGCGAGGCGGGCGCCGTGCTCGGCCGCGCCGATGTGCGGGCCAAGTCCGCGCTAATCGCCTACGCGGGCGCATTCGGCCAGGCCTTCCAGCTCGCCGACGATCTGCTCGATGCCCAAGGCGACGCGGACGCCGTGGGCAAGGCCGTGGCCAAGGACGCAGAGCGCGGCAAGGCCACGCTGGTCGGGCTGTTCGGGATCGAGGGCGCCAAGGCGCGGCTCGCCGGACTTGTCGCCGAAGCCGAGAACGCGCTCGCACCGTTCGGTGAGAGCGCCGCCATGCTGATGGACGCCGCCCGGTTCGTCGCCGAACGGCGCACCTGAGATCAGAACTTGATGCTGGCCTTGAAGCCGGCGGCGCTGACCGCGAGCCGGTCGCCGAAATGGCCGTCATAGAAGACGCGCAAGCTGCTGTCCTCGCCGTCGATCAGCTCGACGCCGGCGGC
>CAZHCN010000273.1:0-2950 GCA_964530895.1 uncultured Methyloceanibacter sp. | reverse complement strand
CTTGATTTTTGTGCGCCGCAATGACATATTGTTGCAACGCGGCATGGCTCTCCAGGTTGTGCCGCTGCCCTCCTTGGGCGTTTCCTCCCTAGACTTGGGCCGTTCGTTCAATCGAACGGCCCATTTTTTTTGAATTCACTTCTGCGCGCTACTCGGCCGCCGCGCGGGGAATGGCGAGACCGGGGATGCCTGGCACCAGCGCGCGCACCATGGTCTCGAGGCCGGCGCGGAGCCGATCGAAGCCAGCCGACTTCGCGAAGCTCGTCTCGTTCATATAGAGCGCCCGGTTGATCTCGATCTGCAGCACGTGCTGCGCCTTATGCGGTCGCCCGTAATGCTCGGTGATGTAGCCGCCGGCATAAGGCTTGTTCAACGCCACGGCATAACCCAGCGCTTCGAGGCTGCTCGCCGCGAGCCGGGTCAGCTCGCCGCTGCACGAGGTGCCGAAGCGGTCGCCGAGGACGAAGTCCGGGCGGCCTATGCCTTTCTCGGCAATCGGGTTCGACGGCATCGAGTGGCAGTCGATCAGCACAGCTAGGCCAAATTCCCGTTTCGCTTCAATGAGAAGGCTCGCGAGCGTTTCGTGATAGGGCGTATACAGCCGGTTGATGCGTTCCAACGCGGCTTCCACGGTGAGCGGCTCGCGGTAGATCTCATCGGACTCCGACACGATGCGGGCGATGGTGCCGAGCCCGCCCACGACCCGCACCGACTGCGTGTTGGCGTAATGGGGCAGGCCGTCGCGGAACAGCACGGGATCCAGCTCGTAAGGTTCCCGGTTCACGTCGAGATAGGCGCGCGGGAAATGGGCGTGGAGGAGCGGCGCACCGAGATCGGTGACGAAGCCGAACAGTTCCTCGACGAAAGCATCCTCCGAGCGCCTGAGCGTATGGGCGTCGAGCCGCGATGCGGCGAGGAAGGTGCTGGGATAGACCCGGCCGCTATGGGGTGAGTTGAACACGAGGGGAACTTTGAGCTCCCCTGGCCGGGCCACGGTAAAGGGGGGCGTAAGCTCCGTTTCGATCGCCTCAGCCTCGCTTCGGCTCATGGCCAATCCTTGATTTTCAGCCCTATCGCAGGGCCGTCACCTCGGGACTCGCACCTCTGTAAACTCTGCCAACGAGAGTTGAACCTGTCTAGGCGTGTTCTGGCTTGTGCACGGCCCAAATAGACGCAATGATTTGGGGTTCGGTAACGGGGGGCGGCCCTCCTGGCATTAACGTCTAGGGCAAGCGGTCGTTTACCAAGTTCGTGTACGCCCCTCTGTGGGGTGAGAGTTGAGGGGGATTAGGGAATGGAGGCGAACGATCCACGGTCGCGCAGCGTTCAGCGCATTCTGCTTGCCGAGGACGACGACGATATGCGCCGCTTCTTGGTCAAGGCGCTTGAGAAGGCTGGCTACGACGTCGTGTCGTTCGGCAACGGACTCGAGGCCTATGAGCGGCTGAAAGAGGAGCCCTTCATGCTCCTCCTCACCGACATCGTGATGCCGGAGATGGACGGCATCGAGCTCGCCCGCAAAGCCAGCGAAATCGATCCCGATCTCAAGATCATGTTCATCACCGGCTTCGCCGCCGTGGCACTCAACCCGGATAACAACGCGCCGAAAGACGCCAAGATCCTGTCGAAGCCCTTCCACCTGCGCGACCTGGTGGATGAGGTGGAGCGCATGCTCGGGGCATAAACGGCGCGGCCGGGGCGAAAGGTTGGGTTGCCTTCGCCAGGCGCCACCCGATATAGAAGGTCGCCTTGCGGTCCAAGGCAGCGGGCGGTTAGCTCAGCGGTAGAGCACTACGTTGACATCGTAGGGGTCACTGGTTCGATCCCAGTACCGCCCACCATTTTCGACCCTCAGCCCGGCTCGTCACGCGCATGGACCTCGGCGGGCGGGGAGGTTGCCTCCACGGCCGTGAAGGGCTCGATGATCGTGTACCGGTGCGACGCGCCCGCGGGCACGAGCCAGGAGTCGCCGGACTCCAACCTTATGCGCTGTCCTTCGAGCTCGAGCTCAGCCTTGCCGGCGATGGCGAAGCCGACGGTCTCGTACTCCCTGGTGCTAGGCTTCTTGGTCTCGCCGCCCGGCTCCTTGACCCAGAGGCGCATCGACACCCGCTTGCCGGCGGCCAGATAGCGCTGCCCCATGTCTCCAACCGGCGATGTATCCGCCTCGACCTTCTTGAGCGTTGCGTCTCCCATGTGGCCGACCTCCATCCTTGGGCCCAATCCGAGTATCGGGCTTCGCCTATTGAGAACGATCTGACAGGCAATCCGATCCGTCCACGTTGGCCCCTGGGTGGTGAGCGGCAAGCTTCTGCCCACAAGAAAAAATTTGCCGCGCCTCCTTTCCCACTTGAAAAAGCCATAGACCTCGATGAAATGACTGGCGCTTTTTGACGGGTCCAGCGCGGCGGCTGGCGTCACCATCGACCTGTCAAAGCCCCGGAGGGGACGCACATCCCATGAAACTGCCAATCGGCGAGGCCGAAGAGCCTCCGAGTCGCCCGCAGGCGGCACATTCACTCCTTTCCAACTCACAGCTTCCCATCAACATTCTCAGGCCCGCGGCGGCTCCAAACGGCGCGCCGGGTCTCGGCATGCTCACGACGCGCGTGGAGCGCTTCCCCGTGGGGCCCAAGACCAGGTCGTTCCGCAAGCGCTACTTCCCGGACGTCGACCCCGCCCAATGGAACGACTGGCGCTGGCAGGCGCGGTCGCGCATCCGCTCGCTCGAGCAGCTGTCCCGGATCTTCGCGCTCTCCGACGACGAGGCCGACGCGGTCGCCCGCCATCAGGGCTCGCTGCCGCTTGGCATCACGCCGTACTATGCGAGCCTGATGTCGCGGGACGACCCGATGGAGCCGCTCCGCCGCACGCATATCCCCGTCGGCAGCGAGTACCTCAAGACTCCCGGCGAGGCGGACGATCCGCTCGGCGAGGACGGCCACAGCGC
>CAZHCN010000272.1:0-2963 GCA_964530895.1 uncultured Methyloceanibacter sp. | reverse complement strand
GACATGTTCGCGGTCATTCGCACGGGCGGCAAGCAATATCGCGTGGCGCCGAACGACATTATCGAGATTGAGAAGATCGCGGGCGAGCCCGGCGACATCGTCGAGCTTGGCGAGGTGCTCTTGCTCGGCGGCGAGGGCGGTCCGAAGACCGGCAGCCCGACGATCGCCGGCGCCCTGGTCGCGGCCGAGGTCCTGGAGCAGAAGCGCGACGACAAGGTCATCGTCTTCAAGAAGAAGCGCCGCAAGGGCTATCGCCGGACCAAAGGTCATCGCCAGTCGCTGACGGCGCTCCGGATCACCGAGATCCTGACCGACGGCAAGAAGCCGTCCAAGGCGGCCGCGAAGCCCGCCCCGGCGAAGAGCGAAACGAAGCCTGCGGAGACCAAGCCCGCGGCGAAGCCTGCCGAAAAGAAGGCCGAGCCCAAGCCCGCGGCAAAGGCGCCGGCCAAGAAGGAGGCCAAGCCCGCGGCCAAGAAGGCCGAGGCCAAGCCCGCAGCCAAGAAATCGGCGGCCAAGACGGCGGCAAAGAAGCCCGCCAAGTCGGCCGCGAAGGCGCCCGCCAAGAAGTCGGCGCCGAAGAAGAAGAGCTAAAGGAAGACCACCATGGCACACAAGAAAGCAGGCGGCTCGTCGCGTAACGGCCGCGACTCGGCCGGGCGGCGCCTCGGCGTCAAGAAGTCGGGCGGCCAGCAGGTGGTGGCCGGCAACATCATCATCCGCCAGCGTGGCACCAAGTGGCACAAGGGTGAGAATGTCGGCATTGGCAAGGACCACACCCTGTTCGCGCTTCGCGAGGGCGAGGTCCAATTCGCGACCAAGCAGAAGGGCCGCGTCTACGTATCGGTGAAGCCGAACGAGGCGTAGGAGCCTCGCCGCTTTCCCGCCGTCCAATCCGTTTCCCACGCGCGCCCGCGCGTATAGCCTCTCGTCCCGTGCAGATCAGAACGCAAAGGCTCGTCTTGCGGCCGCCGGCGCTGGCCGATGCGGCGCGGGTCAGCCTGCTCGCCGGCGATTACGACGTGGCGTGCATGACCGGCACGATCCCGCACCCCTATAGCGAGCAGATGGCCGGTGAGTGGATTTCCGGTGCGCTGGAAGGTGAGGAGGGCGTGGTGTTCATGATCGACCGCGGCGGCACGCTCGTCGGCTGCACCGGCTACCGCGCCTTCGGCGAGGATCACGCCGAGCTCGGCTATTGGATCGGCAAGCCTTATTGGGGAAAGGGCTACGCCACCGAGGCGGTCAGCGCGCTCATTGGGCACGCCTTCGATGCGGACGGGTTCGACTACGTCACGGCCGGCCATTTCGCCGACAATCCGGCCTCCGAGCGGGTGATCCGCAAGCTCGGCTTCGTGGCCATCGGCGACGAATTGCGGGACTGCGCCGCCAGGAGCTCAACGACCCAATGTCTGATCTACCGGCTCGACCGAGCGCAGGCGCTGGCTAATTTCCGCTGGCCTTAGGTGGATTTCGGCCGCTTCTCCCCTTGCCGTGGCTAGTGCAACGGTAAGACCTCTGGTGCTAAGCCCTTCCCATGCAGTTCCTCGATCAAGCCAAGGTCTATGTCCGCTCCGGCGACGGCGGCAACGGGTGCGTGAGCTTCCGGCGGGAGAAGTTCATCGAGTTCGGCGGGCCGAACGGCGGCGACGGCGGCAAAGGCGGCAACGTGATCGTGGAATGCGTGGCGAACCTGAACACGCTGCTCGACTTCCGCTACCAGCAGCACTTCAAGGCCAAGAAGGGCGGGAACGGCATGGGTCAGAACCGCACCGGCGCCGGGGGCGCCGACGTGGTCCTGAAAGTGCCGCCGGGGACGCAGATCTTCGATGAGGACGGTGAGACGTTGATCGCCGATCTCACCGAGCCGGGCATGCGCATCACCTTGCTCAAGGGCGGCAACGGAGGGTTCGGCAACACTAAGTTCAAGACCTCGACGAACCAGGCGCCACGCCACGCCAATCCAGGCCAGCCGGGCGAAGAGATGTATATCTGGCTCAGGCTCAAGCTGATCGGCGATGCGGGCATTGTCGGCCTGCCCAATGCCGGCAAGTCGACCTTCCTCGCCGCGGTGAGCGCCGCCAAGCCGAAGATCGCCGACTATCCCTTCACCACGCTCCACCCCAATCTCGGCGTGGTGCGGATCGACAATTTCGACTTCGTGCTCGCCGACATTCCGGGACTGATCGAAGGCGCGCACGAAGGCGCCGGCATCGGCGACCGCTTTCTCGGCCACGTTGAGCGCACCGCCGTGCTGCTCCATCTGGTCGATGCGACGGGCGAGGATCCGGTTGAGGCGTACGAAATCGTGCGTGGCGAGATCGAGGCCTATGGTGCGGGGCTCGAGGACAAGCCCGAAGTGCTTGCCTTGTCGAAGGCCGATGCGGTGCCAAAGGACGACGTGAAGAAGAAAGCGCGCGCGCTGAAGAAGGCTTCCGGCGTCGCGCCGCTCATCGTGTCGGCGGCGACGGGCGAAGGCGTGCAAGAGGTGTTGCGCGCTCTTGCCCGGGAGATCCAGGCGGTGCGGGCAGCAGAGAAGACCGCGCCGGCGCGTGCGGCGGGGTGGCGGCCATGAGACGCGAATGGACCGACGCGCGCCGCATCGTCGTCAAGATCGGCTCATCACTTCTGGTGGATAGCGCGGCCGGTGCGCTCAGGGGCGAATGGCTCAACGCGCTCACCGACGACATCGCGGCGTTGCGCGCGCAAGGCAAGGAGGTGATCGTCGTCTCCTCGGGCGCCATCGCGCTCGGCCGCAACGTGCTCAAGCTGCCGAAGGGCGCGCTCAAGCTCGAGGACAGTCAGGCTGCTGCGGCCGTGGGTCAGATCGACCTTGCGCATGCTTATGAAGATGCGTTCCGCGCGCGCGGGCTCGTCGCGGCGCAAGTGCTGGTCACACTCGGCGATACGGAAGAGCGCCGCCGCTATCTGAACGCACGCAGCACCATGACGACGCTGCTCAAGCT
>CAZHCN010000271.1:0-2966 GCA_964530895.1 uncultured Methyloceanibacter sp. | reverse complement strand
GCAGAGACCGGCAATCTCGAGCGTCACTTGCTCAGGCGTGATCTCGTCGGGCGCGAGGCCCAAGAGCGCCATCTGGTCCTCGTCTGTGAGCGGAATCTCCACCACCTTGTCGCAGCGGCGGCAGATGGCGAAGGCGAACTTGCCGTCGCAGGCGCCATGGCCGCAGGCGACGAAGGCCGACTTCGACTGGAGCCGGTGCACCATGCCCTTCTGCATCAGGTCGTTCAGCGCCCGGTAGACCGTCGGCGGATGGACGATGCCGGATTTCCGCACCCGGTCGAGGATGGCGTAGGCGCTCATCGGCTCCCCCGCCTTGCGCAGGCAGGCGAGGATTTCGCTCTGATTGCGCGAGAGCTTAGGCGCGCCGTGGTGGTGGGCCGCATTCATACGCGATGATATAACATAACAAACCCCCTCCCCGTCAAGTCGCCGCGTACAGGCTTGATCGGCAACCCGTTCCGGCCTGCAATGGGCGTATGCCGGCCCGGATCGACATCGTCGAAGGCGACATCACGCAGCTCCATGTCGACGCCATCGTCAACGCCGCCAACGAGGCGCTGGCGCCGGGCGGCGGCGTATGCGGCGCCATCCATCGCGCCGCGGGGCCTCAGCTCGCAGACGCGTGCGCCGCGCTCGGCGGTTGCGAAACGGGTGACGCCAAGATCACGCCCGGCTTCGGTCTGCCGGCACGCTACGTGATCCATGCCGTCGGGCCCGTATGGGGCGGCGGCGAGCGCGGCGAAGGGAAGCTGCTCGCGGGCTGCTACCGCAATGCGCTCGAGCTCGCTGCGGAGCACGGCCTCACGTCCATCGCCTTCCCCGCCATCTCCACCGGCATTTACGGCTTCCCCGCCGACCGCGCCGCGTTCATCGCCGTGCGCACCGTGCGCGAGACGCTTGCCCGAACGCCCGGGATCGCGCGCGTGGTGTTCTGCTGCTTCGGCAGGGACTCTTACGAGTTACACGAAGCGGCGCTCGCGGCGACCGCGCCGCAAGACTGAGCCTGCATGGCAAAGTCCGAAGCGCCCGTCATCGTGTGGTTCCGTCGCGATCTCCGGCTTGCCGATCACGAAGCCCTCACCGCCGCCGCCAAGACCGGTGCGTCGCTCCTGCCTCTCTACGTTCTCGACGACGAGACGCCAGGCGCATTCCGCATGGGCGGTGCGTCGCGGTGGTGGCTGCATTTCAGCCTCAAATCGCTTGATGAATCGCTGAAGAAGCACGGCGGCGCTCTCGTGTTGCGTCAGGGCGCGGCGCCGAAAGTGCTCACCGGGCTGCTCGACGAGACCGGCGCCGCCGCCATCCACGCCACGCGCGGTCACGATCCCTGGGACGCCAGGCTCGAAGCGACGATTGCGGAGCTCTGCCGGGAGAAGGATGCGGCGCTCCACTTCCATCCGGGGCAACTCCTCTTCGCGCCCGACGCGATCGTCGCCGGCAGCGGCAAGCCTTACAAGGTGTTCACCCCGTTCTGGAAGGCCTGCCTCGCCGCACCCCCGCCGCGCGCACCGCTAAAAACCCCCAAGCTCGTCAACTTCGCCAAAGCGAGGAGCGAGAAACTTGAAGACCTGAAGCTGCTGCCGACCAACCCGGACTGGGCCGGCGGCTTACGCGCGACATGGGAGCCCGGCGAAGCGCCCGCGCGCAAACGGCTGACGGACTTCATCGACGACGGGCTCGCGGCTTACGCTGACGACCGCAGCAATCTCGACGGCGACACCACCTCACGCCTGTCGCCTTATCTTCATTTCGGCGAGATCAGCCCGAACCAGGTCTGGCATACCGTGCAACATGCCGCAGAGGGCGAGCGCGGCAAAATCCGCAGAGGCGCCGAGGCGTTCCTGCGCGAGCTCGGCTGGCGCGAATTCTCCCACCACCTGCTCCATCGCTTCCCGGACATCGCAACGAGGCCCTTGCGGCCGGAGTTCGCGCGCTTCCCCTGGCGCAAGGACGGGCCCGCGCTCCGCGCCTGGCAGCGCGGAGAGACCGGCTACCCGATCGTCGATGCCGCCATGCGCCAGCTCTGGCAAACCGGCTGGATGCCGAACCGCGCGCGCATGATCGTCGCCTCGTTCCTGGTGAAGCATCTGCTGCTTCCCTGGCAGGAGGGCGAGGCCTGGTTCTGGGACACGCTCGTCGACGCCGATCTCGCCAATAATGCCGCGAGCTGGCAATGGGTCGCGGGCTGCGGCACCGATGCAGCTCCCTACTTCCGCGTGTTCAACCCCGTGCTCCAGGGCCGGAAATTCGATTCCCGCGGCGATTACGTGCGTGCCTTCGTGCCGGAGCTGGCGAAACTCCCGGCCTCCGACATCCATGCGCCGTGGGACGTGCCGGACCTCCTTCTCGCGCAATCGGACGTTGCGTTGGGACGCACCTATCCAAGTCCGATCGTGGAGCACGCCGCGGCGCGCGCCCGCGCGCTCGAAGCTTTCGCCGCAATACGGAACGACTGACGCAAGTCAGAACCATCGATGCGGCGATGCACCTCCTGGCCGTGATGGCCAAATCCGGGTAGTCTTGCCGCAAGGTGATGAGTCGCCATCAAGGCGGCCCTCATGCTGGGCAGGTGGGAAACGAAGGATGCACGAGCTCGATCCCCTTCTCCTCTCGCGCATCCAGTTCGCCTTCACTGTCTCCTTCCACATCCTGTTTCCGTCTTTCACCATCGGCCTCGCCGCGTGGCTCATGGTACTCGAGGCGCTGTGGCTCAAGACCGGCAACAAGGTCTACGCCGACCTCTCCCGCCAATGGACCAAGATCTTCGCCGTGTCCTTCGGCATGGGCGTCGTCTCGGGCCTCGTCATGTCCTACGAGTTCGGCACCAATTGGAGCGAGCTGTCGCGGCGCGGCGGCAACGTCATCGGCCCGCTGCTTTCCTACGAGGTGCTGACCGCCTTTTTCCTCGAAGCGGGCTTCCTCGGCATCATGCTGTTCGGCCGCGGGCGCGTGCCGAAATGGGTGCA
>CAZHCN010000270.1:0-2967 GCA_964530895.1 uncultured Methyloceanibacter sp. | reverse complement strand
ACTGGATGGAGCAGGAGCAGGAGCGCGGTATCACCATTACGTCGGCCGCGACGACCGCGTACTGGAACGACAAGCGCGTCAACATCATCGACACGCCCGGCCACGTGGATTTCACCATCGAGGTGGAGCGTTCTTTGCGCGTGCTCGACGGTGCGGTGGCTTTGCTCGACGCCAACCAGGGTGTGGAGCCGCAGACCGAGACCGTATGGCGCCAGGCCGACAAGTACCATGTGCCGCGCATGATCTTCGTCAACAAGATGGACAAGATCGGCGCCGACTTCTTCCTGTCGGTGAAGATGATCAAGGAGCGTCTCGGCGCGAACCCGATCGTACTCCAGCTGCCGATCGGCGCGGAGTCGCACTTCGCGGGTATCGTCGATCTCGTGCGCATGAAGGCCGTGGTTTGGGACGATGAGGCCTTGGGCGCGAATTTCCATGATGAGGAGATTCCGGCCGATCTCGCCGATCTCGCCAAGGAGTATCACGACAAGCTCGTGGAGCAGGCCGTCGAGCTCGATGAGGGTGCGATGGAGGCCTATCTCGAGGGCAAGGAGATCCCGATCGAGAAGCTCAAAGAGCTGATCCGCAAGGGCACCTGCACATTGGAGTTCTTCCCCGTGCTGTGTGGCTCGGCGTTCAAGAACAAGGGCGTGCAGCCGCTGCTCGACGCGGTGGTCGATTACCTGCCGTCGCCGCTCGACGTGCCGGCCATCAAGGCCATCGACGCGAAGACCGACGAGGAGGTGAGCCGGCCGCCGTCCGACGACGCGCCGCTCTCCATGCTCGCGTTCAAGATCATGAACGACCCGTTCGTCGGCTCGCTCACCTTCTGCCGCATCTATTCCGGCAAGGTGGAGACCGGCATGAGCCTTGCCAACACGGTGAAGGACAAGAAAGAGCGGATTGGCCGCATGCTGCTGATGCACGCCAATCATCGCGAGGACATCAAGGAGGCCTATACCGGCGACATCGTCGCCATTGCCGGCCTCAAGGACGTGACGACCGGCGACACGCTGTGCGATCCGACCAAGCCCGTGATTCTCGAGCGCATGGAGTTCCCCGATCCCGTGATCGAGGTCGCCGTGGAGCCCAAGACCAAGAGCGACCAGGAGAAGCTCGGCGTGGCGCTGCATCGGCTGGCGCAAGAGGACCCGTCGTTCCGCGTTTCGGTCGACCACGAGTCCGGCCAGACCATCATCAAGGGCATGGGCGAGCTTCACCTCGACATCATCGTCGACCGCATGAAGCGCGAGTTCAAAGTCGAGGCCAATGTCGGCGCGCCGCAGGTGGCCTATCGCGAGACCGTGTCGAAGCGCGCCGAGGTGGACTACACCCATAAGAAGCAGACCGGCGGCTCGGGCCAGTTCGCCCGCGTGAAGCTCACTATCGAGCCGAACGAGCAGGGCAAGGGCTACGAGTTCGAGAACAAGGTCGTCGGCGGCAACGTGCCGAAGGAGTACGTGCCGGGCGTCGCGAAGGGCGTGCAGAGCGTCATCGATGCCGGCGTGCTCGCCGGCTTCCCGATCCTCGACGTGAAAGTCACGTTGACGGACGGTGCGTACCACGACGTCGACTCGAGCGTCATGGCGTTCGAGATCGCGTCCCGTGCGGCGTTCCGCGAGGGCGCCATGAAGGCCGGGCCCAAGCTGCTCGAGCCGATGATGAGGGTCGAGGTGGTGACGCCGGAAGATTATGTCGGCGGCATCATCGGCGATCTGACGAGCCGCCGCGGGCAGGTCCGTGGCCAGGAGAGCCGCGGCAACGCCGCGGTGATCAACGCCATGGTGCCGCTCGCCAACATGTTCGGTTACGTGAATACGCTGCGTTCGATGAGTCAGGGCCGGGCCCAGTTCACGATGCAGTTCGATCATTACGCGCAAGTGCCGCAGGCAGTTGCCGAAGAAGTGCAAGCCAAGTTCGCCTGAGCCATCAGGTGTTTCTGAGTTAGCTTTTGTTGAGAAGGATGGAGAGCCAACATGGCTAAAGCGAAATTCGAGCGGAAGAAGCCGCACTGCAACATCGGCACCATTGGTCACGTCGATCACGGCAAGACCACGCTGACGGCTGCTATCACGAAGACGCTGGCTGAGACCGGCGGTGCGACGTTCACCGCTTACGATCAGATCGACAAGGCGCCGGAAGAGAAGGCGCGCGGTATCACCATCTCCACGGCGCACGTGGAGTACGAGACCGAGAACCGCCACTACGCGCACGTCGACTGTCCCGGCCACGCGGACTACGTGAAGAACATGATCACGGGTGCGGCCCAGATGGACGGCGCCATCCTCGTCGTGTCCGCCGCCGACGGCCCCATGCCGCAGACCCGCGAGCACATCCTGCTTGCGCGTCAGGTCGGCGTGCCGGCTCTTGTGGTGTTCCTGAACAAGGTCGACATGGTCGACGATCCCGAGCTGCTCGACCTCGTCGAGCTCGAGGTGCGTGAGCTGCTGTCCAAGTACGAGTTCCCGGGCGACGACATCCCCATCGTCAAGGGCTCCGCGCTCGCCGCTCTTGAGGGCAAGGACGACGAGATCGGCAAGAAGGCGATCTTGGAGCTAATGCAGGCTGTCGACTCCTACATCCCGCAGCCTGATCGTCCGAAGGACAAGCCGTTCCTGATGCCGATCGAGGACGTGTTCTCGATTTCCGGCCGCGGCACCGTGGTGACCGGCCGTATCGAGCGCGGCGTCGTCAAGGTTGGTGAAGAGGTCGAGATCGTCGGCATCAAACCCACGACCAAGACCGTCGTCACCGGCGTCGAGATGTTCCGCAAGCTGCTCGATCAGGGCGAGGCGGGCGACAACGTCGGCTGCCTGCTCCGCGGCGTCGATCGCGAGGCGGTGGAGCGCGGCCAGGTGCTGTGCAAGCCCGGTTCGGTCAAGCCCCACACCAAGTTCAAGGCCGAAGCCTATATCCTCACCAAGGAAGAGGGCGGCCGCCACACGCCGTTCTTCGGCAACTACCGTC
>CAZHCN010000269.1:0-2990 GCA_964530895.1 uncultured Methyloceanibacter sp. | reverse complement strand
GGCCTGCCGTAAGGCATATAAAGAGGCGATGGGCTCCCCGAAAGGCTCAGGCCCATGCAAGGCCCTGGCTTATAGGAAATCGCCCCGCCCCTGTCGAGACCGGGAATGCGCCCTTACCGCTTAGTGGGCCATGAACACCGGAACCGTCATATTCTCCAGGACATGGCGGGTGGCGCCGCCGAGAACCCATTCCCGAAATCGCGAACGGCCGAAAGCACCCATGACGAGGAGGTCGGCATTGGTGGCAGCCACCGCTTTCAGAATCGCTTCGCCTGAGCCCTCGTCCGGAGTCTTGTCCTTCGCGACCTCCGCCTTGACGCCGTGATGGCGCAAATAGGCGAGGACATTGATCGGCGCCATGCGCATGGTCGCCGGGAAGGTGGCGCGGGACTCGCCGATCAGCACCGACACGTGCTCCGCGCGCTTGAGCAGAGGAATCGCCTTGCGGACCGCTGCCGCGGATTGCGCGGTGCTGTTCCAGGCGACAACGGCGCGGCGGCCGAACTCCGGCGAGCCCCAGATGCGTGGCACGATCAGGACCGGATACCCGGAGAGTGCGATCTGCACGGCGGGGCCCCAGAGGAGATCGCTCGGGTCGCGGGCCTGCTCCACCACGGCGAGATCCTGAACGCGGCTGGCGTGAACGATGAGATCGGCCGCCTCGCCCTCGCCAGTCAGCCAGCTATGAGGCACGTCCACTTTGTCGGCGATAGCGTCGAAGGTCTTCTGCGCGACGGTGGCCTCTTCCGATTCCTCGGCGATGAGCTCTTCGGCCTTTTCGGCCTCGATGCGGATGAACGGATTCTGCACGGCGCTGCGCAGCATCGCCGTCTCGGTGAGGCTGCAGATTCCGGTCAGGTGCGCGCCGAAGGTCTTGGCCAGACGCGCGGCGAGCTCGACTTGCACTTGGGCATTGGCCAGCGGCACGTGAACCAGGATCGCCTTATAGGCCATGTCGCTTCCCCTCAATCCTGCTCGTCGTCGGGTCCGCCGATCTTGTCGATCGGCTCGCCGGGGACGGCATAGCCGCCCTTGAGCCAGCGGCCGAGATCGATCTCGGCGCAGCGCTTCGAACAAAACGGGCGACGTTCGTGAACCGTGGGCTTGCCGCAGATGGGACAGCGCGCGGATGTCTTTGGCTTTGCCGGCTTGCGCGACGGCGCATTCACTCGGTCTCGACCTCCGCCTTGGAGAGCCACAACAAGGTGACGGGATAGCCCTCGCCCGCGAGCAGGCTCACCACCTCGGTGAGCGGCAGGCCGACGACATTGGTATAGGAGCCGACGAGCTTCACGACGAAGGCGCCGGCAATGCCTTGGATGGCATAGCCGCCCGCCTTGCCCTTCCATTCGCCGCTCGCGAGATAGGCGCCGATCTCCTGGTCGGAGATGTTGCGGAAGCGGACGCGCGTCTCAACCACCCTCTCCCGGCGGCGCCCCTCGGGGGTGATCAGGCAGACGGCGGTATGGACCCGGTGGGCGCGGCCGCGCAGCAGGCGAAGCATGTCGGCCGCCTCATGCTCGAGCTCCGCCTTGCCGAGCACCCGGCGCCCCACCGCCACCACGGTGTCGGCGGCAAGCAGGAAGGCCTTGGCATATTCGGGCTCGGTCTTGGTGATCTTCAGCGCGGCCTCGGCCTTGGCGCGCGCGAGCCGGCGCACGATGTGGCGCGGAACCTCGCCCTTCGCCACGCTCTCATCGACGGAGGCCGGCCGCAGCGCATCGGGCGCAATGCCGGCCTGCTCGAGAAGCTGGAGGCGCCGCGGCGAGGCGGAAGCGAGCACCAGCTTCGGGCGGAAGCTCGAGCCCGGCGTGGGCGCGCGGCGGCGCGGCGGGCGCACAGGCCCCTTCGCCTTCTGCGCCGCAGGAATCACAGGCTCGGCCTTCACGGGCTCATCCCGCTTCGGCTTGAACCTGCTACTTAAACCGGTAAGTGATCCGACCTTTAGTGAGATCATAGGGCGTCATCTCGACCAGAACCTTGTCGCCTGCAAGCACCCTGATCCGGTTCTTGCGCATTCGTCCCGCCGTATGGGCGATGATCTCGTGTTCGTTTTCGAGCTTCACCCTAAAGGTGGCGTTCGGGAGCAGCTCCGTCACCACTCCCGGAAATTCGAGCATTTCTTCCTTCGCCATAAGGCTCCTTCCGCATCTGCCGGTTGCCGCGGAGAATGGTCGCGTAGGCGTCCAAAATCAAGGACGATTGCGCGCAGCTAGGGGGCCGAACTTACGGCATGGGCGGTTGGAGATGAGCAGCCGCTATGCCTTCGCCTGGGGTGTGCTGGCCTGGATCGCGCTCGCATCGAGGTCCTGAATCTCCTCTTCGGCCTCGATCGGCATATCGGTCTCGGCGAGGCGCCGCACCAAAGAGGCCGCCGCGTTCCGCGGCTCCTGTCTCGGGGCCGCACCGTTATAGCCCGCCTGAACGACCTCGCGGATGGTGCCGTCGAACTGCTCAAGCTGGCCGACAACCTTCTTGGCCACCTCGACGTAGCGCTGATGAAGGACATAGAGCCGGCGGCGCAATTCCTCGTTGAAGGCGCGCATGGCGGCAAGCTCGCGCTGCTGGGCGGCAAGCCGGTTGCGCAGGTTGTTGCGCTCGGCCACGAGCCGCTGAATGGCCGCGGCGCCAGCGAGCGCGGCGTTCTCGATGGCCTGATCGGAGGTGAAGTCGTCGTCCTGGGGCTCGGGGGCCGTTTGTGCCGCGTTTGGGGATTGGTCGTTCATCGCATCGGCTCCTGACTTTCGAGCATAGGACGGAAACTACGTCACGCGCGAGGCGTTCCCCGCACACTGTGGCCTAAGGGCATCACGCCCCCGGCTAAAGATGGCATTTTCTCGCACTCGGCGCGCATAGACCAGTGGTGGCAGTGGAAAAAAGGCAGCCGGAGGCCCCCTCTCCGGGCTCGAGCCCGCGAGGCCTGTCCCAAGGGAGCCCGTCCTTCGAGACGGGCCTTCGACCCTCCTCAGGAATGAGGGGGTGGCGCGCCG
>CAZHCN010000268.1:0-3002 GCA_964530895.1 uncultured Methyloceanibacter sp. | reverse complement strand
ATCCATCTTATTGATGCCTCATTGACCCCGGATTTTAGGGGCGCATAATGGCTTAGAGGCTCTCCCGGGGATCGGAAAACCAATCGTGACTATCCATCGCCATCTTCGGCGCGTCCGCGCGCCGTCTGCGCGGTCGATTGGCCGTCTAGGGGCGCTTGCGTTGTTCAGCCTGACCTTGTCGGGCGCGGCCATGGCGCAGAGCGACCAGGATTTCCGCTGCATGCAGCTCCAGCAGGAGCTCGCCGCGGCCCGGGGCGGCGGCGAGAACGCATCCCAGCTCGCGGGCCTCGACCAGCAGATTGCCGATCAGGACCGCATCTACCAGGGCACCCAAGCCGCCATGGACGACGCCGGCTGCTACGAGCGGCTTTTCATCTTCGGCCGTGCCCTGAAGCGGACTCCCCAATGCCTCGGCATGAACAACCGCGTCGAGGACGCCCGCCGGCAGCTCGCCCGGCTGCAGCAGCAACGCCAGTCGCTCCAGCGCGGCGGCGGCAACAAGCGGCGTCAGGCAGAGCTGCAGCAGGCTTTGCAGCGCAACGGCTGTGGCGGCGCCCCGCCGCGCAGCGGCGGCGGCGGCTTGTTCGACTTCTTCGGCGGCCCGCGCGAACCTGTGGACCAGTCGCCGATCTATCGCAGCGTGAATCCGAACGGCAGGTACCGGACGGTCTGCGTGCGGCTGTGCGACGGCTTCTACTACCCCATCCACTATTCGATCTACGGCAGTCAGGTCCAACAGGATGCCGACCAGTGCCAGCAGAACTGCGCCGCGCCGGCCGAACTTTACGTCTACCGCAATCCCGGCCAGGACATCGAACAGGCGATCTCACTGAACGGTTCCCCCTATATGGATCTGCCGGTGGCCCTGGAGTACCGCCAGAAATACGTGAAAGGCTGCTCCTGCAAGCAGTCGGAGTACAATCCGACCGAGATCGAGGCCGCCAACAAAAAGGCGGCGGAGGCCGAGACTGCGGGTAAGGGCGCCCAGGCCAACGCTGCCGCCGCGCCTGCGGCGCCGGCCGCCGCGCAAGACCAAGGCGAGATGCCGCAACTCAATCTCGACGTGACCGGCGCCACCACCACGACCGATCCGGACGAGGATCCGGTGGAACCGTCCGATGAGGTGGAGGCCGATGTCACCCCGGCACCGCCGCCCCCGGCACCGGCCGCTGCGGCGCCTGCGGCGCCAGTTCAGGCCCAGTCGTCGACCATTACCAAGTCGAAGCCGGCCGCAAACTAGCGGCCCAAATTCCTCCTCACGCTGTCTTGCCTTCGAGCCGCGCGCACGCACGGTCGCGGCCGATCAGCGGCAAGAGATGCTTGAGTTCGGGGCCGTGGTCTTCCCCGGTAAGCGCCAAGCGCAGCGGCTGGAATAGCGCCTTGCCCTTGGTGCCGGTCGCGGCTTTCACCGCCGCCGACCACGCGGGCCAAGTCTCCTCGTCCCAAGGCTCGGGCGGCAGGAGCGTCGCCGCGGAACGGCACAACGCGCCGTCCTCGATGACGGGCTCGAGCGGCCCTGCCACCACGCGCCACCAGGCTCTCGCGTCCGCCAACACCGCGAGATTGCCGCGCACCGCCTCCCAGAACGCTTCTCCGCCGGAGACGCCCATGGCTTCCAGACGCGGCGCCACCGCCGCGAAGGGCAGCACGTGCAGGAGCTTCGCGTTCAACAGGCGGAGGTCATGCGGGTCGAACCGCGCCGGCGCCCGCGACAGCTTGCCGAAGTCGAAGACCTCCACCAGCTCGTCGGTGCTGATATGCGGCGCGACCGGGTCCGACGTGCCGATCGTGGCGGCGTAGCTCGTCACGGCGAGCGGCTCGAGCCCCTCCGCGCGCATGCCCTCAATGGCAAGCGACCGGTCCCGTTTCGACAAGGCCTGACCCTCGGGACCCACCAGGAGATTGTGGTGGCCGAAGGCGGGCGGTTTTGCTCCCAGCGCCTCGAACAGCTGGATCTGCGGCGCCGTGTTGGCCACATGGTCCTCGCCGCGGATGACATGGGTAACGCCGAGGTCGATGTCGTCCACCACGCTCGGCAGCGTGTAGAGATAGGTCCCGTCGCCACGGATCAGCACGGGGTCGGACAGCGAGGCGGCGTCCACATGCTGCCGGCCGCGCACCAGGTCGTCCCAGACCACGTCGCGCTGCTCGAGCTTGAACCTCCAATGGGGCGTCCGCCCCTCCCCCTCGAGCTTCGCTTTGTCCTCCGCGGAGAGCGCCAGCGCCGCACGGTCGTAGACCGGCGGCTTGCCGCGGGCGAGCTGACGCTTGCGCTTCAGCTCAAGCTCCTCCGGCGTCTCGTAGGCCGGATAGAGACGGCCGGCTTCCTTCAGCCTCTCGACTGCCGCAGCGTACAGCGCGAAGCGGTTCGACTGATGCACGAGCTTGGTCCATTCGAGACCGAGCCAGGCGAGGTCCATCTCGATGCCGCGCGCAAACTCCACGGTCGAGCGTTCCCGATCGGTGTCGTCGAGGCGCAGGATGAAATCCCCGCTATGCTTGCGCGCGAACAGATAGTTGAGGAGCGCCGTGCGGATGTTCCCCGCATGGAGCCGCCCGGTCGGGCTCGGCGCAAAACGGACGGTGACGGTCATCTAAAGCCGCTCGCGGAATTTGTTGGTGATGGGATAGCGGCGGTCACGGCCAAAATTTTTGGCGGTGATCTTCACCCCCGGCGCCGCCTGCCGCCGCTTGTACTCGGCGAGATAGAGCATGCGCTCGACCTTCTTCACAAGATCCGGCGCATGGCCGCGAGTGACGATCTCCGCCACCGGCATCTCGAGCTCGACCAGGCAGTTGAGGATGTCGTCCATTACGGGATAGGGCGGCAGCGAGTCTACGTCGCGCTGGCCGGGCTTCAGCTCGGCGGATGGGTCCTTGGTCAGAACGCTCTCCGGAATGATGAGCCCTTCGGGCCCCCGGCAATTTTTGGGGCGATGGGCGTTGCGATAGCGCGACAGCGCGTAGACCTGGCCTTTGTACAAATCCTTGATGGGGTTGAA
>CAZHCN010000267.1:0-3009 GCA_964530895.1 uncultured Methyloceanibacter sp. | reverse complement strand
TTGTCCTTCTCGCCGGCCCCGGCCATCAATTCATTCTCGATGACGAATTGCAGCAGGATGCGGCGGCGATCGTCCGGCCGGATGGTCGCGAGCCGCGGCCCGATCTCCGTCGCCGCGAAATCGAGGTCGGACTGTTTGATCTCGTGGCCGTTGACGGTCGCGACGACCACATCGTCGGCGGCGGCGGCAGCCAGCGGGACAAGAGCGATGGTGGCTGCAAAAAGCAGCAAGTGTGACCAAGTTTTCACAGGATGAGATCCTCGTGTTCTGCTCGACCGCGGTCTTCGCGCGAAGCCGGCGAGCGGGTTTGGGCGCGTCCCTCGGGGCGCATGTTTAGCCTTGGGCCCCCGCATTGCCAAGCGGGGGAATTGACCGGTGGCAAATATTTCTATATTTCTAGAAATATGGATATATCCAACGCCGTCGCGGCCCTTGGCGCTCTAGCCCAAGAGAGCCGGCTCAAGGTGTTCCGCCTTCTCATACGCGCGGGCACGAAGGGAATTGCGGCTGGCGAAATTGCGCGCGCCCTGAAGGTGCCGGCCAACACCATGTCCTCGCATCTTGCGGTTCTCGCCCGCGCACGGCTGGTTGTTTCGCGCAAATCGGGCCGCTCGGTGGTCTATGCGGTGGACCTCGACGGCACGCGAGAGCTTCTGTCGTTCCTGGTCGAGGATTGTTGCCGGGGCGAGCCATCGGTCTGCGCGCCGGTGATTGAATCAGCCTTGGCCGCGTGCTGCGCGGAGTGATCGGAGAAAACACCATGATGGACGCCAACAGACACGCCCCCCTCAATGTCCTCTTTCTTTGCACCGGCAACTCGGCCCGGTCGATCATGGCCGAATGCATCCTGAACCGGCTAGGGATGGGAAAGTTTCGAGCCTTCAGCGCCGGAAGCCACCCCACAGGCCAGGTCAACCCTTTGGCGCTGCGCCTGTTACGCAAGTCGAATTACGATATCTCGCAACTCCGCTCGAAGTCGTGGGACGAGTTCGCCGAACCCGATGCGCCGAAACTCGACTTCGTATTCACGGTCTGCGACGACGCGGCAAACGAGGTCTGCCCCATCTGGCCAGGCCAGCCGATGACCGCCCATTGGGGCCTGCCCGACCCCGCCAAAGCGCAAGGCACCGAGGCGGAGCGGGTGCTCGCGTTCGCCGACACGATGCGTATGCTCACCCAGCGCATTGGCATCTTCGTCAGCCTGCCTCTCGACAAATTGGGCAAGCTCGCCCTCCAGAAACAGCTCGACGCGATCGGCAAGACGGCCGCGACAGCCCCCAAGGAGCACGCCTAGAATTGGCGCGAATTTCCGGCTAAGGAACTGAAGGCTGGGCTTTCTTGAGCGTGTCCATGAGGAACGGGATGCGACGAGTCGTTCTGGCGCTGGTCATCTCAGCGGTGGCCGGGGGCCAAGCTTTCGCCGATGTGCGGATCTATTCGAGCCCCGGCGGCAATGTCGCTACCTATTTGACGTTCTTCTCGCAAGTCAAGCGATCCGGCGAACGGGTCATTATCGACGGCCCGTGCTATTCGGCCTGCACGCTCGTGCTCAGCACGATCCCCCGCGGGAGGGTTTGCGTGACACGGCGGGCGGTGCTCGGCTTTCATGCCCCCGAGGTGGTCGGCGACAACGGCCGGCTCTACCACTCCCGCTCCGCGACCCAGGCGATGCTGGCGTCCTATCCCGCGAGCGTCCGAACCTGGATCAGGCGCCATGGCGGGCTCAAGACGGGCCTCATCTATCTGCGGGGCCGGGACCTGACGGCCTTGTACCGGCGGTGCTAGCCGGAGCGGACCCGGGACACGGCGTTGCGTTGACAAGGATAGAGCCGCCACTTATGTCTCAACCGCAATGTTCCCGGCCTTTTTCGTCACATTTCTCAAGGTTTGACGGGCATCAGCCGGGGGCTGCCGCACTCACGCAGTCAAGGACCTGGAAGGGCTTTCCGTGATAGCCCCGCTCGGTCCGGCTCATGCCACAAGAGGCTAAAGATCAATGCTTTCCTTTGGCGCCCTCGCCACCAAAGTCTTCGGCTCCGCCAACGATCGCAAGGTCAAGAAGTACGCGAGCGCGGTTGACGCCATCAACGCGCTGGAGCCCGAGGTCGCCGCCCTCAGCGACGAGGCCTTGCGCGCCCGCACCGAAACATTTCGCAAGCGGCTGGCCGACGGCGAGACGTTGGACGACTTGCTCCCCGAAGCCTTCGCGACCGTACGCGAGGCCGCCAAGCGCACGCTTGGCCAGCGCCATTTCGACGTCCAGCTCATCGGCGGCATGGTCTTGCATGAGGGCCGCATCGCCGAGATGAAGACCGGCGAGGGCAAGACGCTGGTCGCCACACTTGCCGTCTATCTCAATGCGTTGGCCGGTCGCGGCGTCCACGTCGTCACCGTCAACGACTACCTCGCCGCACGTGACGCCGCCTGGATGGGCAAGGTCTACACCTTCCTCGGGCTCTCAGTCGGCACGATCGTGCACGACATGAGCGACGAGCAGCGCAAGGCCCAATACGCCTGCGACGTCACCTACGGCACGAACAACGAGTTCGGCTTCGACTATTTGCGCGACAACATGAAGTTCGCCGACACCGAGATGGTGCAGCGCGGCCATTACTACGCCATCGTCGACGAGGTGGACTCCATCCTGATCGACGAGGCGCGCACGCCGCTCATTATCTCCGGTCCGCTCGACGACCGATCCGATTTCTACACCACGATCGACGTATTCATTCCGCAGCTGAACGCGGAAGATTTCGAGCTCGACGAGAAGACCCGTCACGTGACCTTGACCGAGGCTGGTAACGAGCATGTCGAGCAGCTTCTGAACGCGGCGGGCCTGCTCAAGGGCGAGTCGCTCTATGACGTCGAGAATGTGAGCGTGGTGCACCACGTGCAGCAGGCGCTCCGCGCCCACAAGCTCTTCCTGCGCGACCGCGACTACATCGTGAAGAACGACGAGGTGGTGATCATCGACGAGTTCACCGGCCGCATGATGTCCGGCCGCCGCTA
>CAZHCN010000266.1:0-3053 GCA_964530895.1 uncultured Methyloceanibacter sp. | reverse complement strand
CAGCGTCGATGGCGCCGGGCAAAGCGTGATCGCCCTCATAGATGACGCCGCCAAGATCGAGGAGCACACCGCGGATCATGCGCTAACGTTTGCGCGATGGCGGGCCGGGATCAAGGACTCCCGGCGTCACTACCTCCGTTTTGGTACTACCCCGACGATGCGCCATGGCGCCTGTGCTCAGCATTTCGGCAGCTCGTCCTTGAGCGCGCCGGTCAGGGTCGTGCAGCCCGAGGTCATCTCGTCGATCGCCCAGCCTTCATTGTCGTGGATGAGGTCACGGTGGTAGGCGTGCCCAGATTTTTGCGAGCATGAGCGAGAGCAGTGCGAACAGAAGGCGCCCCAACATGCATCTCCCTCCGAGAAATCGTTACACGTCTCGCCGAAAGCGAGGCTAGTCTAGGTCTTCTTCCTCAAAATTGCGCGGAGGTCGTCGATGGGCGCGCCTACCGCCAGTTGATCCGCCGGTCCGCGCTCTCCATAATCCCGCTCCCGCCGTCAGGTGCCGTCATGGTTGACTCCGCGCCGCTCAAATATCGCGCCTTCATTTCCTACAGCCATGCCGATACCGGTTGGGCCAAATGGCTGCATCGCGGGCTCGAGAGTTTCACCATCGACAAGGACCTCGTCGGGCGCGACACGCCGACCGGCACGATTCCGTCGTCGATGCGTCCGATCTTTCGCGACCGCGAGGATTTCACCGCCGGACATACGCTGTCCGAGCAGACGCTCGCCGCGCTCGACGCCAGCCACGCACTTATCGTGCTTTGCTCGCCGGCCGCAGCGAAGAGCCGGTATGTTGACGAAGAGGTCCGCCTGTTTCGATCGCGCCAGGTCGCGCGCCCGCTGATCCCCGTGATCGTCGGCGGCAAGCCTGGCGATCCCACTTTGGAATGCATGCCGCCCTCGCTCAGGTTCAAGCTGGACGGCGACGGTCTGCCGACAAGCGAACCTTCCGAAGTGCTTGCCGCCGATGCCCGCGAGGAGGGCGACGGCAAAGACTTGGCGCTGGCCAAGGTTTTGGCCGGACTGCTCGGCGTGTCTTCCGACGACATCTTCCGCCGAGCCGAGCGTGAGCGCCGGCGTCAGGCGCGGGTGAGGCGCCGCATCAAGGCGCTGTTCGTTGGCTTGGTTGTGCTCGTAGCTGCGGGCGGCGTCGCCTGGCTCAACCAGGACTATTTGAAGGAGCGGTACTACCGGATCACGCAGGTGGAGCCCTATCTCCTCACCGTGGAGGCCGAGCATGCGCTGAAAGCCAAGGATGCGTTCCGGGAGTGTCGGGACTGTCCCGAGATGGTCGTGGTGCCGGCGGGGAAATTCCTGATGGGCTCGCTCCCAAGCCAAGGTTTCGACAACGAGCATCCGCAGCACGAGGTCACCATCGGCAGGCCGTTCGCCGTGTCGAAGTTCGAGGTGACGTTCGATCAGTGGGACGCCTGCGTCGCCCATGGCGGGTGTACGGCGGAAGCGCCGGATGCCGGCTTCGGGCGCGGCACGAGGCCCGTGATCAATGTGAGCTTCGACGATTTCCAGGACTATCTGGCATGGGTGTCGGAGCTCACCGGCAGGCCGTACCGATTGCTGTCGGAGGCCGAATGGGAATATGCCGCGCGGGCCGGGGCGAGCACGGTCTACGCCTTCGGCGACGATCCGGCGGCGCTCGGCGATTATGCCTGGTTCGTCAACAATTCGGCCCTGCAGACGCACCCCGTCGGCGAGAAGAAGCCGAACGCCTTCGGGCTCTACGACATGCAGGGCAATGTGCGGGAGTGGGTCGAGGACTGCGATCACGAATCCTACATCGGCGCTCCGGTAGACGGCAGCGCATGGCTCGGCAAGGACTGTCCGGCGCGGATCGTGCGCAACGGATCGTGGGTCAGCCTTGCCGATGAGCTGACCGCGGCACACCGCTATGGCGAGGCGACCGACTACCGGGTGCAAGGCTACATGCTCGGCTTCCGCGTCGCGACGCCGCTCGCGCGTTGAGCCGAGGCATTGCCTGCCGGCTGGCCGATGGGGTTTGGCATTGGGCCGAGACCTTCAATAAAGTCGATGGATGAGTGCCGCTTTCGAAGAGATCGACTATTGCCCGACGCCGATCGGGGCCTTGAGCCTGCGCCGCCGGCGCGATCTTAAGCTCAACGTCGATGTCTTCGAGATCAGGCTCGGCGATGAGTCCTTGATGTCGAGCCTGTTCACCGCGTCGGAGATCGCGCTGGCGCGGCTAGGACTCGCCGAATTGGGCGGGGGTGGGCCGTTCGATGTGGTGGTCGGTGGGCTCGGCCTTGGCTACACGGCCAATGCGGTCCTGGAGACTGCGGACGTGCGCTCGCTCATCGTGGTCGAGGCGCTTCAGCCTGTCATCGAGTGGCACCAGAAGGGGCTGCTGCCGCTCGGCCGCGCGCTTGTCGACGATCCACGCTGCCGGTTGCTTCATGGCGATTTCTTCGCGCTCGCGGCCTCTGAAGCGGGCTTCGACGCGGACGCACCGGGCCGCCAGTTCGACGCTATCCTGGTCGACATCGATCATTCGCCGGATGCCCTGCTCGATGCGCGCAACGCTTCCTTCTATCAGCCCGACGGTCTTCGCCGTTTGGCCGCACATCTTCGTCCCGGCGGCGTGTTCGGTCTCTGGTCGGACGCCCGTCCCAATGAGGCCTTCACGGCGCGGCTCGCAAGCGTCTTCGCCGCGGCGCGGGCCGAGCCGGTGACGTTCGATAATCCGCTGCAGGACCGGCCATTCACGCAGACCGTCTATCTCGCGCAAAAACGAGCCTGCGGCCCCGACTAGCTCTTCTCGATGAGGATGGCGCGAAGGTCGTTGACGTTGGTCAGCGTCGGGCCGGTCTCCAGGAGATCGCCGATCCCTTTGAAGAAGGTATAGGGATCGTTGTCGGCGAGCATGGCCTTCGGGTTCAGCCCCGCGTCTTCCGCGCGCGTCAGCGTGTCGGGATAGATGAGGGCCCCGGCATTGTCCTCGGAGCCGTCGACGCCGTCGGTGTCGCCGGCCAGCGCATAGATGCCCGGCAGACGATCGAGCGCGATGGCGAGCGCGA
>CAZHCN010000265.1:0-3062 GCA_964530895.1 uncultured Methyloceanibacter sp. | reverse complement strand
TTGTTGGTCGACATCATCAGGACGCGCGCCTCGAGCTGCGCCTCAAGCGACAGCGGCACGTGCACGGCCATCTGGTCGCCGTCGAAGTCGGCGTTGAACGCCGCGCAGACGAGCGGATGCAGCTGAATGGCCTTGCCCTCGATCAAGATCGGCTCGAACGCCTGAATGCCGAGGCGGTGCAAGGTCGGCGCGCGGTTGAGCAGAATCGGGTGCTCGCGGATCACCTCATCGAGGATATCCCACACCTCCGGCTTCTCTTTCTCGACCAGCTTCTTCGCCTGCTTCACCGTGGCGGCATGGCCCTTGGCGTCGAGCCGGGAATAGATGAACGGCTTGAACAATTCGAGCGCCATCTTCTTCGGCAGGCCGCACTGATGCAGCTTGAGCTCGGGTCCGACCACGATGACCGAGCGGCCCGAGTAATCGACGCGCTTGCCGAGCAGGTTCTGGCGGAACCGGCCCTGCTTGCCCTTCAGCATGTCGGCGAGCGACTTCAGCGGACGCTTGTTGGCGCCGGTGATGACGCGGCCACGCCGTCCATTGTCGAACAGCGCATCGACGGCCTCTTGCAGCATGCGCTTCTCGTTGCGGATGATGATGTCCGGCGCGCGGAGCTCCATCAGCCGCTTCAGCCGGTTATTCCGGTTGATGACGCGGCGGTAGAGGTCGTTGAGGTCGGAGGTGGCGAAGCGGCCGCCATCGAGCGGCACCAGCGGACGCAGCTCCGGCGGAATGACCGGCACCACGGTGAGGATCATCCACTCCGGCTTGTTGCCGGACTGAATGAAGGCCTCGACCACCTTCAGACGCTTGGCGAGCTTCTTGGGCTTAAGCTCCGAGGTCGACTCGGCAATCTCCACGCGCAGGTCGGCGGCGATCTTCTCCAGATCCAGCCCCTTCAAGAGCTCGCGGATGGCCTCCGCGCCGATCGACGCGGTGAACGAATCCTCGCCGAAATCCTCCTGCGCCTGGAGGTACTCGTCCTCCGATAGCAGCTGCAGCGGCTTGAGCGAGGTGAGCCCCGGCTCGAGCACGATATAGTTCTCGAAATAGAGCACGCGCTCCAGGTCCTTCAGCGTCATGTCGAGCAGAAGGCCGATGCGCGACGGCAGCGACTTCAGGAACCAGATATGCGCGACCGGCGCGGCGAGCTCGATATGACCCATGCGCTCGCGCCGGACCTTGGCGAGCGTCACCTCGACGCCGCACTTCTCGCAGATGACGCCCTTGTACTTCATGCGCTTGTACTTGCCGCACAAGCACTCATAGTCCTTCACCGGTCCGAAGATGCGCGCGCAGAACAGGCCGTCACGCTCCGGCTTGAAGGTGCGGTAGTTGATCGTCTCCGGCTTCTTGATCTCCCCGTACGACCACGACAGAATTTTCTCAGGGCTCGCGATACCGATGCGAATCTGATCGAAATTCTGCTGCTGCGTCTGAGGGTTAAAGAGGTTGACGATATCCTGGTTCATTCTCTTTATCTCCTAATGGGCGGCGTGCCGCCCTTCGGTTGGTCGTCGTCGGTGCTGCGTTTCGAGCCTAGGGGGCTAAGGCTCACTCGGCCGCGGGCCGCGGCAGCCGCGCCCGTTGCGGCTGCTGCTCCTCAGGCTTCGGCTGCACCAACTCGACATTCAGTCCCAAGGCACGCATTTCCTTGACCAGCACGTTGAACGACTCGGGGATACCCGCCTCGAACGTGTCGTCGCCGCGGACGATCGCCTCGTACACTTTGGTACGGCCGGCGACGTCGTCCGATTTCACGGTCAACATCTCCTGCAGCGTGTAGGCGGCGCCGTAAGCTTCGAGCGCCCACACCTCCATCTCGCCGAAGCGCTGGCCGCCGAACTGCGCCTTACCGCCGAGCGGCTGCTGAGTGACCAGGCTGTACGGACCGATCGAACGCGCGTGGATCTTGTCGTCCACGAGGTGGTGGAGCTTCAGCATATAGATGTAGCCCACCGTCACCTTGCGCTCGAACGCCTCGCCGGAGCGCCCGTCGTGCAGCGTCACCTGACCGGACGTATCGAGACCGGCCGCCTCCAGCAGGGCCGAGACGTCACCTTCGTGCGCACCGTCGAACACCGGCGTCGCCACCGGTACGCCCGCCGACAGACTCTCGCTCACCTCGATGAGCTGATCGTCACGCAGCGCCGCCACGGCCTTGTCGTCGCCGTAGATGGTCTTGAGCAGATCCTTCAGCGGCTTCGGCTTGTGGCTCTCCTGATAGGCATGCAGCGCCTCGCCGATCTTGCGGCCGAGGCCTCGGCATGCCCAGCCGAGATGGGTCTCAAGGATCTGGCCGACATTCATGCGGCTCGGCACGCCGAGCGGGTTCAGCACGATGTCGACCGGGGTGCCGTCATCGAGATAAGGCATGTCCTCGATCGGCACGATCTGGCTGATCACGCCCTTGTTGCCGTGGCGGCCGGCCATCTTGTCGCCGGGCTGGATCTTGCGCTTCACCGCGACGAAGACCTTGACCATCTTCATCACGCCGGGCGGCAGCTCGTCGCCGCGCTGCAGCTTGTCGACCTTGTCGACGAAGCGCTGCTCGAGCCGCTTCTTGGCCTCTTCGTATTGACGGCCAATTGCCTCGACTTCGGCCATCGCCTTATCGTTCTTGAGCGCGATCTCCCACCAATGGCTGCGCGGCACCTCGTCCAGCAGCGCCTCGGTGATCTTGGCGTCCTTCTTGAAGCCTTTCGGCCCCTTGGCCACGACCTTGTGCATCAGGACGTCCTTGAGACGGCCAAAGACGTTGCGGTCGAGGATCGCGAGCTCGTCGTCCCGGTCCTTGGCGAGTCGCTCGATCTCCTCGCGCTCGATCGCCATGGCGCGCTCGTCCTTCTCCACACCGTGGCGGTTGAACACGCGCACCTCGACCACCGTACCGGACACGCCGGGCGGCAGCTTGAGCGAGGTATCGCGCACGTCGGACGCCTTCTCGCCGAAGATGGCGCGAAGCAGCTTCTCCTCCGGCGTCATCGGGCTCTCGCCCTTGGGCGTAATCTTGCCCACCAGGATGTCGCCCGGGTTCACCTCGGCGCCGATATAGACGATGC